>NZ_PKOZ01000006.1 GCF_002946355.1 Pradoshia eiseniae
ATAGATCAATGGAGAAGTTTTATTTTCACATCCAATAAACATTGTTTTTAATTTTACACAAGAATATGGACTTGACTGGAAAGGGTGGGCTTTGCCTGGCTTTCCCCATCTTTCGTCCACCCTTTCCCCACCTTCTTACACATAGCCTGGGCGAAGGGGGGGGCTTTGCCTGGCTTTCCCCATCGTTCATCCACCCTATTTCGTTCTTTTGAAATCACTTCATATATACAAAAAGCTCCCTGCCTCAGCCGGGAGCTTCATTACATTCATGATTGACTATCTAATTTTCGAAAAAGCATATAAGAATACCCTGTCGGCACCGCCGCGACCATCGCTGTGACAGATAAAATGATGAACATCTCATAGCGAGCCGGCAGGAATAAAGTAAGCATCATAATGATACCACCCACCATAAATAGCTTGCCGCCGAGCCGGTGTGTTTTTCTCCAGATGGTTTCATCCATCAAGGTCCATGGGGTGCGGATTCCAAAGAAGAAGTTTTGCTTTGCCTGCTGCATATAATTGCCCATAATCAAGAATAAAAGGCCGACGAGCGGTCCTGCCAGACTTTCCATCGGGATATCATAACCGAGCGAGAAAAGGAGAATAAGCATGTTAATCAAAAAGAAAAAGACCATCATACTTAGAATAGAGATTGAATATGCCTTCGAGAAATATTGGTAATTCTTTTTCTTCGGGTCAATTTTCGGTATAACAGTCAGTAACAGGTAGATGCCGATCATGAGAACATGCAATGTGATTAAGGCCATCACCTTGGATTGATAGCCATCAGGCCCTTCACCAATTGACCAATGAATTGGTATCTGTTCTGGCAAAGATGGGTAGAAGAATAGCCATGTAAAGAAAGAGATGGTTATAAGGCTGATGGGCAATAAATGTTTTTTCATATAATCCCCCCCATTTTCTTAAATTTTTTTCTCTGAGCCTGTAATATCGTAAACCCACGAAATCAGCTCTTGCAAAACGGTAGTATTAAGCGAGTAATAGACATACTGGCCTTTTTTGATATCATGGACAAGGCCCGCTCCCTTTAAGATTTTCAGATGCTGGGAGATACTTGGCTTAGACATGTTAAAATGCTGGTGAATCTCACCGGCAGTCATGTCCCCGTCTTTTAATAAGTCCAGAATTTTTCTTCTCGTTGGGTCTGATAATGCTTTAAAGGTATCGTTCATCTTTATCCCCGCTTTTTAGTCTGCTCACAATATAAGTATTTAAGTAATTACTTAAATGTTACTAAATTTAAACAGAATTGTAAAGAGACATTTGAATGACTCCGTAAAAAAACAGCAAGCTCATGTTGAGCTTGCTGTTTTATTTCCCCCACTCTCCAGGATTACCCTTCCATCGTCTTAAACTTTCGAGCTCATCTTCTAAGATGAATTTCTTTTCTTTCGCCACTTCGGTCAATGTTGAGAAATCAGTAAGCGAGAAGTAAGGGATATCCGCTTCCGTAAATGCTTCCCTCGCTCTTTCCAATTCATAGGTGAAAATGGAGACGACTCCTTCGACAACACAGCCTGCCTCCCTCAACGACCGAACACATTTGATGGAGCTTCCGCCAGTAGAGATCAAGTCCTCCACCACAACAACCTTATCACCCTCCTGAACGATTCCTTCAATTTGGTTTCCTTTTCCATGTCCTTTTGCGCTGGAGCGTACATAGACCATTGGAAGGTCGAGGATTTCACTGACCCATGCAGCATGAGGGATTCCCGCTGTTGCCGTTCCTGCGATGACGTTAGCATCCGGGAAGTTTTTCTGAATAAGCTCCGCAAGCCCTTGGGCAATTTCCTTCCGTACAGACGGGTAGGACATGGTCAAGCGATTGTCGCAATAAATGGGCGATTTCAATCCGGAAGACCAAGTGAACGGGTCGTTCGGCTTCAGCGATACGGCCTTAATGGATAATAAATGCTCTGCAATTGCTTGTTTGCTCATAGCGCTCTCTCCCATTCTCGTAAGATTGTATGATAGGCTGCCCGCGGATCTGCCGCTTCTGTGATTGATCTGCCGACAACGATAAAGTCACTCGTTTGTTTTCGTGCTTCTGATGGGGTTGCAATTCGTTTTTGATCACCCTTTTCATCATCTGCCAAACGGATTCCTGGAGTCACCGTTAGAAAATCCATCCCTACTCTTTTATGTATGTCATAGGCTTCATGAACGGAGCAAACAACTCCGTCAAGCTTGGCTGTCTTGGCAAGTTTCCCGTAGTGCAGCACACTTTCGCTTAAAGATCCTTGGATCATTTGTTCTTTTTGCATCTGCGACTCTGTCGTGCTTGTCAGCTGCGTAACAGCAATGCATAATGGCCTCTTTTGTCCTAGTGAAGTTCCTTTATCTAGTCCTTCCAATGCCGCTTCCATCATGGCCTGCCCGCCCGCTGCGTGCACATTGACCATATCAGCCCCAAGCCCAGCAAGCCGCTCCATGGCTTTTTTAACGGTGTTAGGGATGTCATGCAATTTCAAATCCAAAAAGACGTCATGCCCCATTGCCTTAATGGCAGTCACGATAGAAGGACCTTCCGCATAATAAAGCTCCATTCCAATCTTCACCGCTAATTTTTCATCTGGGAACCATTTTAATAATTGCAGGGCCTCTTCCTTCCCAGCAAAGTCAAGGGCGATAACCGGTATATTGTTCATGCTTCCTCCAGCTCCTTCCCGTGCATTCTGAAATATGCTCATATCCGAGTGATGTTAACAGCTCAGGCAAGGTATCAATAATTTCCGGGCAAACGAACGGATTAACGAAATTCGCCGTACCCACTGCGACAGCACTAGCGCCCGCAAGGAAGAATTCCAATACATCCTCCGCAGTTGAGATTCCTCCCATGCCAATGATCGGAATGGACACATTTTGCGACACATCATGAATCATACGAATGGCTACAGGTTTAATCGCCGGACCTGACAAGCCCCCAGTCTTATTGGCTAAAACCGGCTTTGCCGTTTTTAAATCAATGCGCATGCCGACAAGCGTGTTAATCATCGTCAGGCCATCGGCCCCGCCGCTCTCTACTGCCTTAGCAATGGACACGATATCACTGACATTTGGTGAAAGCTTCACATAGACAGGCACCTCTGAGACGTTTTTGACTGCTTTCGTCAGTTCCTTGGCCGTCTCTGGGTCGGTACCGAATTGGATTCCGCCGCATTTTACATTTGGGCAGGATATATTCAGTTCAAGGGCGTGGACGTTTGGTGCCTTGCTGATTTCCTTCGCTGTTTCCACGTAGTCCTCCATGGCTGTACCAGCCACATTGGCAATAATCGGGACATCAAATGTATCGAGCCATGGAAGCTCTTCAGCCATCACCTTATGAAGCCCGGGATTCTGCAGGCCAATCGCGTTCAGCATACCGGCATTCGTCTCAGCCACGCGCGGAGTCGGATTGCCAAAACGCGGTTCAAGTGTCGTTGATTTGATCATAATTGCCCCGAGCTTGCTCAAATCATACAGATTGCTGAATTCGCGCCCAAAACCGAAGCAGCCAGATGCAGGCATAATCGGGTTCTTCAAGTGCAATCCTGGCAAATCAATCTTCAAGGAATTTGTCATCAAATTAGCACCTCCTCTGCACGGAATACAGGTCCATCACTGCAAATTTTCTTGTATCCATCATCAGGTGTCTTACAAACACAGGCAAAGCAGGCACCAATTCCGCAGCCCATTCTCTCCTCAAGGGATATGAACACCTTTTTGCCCGCATACTTCTGCATGACTGCCTTTAACATTGGGGTTGGACCGCAAGTATAGATGACATCGAACTCATCCGAAAGCTCCACGCTTGTCACAAATCCCTTCGTCCCCTTAGAGCCATCCTCTGTCGTAATAATCGTTTCACCAAGCTCATTGAAGGCCTCCTCATAAAAGACATCTGCGGCCGTTCGAAGTCCAAGAATATGAGTCACGTTCACTCCTCTTTCATTCAGTTCCCTTGAAAGCTGCAGCAGAGGAGGAATTCCGATGCCTCCGCCAATCAGTAAGGCCCTTGCGCCTCGCACAACCTCATCAGGCGAAAAGCCTTTTCCAAGGGGGCCGAGAACATCGACTTTCTCGCCGGCTGCCTTTTCTGCCAATAGCTTCGTGCCTTTTCCCTCCGCACGGTATACGACCGTGAAGCGTGAGGCTTCTTGGTCGATTTGGCAGATGCTGATTGGCCTTCTCAGTAATGGGTCGAATGAATTGGACACTTTTATATGCACGAACTGTCCGGGCATTGTCATGGAGGAGACAAGTGTCCCCTCCATCGTCAATTCATAAATATTCGGGGCAATCAATCTCTGGCTGATAACCGTCATCTGCTGCTGTTGAATCATAGATTTACTGTCTCCCTTGTTTTTTCCAGCTTGTTCATCGGCGAGCTTGAAAATGTCATGGATTCAAGCACTGTCAGGATAGCATTGGCTGTATCAAGTGACGTCAAGCATGGGATTCCGTTCTCGACGGATTCCCGACGGATCCTGAATCCATCACGCTCAGGCTGCTTGCCTTTTGTCAATGTGTTGATGACCAATTGCGCATTGCCTTCTTGAATGAGATTCAAAAGATTCGGTTCTGGGCCGCCTATTTTACCAACCACGCTGCAAGGTACACCGGCCTCTTCCAGCACCTTTGCTGTCCCGCTCGTTGCATGCAGACGATAACCAATCTCATGGAACCGGCCGGCAAGGTTAATCGCTTCTTCCTTATCCTTATCAGCCACTGTCAAAAGAACGGATCCATGCTGCTTAATATGAATGCCTGAAGCAACCAAGGCTTTATAAAGAGCTTTATGAAGCGTATCATCTTTCCCCATCACTTCTCCTGTTGATTTCATTTCTGGTCCAAGAGTAATTTCTACCTGGCGAAGTTTTGCGAATGAGAATACTGGTGCTTTTACATACACGCCTGCTTTTTCCTCAACCATGCCGTTCTCAAAGCCAAAATCGGCAAGCTTTTGTCCGAGAATCACTTTCGTGGCCAAATTCGCCATCGGCACATTCGTAATTTTACTCAAGAAAGGCACCGTACGGCTTGAACGCGGATTGACCTCAATGACATACACTTCATTATTAGAGACGACGTATTGGATATTAAACAGTCCAATGATATTCAGTCCTTTGGCAAGCTTGATGGTATAATCAACAATACGGTCCTTGATTTCCTTCGTTATACTTTGCGGCGGATACACAGCAATGGAATCACCGGAATGCACCCCTGCTCTTTCGATATGTTCCATGATGCCCGGAATGACGACGGTCTCACCATCAGAAATGGCGTCTACCTCAATCTCTTTCCCGGTCAGATAACGGTCAATTAAGACTGGATGCTTCGGATTGACTTTTACGGCATTCTCCATGTAATGGAGCAGCTCTTCCTTGTGGTCGACGATTTCCATCGCCCGGCCGCCCAATACATAGGATGGACGCACGAGGATTGGATAACCGATTGTTTCGGCAACTGCTACGGCTTCCGCAACTGACATGGCCGTTTTCCCCATTGGCTGAGGTATGTTAAGTTGTGACAGGGCATGCTCAAACATATCACGGTTTTCAGAACGGTCAACATCCTCTAGAGAGGTACCAAGGATCTTGATGCCTCTTTCTACAAGGGCCGAGGCAAGATTGATGGCTGTTTGTCCGCCAAACTGAACGATGACTCCCTCTGGCTGTTCAAGATCGATGACATTCATCACGTCCTCAATCGTAAGCGGTTCAAAGTATAATTTATCGGATATACTGAAGTCGGTTGAAACCGTTTCAGGATTGCTGTTGATGATGATTGCCTCATAACCGGCTTCTTTAATGGCCCAGACAGAGTGAACGGTTGCATAGTCGAATTCCACTCCTTGACCGATTCGAATTGGACCAGAGCCAAGCACGACCACACTCTTTTTCGGTGTGACGAGTGATTCGTTCTCTTCCTCATAGGTCGAATAGAAGTAAGGAGTCTCTGATTCGAATTCAGCCGCGCATGTATCAACCATCTTATAGACCGGGCGAATTCCCTCTCGTTTTCTCCACTTGTATACTTCAAGCTCACTGCACTCCCACAGGCTGGCAAGCGCATAATCGGAGAAGCCGATTTTCTTGGCCTCAAGACATACTTCATGGGCGAATGGTGATTGCTTGACCTTATCTTCCATCTGGATGATTTTTTTGAATTTATAAAGGAAGAACAGGTCAATCTTGCACCAATCATGAATGGTTTCAATCGCCAGGCCGCGTTTCAAGCCTTCAGCAATGTAGAATAGCCGTTCGTCTGTTGCCACCTTGATTTGTTTCTCAATCTCCGCATCGCTTACCTTGTGCCCCCCTGGAAGCTCAAAGTGCAGGATGCCTACTTCAAGGGAACGAATGGCTTTTAGCAAGGATTCCTCCAGGTTCCGCCCAATGGCCATCACTTCTCCTGTTGCTTTCATTTGAGTGCCAAGGATGCGGTTACCCTCCTCAAACTTATCAAACGGCCATCTCGGAATTTTCGTAACCACATAATCCAGTGCCGGCTCAAAGCTTGCATAGGTTTTTCCTGTAACAGGGTTGATCATCTCATCTAATGTTAAGCCAACAGCGATTTTGGCTGCGAGCTTAGCGATTGGGTAGCCCGTTGCCTTTGAAGCCAGGGCGGATGAGCGGCTTACACGCGGATTGACCTCTATGATGTAGTAGTTGAAGCTATACGGGTCCAGTGCCAGCTGCACATTACAGCCTCCCTCAATCTTTAAGGCACGGATGATTTTCAATGAAGCATTTCTAAGGAGCTGATATTCCCGGTCGCTTAATGTCTGACTTGGTGCGACAACAATGGAATCACCTGTATGAATACCTACAGGATCGATATTTTCCATATTACATACGACGATTGCGTTATCATTTGAGTCACGCATGACCTCGTATTCAATTTCCTTGAATCCAGCGATACTCTTCTCAAGCAAGCACTGTGTGACTGGGCTGCTCTTCAGCCCATTCGCCACGATTTCGCGCAATTCCGTTTCATTTGTGCAGATTCCGCCGCCTGTCCCGCCAAGCGTATAGGCTGGACGGACAATCACAGGGTATCCGACTATCTCCACAAATGACAAGGCTTCATCCAAGTTGTGAATGATTTCGCTGTCTGGTACAGGCTCCCCTAATTCATTCATGAGGTTTCTGAACAGATCCCTGTCCTCTGCCTGCTCAATGGCAGACAGCTTCGTACCAAGAATCTCCACACCGCATTCTTCCAATATGCCTGATTTTGCGAGTTCAACAGCCAGATTTAGGCCTGTTTGACCGCCAAGTGTCGGAACAAGCGCATCCGGTCTTTCCTTGCGAATGATTTTGCTGACAAATTCTAATGTCAGCGGTTCTATGTAAATAGCATCAGCGATTTCCGTGTCCGTCATGATCGTGGCTGGATTGGAATTGACGAGAATAACCCGGTAACCTTCCTCCTTCAGTGCAAGGCAGGCCTGTGTACCGGCATAATCAAATTCAGCTGCCTGCCCAATGACAATGGGGCCAGATCCGATGACAAGGATGGATTTGATATCTGTACGTTTACTCATAGTGCTGCTGCCTCCTTCAATTTGGCTTGTTCAATCATCGCGATAAATTGATCGAATAAGTAATTTGCATCCTCTGGTCCCGGTGATGCCTCTGGATGATACTGAACGGTAAATGCGTCAAATTCTTTATGTTTCAGGCCTTCAACCGTGCCATCATTCAGCGCAATATGAGTGATTTCCATGTCTGTCCCGATGACTGAATCCGCATTGACGGTATAGCCGTGATTTTGGGACGTGAGCGCTATCTTGCCTGTTTTGAGGTCTTTGACAGGATGATTGGAGCCCCTGTGACCAAATTTCATTTTTTCCGTCTCCGCTCCGCAAGCGAGAGCGAACAATTGATGTCCGAGACAGATTCCGAATAAAGGTACCTTGCCGAGCACTTCCTTGATCATTTGAATCGCCTCCGGGACATTTTGCGGATTCCCCGGTCCATTCGTGAGCATGATTCCATCCGGGCATAAGTTCATAATTTCCTCTGCAGTTGTGTTATGAGGCACCACAATCACATCACAGCCTCGATTATTTAATTCGCGTAAGATGCCATGCTTCATTCCGAAATCAACGACGATGACGCGAAAGCCCCTGCCTGGACTTGGGTAAGGCTTCTTCGTCGATACCTTTTGCACCTGATTTTTCGGCAGCACAGTCGCTCTGACTTGGTGAAGCATCATTTCAGGATCCTTTGTGATGGAGCAGATAACCCCTTTAACGGTTCCCCGCTCCCGGATCATCTTAGTCAATTTACGGGTATCAATGCCTGAAATACCCGGGATATTCTTGATTTTCATATATTCATCCAAGGAAAAGCCGCTTCTCCAGTTGGAGGGGAAATCTGCAACCTCCTTAACGATTAATCCTGATAAGCTAGGCATGATCGATTCAAAATCATCGCGGTTAATTCCGTAGTTCCCAATTAAGGGGTAGGTCATCGTGATGATTTGCCCGCAATAGGATGGGTCAGACAAGATTTCTTGATAGCCTGTCATTCCTGTATTAAAAACGACTTCGCCGATTTTATCGATTTCTCCGCCAAACGCTTCGCCAATCATGATCGTACCATCTTCTAAAATGAGCTGTCTTTTCATACTAGCATTCTCCCTTTCTGCCAAACTACATTTCCATTGACCATGGTCAATACAGGCCATCCTTGACAAATCCATCCCCCAAATGGAGTATTCTTTCCTTTAGATAGGAATTCTTCCCGATTGATTTCATACTCGCTGTCCAAATCAAGCAAGACGAGATCGGCCGGTGCCCCCACCTTTAATTTTCCATATGTAAGATTAAACGCTTCTGCAGGTTTGATTGTTAAGAAATCGATGAGCTGCTGTAATGTCAGGACATCTTTTTTCACGAGATTCGTATAGAGAAGTGGGAACGCTGTCTCAAGACCGACAATCCCAAATGGCGAAAGCTTCATTCCTTGCGCTTTCTCTTCCTCTGTATGCGGAGCATGGTCAGTTGCGATAAAATCAATGGTTCCATCCAAGAGACCCTCTATCAGGGCCAGCTTGTCATCTGCGCCTCTTAGCGGAGGATTCATTTTGAAGTTCGTATCAGTGCCAATGATGTCCTCCTCTGATAATAAGAGATGATGAGGCGTGACTTCAGCCGTAACCCGTATGCCCGCTCTTTTGGCATCACGAACTACCCTGACTGATTCCTTCGTGCTGATATGGCACACATGATAGTGACAGCCGGCCGCCTCTGCTAAAAGGCAATCACGTGCGATTTGTACGGATTCGCAAATGGACGGGATACCTGGCAGGTTCTGTTCAGCGGAATAAATACCTTCGTGGACGCATCCACCATGGATAAGCGTATTCTCTTCACAATGAGCTACGATGGGCATATCCAGCGCAGCTGCATTTTTCATCGCTTGAAGCATCATGTCAGCAGACTGTACGCCAACACCATCGTCGGTGAAGGCAAATGCTCCATTCTCTTTCAGCCCCTTAAAGTCTGTCAGCTCCTGCCCTAGTTCCCTGACCGTAATGGAAGCATACGGGAGGACACGTACTGCGGCCTTATCTTTAATTCTATTAATCAGCCAATTCATTTGCTGCGGCGTGTCTGGGACCGGTCTTGTATTCGGCATGGCAGCAACAGTCGTGAATCCGCCCTTTGCAGCAGCCAGCGTGCCTGTTTCGATGGTTTCCTTCTTCTCCCCGCCCGGCTCTCGCAAATGGACGTGCAAGTCAACGAATCCTGGCGAAAGGAGATATCCATTGGCATCAATGATTTCAGCACCACTTGTATCAAGATTGCTCCCAATTGCTTGTATGATACCGTTCTCTATGACAATCTCGGTTTTTTGGAATGTTTGATCCTCAGCCAACAATTTTGCATTTTGTATACATAGTTTCATTTAAACCCGCCCCTTCCTTATGCTCGATGCTATTCTTTAACGCGGCCATTCTGGCAAACACTCCATTTTCCATCTGTTTGAAGATTCTTGATCTTTCGCATTCAACTAGGGCATCCTCAATCTCAACGCCTCTATTCACCGGTGCAGGGTGCATAATTATACATTTTTGTTTCATACGGCTCTCTCTTTCCAGAGTCAGCCCGAATTGAGCAAGATATTCTTCCTTCGTCAACGGCATACCTGCCGAGTGACGTTCGTGCTGAATTCTCAGAAGCATGAATACATCAGCGGTTTCCACAGCCGTATCAATTGGTTCATAGGCAATTCCGGAGCCTTTTATATTAGCCCAATTTTCCGGTCCGGAGAATACCACCTCCGCGCCAAGCCTTCTCAACGTTTCTGCATTCGATCTCGCAACACGGCTATGTCTGATGTCACCAACAATAGCTACCTTCAGTCCACTGAATTGCCCGAATTCCTGCTTGATTGTCAGCAAATCCAATAAGCACTGTGTTGGATGATGACCACATCCATCTCCAGCATTCATTATGGATAAATATACACCACTTTGTATTAATTTGGCAAAGTAATTATCTTCTGTATGACGAATTACTACTGAATCAACTCCGATTGACTCTAAAGTTCTCACTGTATCATATAGGGTTTCACCCTTTAAAACACTTGAAGTATGGGCTTCAAATGGAATGATTTCTAGACCCAATTTTCTTTCTGCCATCTCAAAGCTCGATTTCGTTCTTGTGCTCGGCTCAAAGAAAAGGTTGGATATGTAGTAGTTTCGTTTTGGCCGCCATGTTTCGCCTTTTGCAAATTGCTCTGCATCTGACAGTAGCCCCATAATTTCTTCGATGGATAAATCATTCATGGTTAATAAATGTTTCATCTTTCTCATCCTTCCTATTCTTTCCTGTTTTCCGAATGTTCTGCATAAAATCTGCGCATTATATCTTATTTGTAAAAAAGGCCCTCATTCGAAAATTCGAATCAGGGCCTTTAAATAGGTGCAAATCCAGGTACATCTCATTGGATTTATGTCCCTAAATCTTATCCCTGTTTTTGAAATATGATCAATCTGCTTTAGCTTTCAGTTGACGTTTTCTCTCTTCCAGGCAATATAAGATTAAGGATGACACCGACGATGGCAGCCAGGGCCATTCCGGAGAGCGAGGCATTCTCAGTAAGCTTGAGGAATGCTCCGCCCACACCAATGATTAGGATGACAGATGATATAACCAAATTTCTGTTGACTGACAAATCAATTTTGCTGTCAATCAGCATTCTTAGCCCGCTTGATGCGATAATTCCGAATAGCAAGATAGATACACCACCCATAACCGCTGACGGTATGGAGAGGATAAGTGCTGAAATTTTTCCGATAAACCCGAAGGCGACGGCGAACAATGCTGCTCCTCCAATGACATAGACACTGAAAGCGCGCGTTAAGGCCATAACACCAATATTCTCACCGTAAGTCGTATTCGGAGGTCCCCCTAAACATGAAGCAATCATGATAGAGACCCCATCACCGAATAAAGAACGGTGTAAACCAGGTTTTTCAACGAAATTCTTGCCAGCAATCTTACCTAGCACCAATTGTCCCCCGATGTGCTCCGAGATAGGAACAATCGCAATCGGCACCATCATCAGAATGATTTCCCACGTCAATTGTGGTGTGTAATCCACAAACGGGACTGTGAAATTTGGTATTTGGAACCACGGAGCGTCGATGACCGGTTGGAAATCAACGATCCCGAAAAATAAGGAAGCAATATATCCTCCTGTTATTCCAATCAAGACTGGAATCAGCGACAGGAAGTTCTTAAGAACTACTGAGCAAAAGATGGTAATGCCCAGCGTTATGAGTGCGATTATTAAATGGGTTGAACTATAAACAAGTACTTTAGCTGTTGAATCTTCATACATAGCCATATTGACCGCTGTTGAAGCAAGACTTAGACCAATGACCATAATTACAGGACCAACGACAACCGGCGGCAGGAATCTCAGAATTGCCTTTGTTCCGACTGTCTTGACAAACACGGCGACAAGCGCATAAACGATACCGACCAAGAAGCCTCCAACAAGTGCAGAGCCCACTCCACTGTTCTCATTCAAGGCAATAATCGGAGCGATAAAGGCAAAGGATGAGCCCAGATACGCTGGAATCTGTCCCTTCGTTATCAATAGATATACAAGTGTACCAACACCGCTTGTCAATAACGCAATCCCAGGGTCTAGGCCAGTAAGGATTGGCACCAGTACGGTTGCGCCAAACATGGCAAATAGGTGCTGCAGGCTCAAGGTAAACCATTCTCTCATTGTTGGTCTTTCCTGGACATCGAGCCGGATGTCCACCTGTTGTTGGGTTGTTTCATTCAATTCCATTTGTAAGCCTCCTCTAATTTAAGAAAAACAAGATGTTCGAGGAGAAGAATTCAAGCATGATTCAATTTTACTGAACTCTCCTCTTTGCGAGCCTCTCTGGACTGCGATTAAAAAGGATGTTTCTTATTCATAAATGGCCACTTGTTCGCCGCCATCCATTTCCTTCAGTTTCACGACAATCTTTTCGTTTTTGGCAGTAGGAATATTCTTGCCTACATAGTCCGCACGAATCGGCAGTTCGCGATGTCCTCTGTCCACCAATACCGCCAATTGAATTTGGCTCGGCCGCCCGAGGTCAACAAGCGCATCTAATGCAGCCCGTACGGTTCGGCCCGTGTAAAGGACATCATCGACAAGAATGACTTTCTTATCCTCAATCGAGAAGGATACATCTGTTCCTTTCACTTCCGGTTCGCCGCTATCCGTATTTTTCGTTAAGTCATCACGGTATAGCGTAATATCGAGCTCCCCGACAGGGATGTTCGTTCCTTCAATTTCTGCAATTCGCTGTTCAAGCCGTTTCGCAAGGAAAATGCCGCGCGTCTTGATTCCAATAAGCACGCAATCCTGCACACCTTTATTCTTCTCGATGATTTCATGGGCAATTCTTGTTAGCGATCTCGCTATTGCCTTATCATCAAGCAATGTAGCTTTTTCTATCATTCAAAAGCATCCTTTCTGCGGAAAATAAAAAATCCTTTTGCCAGAGGCAAAAGGATATAGTTTAAATACACATAGAATTATGGCATAGTTCTGCCATGTTCAAGTATCATCACGTACCTTGTCAGCCTCTCTGGACTGTATTAAAGGACTTATTCGATTAGGATAATCATACTCTTTCCTGCATCCACTTGTCAACGATCAATTCGTAATGTTTCCAAAAATTCGATGAAGTAAGCTGGAAGAGGGGCTTCAAATTCTAAATACTCCTCTGTTCTCGGATGAACAAATCCGAGAACCGCTGCATGTAATGCCTGTCCATTCAAATCAACCGTCTTCCTCGGTCCATACTTCGGATCTCCAGCAAGCGGATAGCCTATATATTTCATATGAACGCGAATCTGATGTGTTCTTCCCGTTTCTAGCTGGCATTCAATGAATGTGAAATCACGGAAGCGCTCAAGCACATGGAAATGTGTCACCGCATGGCGGGAATTGTCATCCGTTACGGTCATGCTTTGGCGATCGCGCTTATCACGTCCAATCGGAGCGTCAATCGTGCCCGCATCATGCGGAATAACGCCATGAACGAGTGCATTATACTTTCTCGTCACCGTCTTCTCCTGAAGCTGCTTGACCAGTTTCTCATGAGCCATATCATTCTTTGCGACCATCAGAAGTCCTGAGGTGTCTTTATCGATGCGGTGCACGATACCAGGACGCATGACACCATTAATCCCTGATAAATCTTTGCAATGATACATAAGCGCATTCACTAATGTACCGCTCGTGTGCCCAGGTGCCGGATGCACGACCATTCCCTTTGGCTTGTTCACGACGATGACATCCGCATCCTCATAATAAATATCAAGCGGAATATCCTCAGGCGTAATATCAAGCTCTTCTGGCTCCTCAATTGTAATCTCGATGGAATCGCCTTCCTGGCATTTATAATTCGCTTTAGAGGCAGTACCATTTACCAGTACATTTCCTGCTTTAATCCATTGCTGCACCTGCGAGCGTGACCATTCTTCATTGATGAGGGAGAGGATTTTATCAAGCCTTTGCCCCTTTTGTTCTTCACTTATTTGTATCTTTTGATTGTCCATTCGTTAACTCCTTAGCTCTTCTTTCTTCCATAAACATCGCGATAATCAGTAAGACAACACCGACGCACAAGGAAGCGTCCGCTATATTGAAAACCGGGAAGCTGTATGAAAAAATATACATGTGGAAGAAATCCACTACTTCCTGTCTGAATAAGCGGTCGATAAAGTTCCCGATGGCCCCTCCTAAAATGAGGCCAAGCGAAACGCCTGTCAGCTTATCTGCGGCATATTTTTTGATATAGTACACAATTCCGACGATAACGATTGCTGTCACGATATAAAAGAACCACATCTGCCCTTGCAGGATTCCCCATGCCGCACCGCGGTTACGATGTGATGTAATATAAAAAATATTCTCAAGGACAGGAATGCTTTCCCCGTACTCCATATATTTCACAATCATCCATTTCGTCAATTGATCGATCAGAATGATGATCAAGGCAATTCCGTAATATACACGCAACACCTTAAAACCGCCCCCTGCCTACTTATAATGTCCTAACCATGCATAAAAATTGTAGCATACCATCTCGTAAAAAACGAACCTGGACAAACAGATAGGCCCTTTTCGCATAAAGAAAAAGGGCCTAAAAGCTTCTACATCCTTATCCTAATTCCGGATATTCAGCATCTACGACTGATGCACAGCGTTCACATAGAGTTGGATGTTTTTCATTTGCGCCAACCTCTTCACTGATATTCCAGCAGCGTTCGCAAGTCTCGCCCTCCGCTTTTTCGATAAGAATAGCGGCATGCTCCAATTTAAGGGCATTTTCCGGTGCATTATAGACGGAGCCGGACAGCTCCACTTTAGAAACGATGAATAATTGCTCCAGACTTTCTTTGATTCCAGCGAGCAATTCCTTCACTTCTTCATCTACATATAGTGTAACCTTTGCATTAAGCGATTTACCGATTACTTTGGCGTTACGCGCTTCTTCCAATGCCTTTAAGACGTCATCTCGAAGGTTCATGAAACGATCCCATTTCTCTTCAATTGTCTTAGCATTCTCATAGGTTTCAACAGATGGCATATCTGTTAATTGAACACTATTCACTTCTTTGTCTTGGATGAATGCCCATACTTCGTCAGCTGTATGAGGAAGGATTGGAGCAACCATCTTCACAAGCTTAATCAGGCATTCATGAAGAACTGTTTGGATGGCTCTTCTTCCTGTACTTGCTTCTGCATCGCAATAAAGAATATCTTTCGCATAATCCAGGTAGAAGGAGCTTAAGTCTTGCGTACAGAAGTTATTGATACCATGGTAGACATCGGCAAATTGATAGCGATCATATCCATTTTGTACTTGCTCGACCAAACGATTGAGCTTGATGAGCATATATTTATCAACTTCACGGAGATTCTCATAGCTTACCGCATCACTAGCCGCATTGAATCCATTCAAGTTACCTAATAGGAAACGGAAGGTGTTTCTAATCTTGCGGTATACTTCTGATACTTGTTTCAAGATATTGTCGGACACACGGACGTCTGCTTGGTAATCCACGCTTGCTACCCATAAGCGAAGGATGTCCGCACCCATTTGCTGAATAACCTTCAATGGATCAACCGTGTTCCCGAGTGATTTACTCATCTTGCGACCCTCGCCATCAAGTGTAAAGCCATGAGACAGAATGCCTTTATAAGGTGCTTTTCCTGTCACTGCTACAGCTGTTGTCAAGGATGAGTTAAACCAGCCGCGGTATTGGTCAGAGCCTTCCAAGTAAAGGTCAGCCGGTCTTTCAAGATCTTCTCTAGCTTCAAGGACAGATTGGTGGGATGAACCGGAGTCAAACCAAACGTCCATGATATCTGTTTCCTTCGTGAATTTGCCGTTCGGGCTTCCTTCATGAGTGAATCCTTCAGGAAGAAGATCCTTCGCTTCTCTTTCAAACCAAACCGTTGAACCATGCTCTTTAAATAATTGTGCCACATGTTCAATTGTTTCATCAGTAATGATTGCATCACCGTTTTCTGCATAGAAGACCGGGATTGGAACACCCCACGCACGCTGGCGGGAGATACACCAGTCACCGCGGTCACGAACCATATTGAATAGGCGTGTTTCGCCCCATGCCGGCACAAATTTCGTCGCCTTGATTTGCTCAAGCAGCTGCTCTCTGATTTGGTCGATGGAAGCAAACCATTGATCTGTCGCACGGAAGATAGTCGGCTTTTTCGTTCTCCAGTCATGCGGATAGGAGTGTGTAATGAAATCAAGCTTAAGCAATGCGCCATTTTCTGCTAGCTTATCTGTGATTTCCTTATTCGCTTTATCATAGAACAACCCTTCAAATCCAGGCGCTTCCGCTGTCATATGGCCTTTCTCATCTACAGGAGCAAGAACGCCAAGATTATACTTCTGACCAATGATGAAGTCATCTTCCCCATGACCAGGTGCTGTGTGGACACAGCCAGTACCAGCATCAGTCGTAACATGCTCTCCGTTCATCACGAGGGAATCACGGCCATATAAAGGATGTTTAGCAACTGTATATTCAAGCTCGCTTCCTTTAAGCGTTTTCTCTACCTCTGCCGTTTCCCATCCTAATGTTTCCTTAACAGATGGCAATAAAGCTTCAGCAACGATATAACGAGTTCCTTCTGCATTCACAACCACATAGTTCAAACGAGGGTGTACGGAAATACCAAGGTTCGCCGGAATAGTCCAAGGTGTTGTTGTCCAGATGATATATTTCGCGTCCTCAGGCACAACTCCTTTTCCATCCTTCACATCAAAGGCAACATAGATGGAGGCAGATTTCTTATCATGATATTCAATCTCCGCCTCAGCAAGTGCTGATTCACTGGATGGAGACCAATATACCGGTTTAAGGCCTTTATAGATATAGCCTTTCTTTGCCATATCACCAAATACCTTAATTTGCTCTGCTTCGTATTCAGGCTTAAGGGTGATATACGGATTTTCCCAATCCCCTCTTACGCCAAGACGCTTGAACTGCTCGCGCTGATTATTGATTTGCGTATACGCATACTCTTCACAAAGCTTCCGGAATTCCGCAATGGACATTTCCTTGCGGTTTACCTTTTTGTTTTTTGTGAGAGCCGTTTCAATCGGAAGTCCATGTGTATCCCAGCCAGGTACATAAGGAGCATGATAGCCGCTCATAGATTTATAGCGGACGATGAAATCCTTTAAAATCTTATTCATCGCGTGCCCGATATGGATGTTTCCGTTCGCATATGGAGGACCATCATGAAGAATGAATTTCGGAAGGTCTTTCGTGCGCTCTTGCACTTGTTTATAAATATCCTCCTCATTCCATTTTTCTTGCATTTGAGGTTCTCTGTTCGGCAGATTCCCGCGCATTGGGAATTCTGTCTTTGGCATTAACAATGTGTCTTTTAATTCCATTACATTCACTCCAGTCGATATCCAATATTAGTTGGAATCTTTATAAAATACAAAAAGCCCTTCCATCCCGGTAAAGGGACGAAAAGGCTTGAATTTCCGCGGTACCACCCTTATAGAATATCAGTTCTTACATGATATTCCGCTTGGAATTCGTAACGTGAATGACTCGCCGTTCCCTACTCACTCTATCGAGAGCTTCGAGAGCGGACTCGGGGATGATCTTCCATGCAGCGTCTTTTACCAGGCTCCCACCTGCCCCGGCTCGCTAAAAAAGATTAGCTCATGTACTGTTCCCGTCTTCGTTTTGTCATATTATCAATGATTCGTGAATGTATTATATTCAATAATCACCCTAAAAGTCAAGAGGACCTTACATTTCTTCTTCTAAATCAATATTAAGCTCCGTTGCGTCTACATCGTATTTCAAAAGCTTATCCCAATCCTCGCTATTCAAGAGGTCAAGCTGAGCCTCAACGAGCATTTTAAAGCGCATTCTGAATACTTTGGACTGCTTTTTCAAGTCTTCAATCTCGATCGCAATCTTCCTAGCCTTTGAGAGCGCCTCATTTACAATGCGGTCAGCATTCTTCTCGGCTTCCTTCATAATGAGCTTTGCTTCTTTTTGTGAGTTGCGTTTAACATCTTCCCCAGCTTCCTGGGCAATTACTATTGATTTATTCAACGTCTCCTCGATGCTTGAGAAATGCTCAAGGCGTTGCTCTAATTCTACGACTCTGTCTTCCAATTCTTTCTTTTCTCTGATGACCAATTCATAATCCTTAATAATCTGGTCGAGGAATTCATTCACTTCATCTTCATCGTAACCGCGGAATCCTCTGCCGAATTCCTTATTATGTATGTCTAGCGGTGATAATGGCATATACTGCACCTCCGAATACTAAGTCTTATCTACATTATTATACTATGCTTTCGACACGAATGGTGATAAACCTTTTAAATTCTCAATTATTTTTGTAACCCTATGACGATTTTCCATTTATCTCTTTTCGTTTTTCCATCAATGGCCAGCACTTTTATACGACCTGTTCCACGGATGGAAATCACATCTCCCTGCTTCAATTCGTAAGAGGAGGATTCTATCTGACGATGGTTCACCTTTACACGTCCTTGTCCAATGAGCATTTGGCTCTTTTGACGAGAGAAGGATACCGCATTTGCTATTACATTGTCCAGGCGAAGAGAAGATGACGTAATCGGAAGCTCCTTCCAGGATTCATTCACTTCAATAAGTTGATTAGAGCTGATTGATCTACATTTCACGCCGATATTGCCGACTTTTGTCAAATTGGCCTCCATATAGGCCGCAATGGTTCTTTCGACAGCAAATTGAACCGTCTCACCCTCAATCCATATATCACCATACAGCTCTCTTTTTACTCCAAGCGACATGAGTGTACCAAGCACTTGCCGATGATCGATCGTCGCAAACTTGGAGGGATAGGATAATTGATAGAATGCAATCTCATAATCCTCCTCATTCGGTGTATAATAGTCCGGAAATAAAATGGCGCGTTTTCGTTCAGCATTCTCTCCCCCGCCGAAAAAAGAAACACGGACATCCCCCTCTTTACCAATCAACATCCGAATGATTTCCGCTTCACGCGGGTTTAAAAAATCTGTTAATTTGGGTGCATATTGCTCCCTAACCTGCTCTGCCCAGCCAAGGACTTGGTCAATAAAGTCCTTCTCCTCAGGACGAAAATGCTGATAAATATCCATCCCAACTGTCCTCCTTGATGAAAAACAAAAGCTCCCAATCCTTATTAAGGGGGAGCTTACAGTTTCGTTTCTAGAAATAATATTGCAATGCAATAATCCCGCGTGCTGCCATATTCAAAACAAGAATAGCCACCAACGGGGAAATATCAATCATGCCAAGCGGCGGAATAATCCTTCTAAACGGCTCTAGAAATGGTTCACATATACGGGCGAGCACTGAACCAATGCTCGATTCACGCGCACCTGGGAACCAGGACATTAAAATATAGATAATCAACGCCCAACTGTATAATTCAACCAATGTGCCTGCAATTCTAAGAATAAAATCCATTTATTTAACTACCACCTTACATCCTCCAGCTCGTCCTCTTGCGCATAACCAGAAATCGAACCAGAAACATCAACATTTTCAGGAGTGCATAAAAAGATATTCGAACCAATTCGCTGAATATCACCAGCAATCGCATACACTGTACCGCTCAGGAAATCCACGATACGGCGAGCCTGATCTGGTGAAATCCTTTGAAGATTCACCACGACACCGCGGCGATTTTTGAGATGATCAGCTATCTCCTGAGCATCCGCATAAGCTCTTGGCTCTAGCAATACTAATTTCGATGATTTCTGGACGCTTTGCAAACTCACTACATTTTGCTGTTTATTTGCTTGGTCGGCTGATTTATTTGTTTTCATAGGAGTTGCTTCCTCTTGAACATAATTTTCTTCATATTCATATTCTTCATCGTCAAGAGCAAAGAAAGTTTTCACTTTAGATACGATTGACATATATTACACCTCTTTCTTATTCATTCCCTACCAGGGCAGTTCCAATTCTGACCATTGTTGAACCTTCTTCAACAGCAATCTCAAAATCATTTGACATTCCCATTGATAATTCGCGGCAAGGGGCATACGGCAACAATAAGTTCTGTATTTGAACTTGCAAGTTCTTCAAATCTTTGAAACATTGACGAATTACATCATGATTATCGGTTAATGGTGCCATTGTCATCAAACCAATGATCCTTATTTTATCAAAGTTTGCAAGTTGTTTAACAAATTCTATTGTTTCTTGAGGGGTTATACCATGTTTAGTATCTTCTCCGCTGACATTGACCTGAACAAGGCATTCGACAGGATTTTCTGCCCTTTTCTGGATCTCTTCCGCCAGCGAGATGCGGTCAAGTGAATGAATAATATTTACTTTATCAATGATGCTCTTGACCTTTCTTGTTTGCAGTGAACCGATGAAATGCCATATCGGCTGTTCATCAAAGAACTCACGCTTAGCGAGTATACCCTCTGAACGGTTTTCTCCGAGGTTCCGGATTCCCGCTTCATACGCTTCTTTGGCACGTGCGGCTGTAACGTATTTCGTAACCGCGATGATCTTAATGTCACCAGGATTTCGTCCCGCTCGCTCCGCTGCCTCATTGATGCGCGTTTCAATATTATGTAGATTGCTGGCAACATCCATTACGTTTATTCCTCCTTAAAGCCAATAAAGCCCATCATTCGCCCTGTTTTCCCTGAATCTCTCCGATGGGAGAAAAAGAGCGTTTCGTCGCAGCTTGTACACAACTCAGATGTGATGATGTTCTCATTCAAGATACCGGATTTATGAAGAATTAACGCATTTGCCTTCTTTAAATCAAGCGAAAATTGTGATTCTGTAATTTGATTATAAGCGGTTTTTGTCTCTTCTTCTAGTATTACCTTTAACAAGTCAATAATTTTTTTGTCGACCATGTAGCATTTGGGACAAATAGATGGACCAATTGCTACATAAATATCCTCAGCAGGAATCCCTTCCACCCTTGTCCATTTTTCGACCATCGCTTTTGAGATTCCTCCAACTGTTCCCTTCCACCCAGCATGGGCGGCGCCAACCAGATGATGCTTTGGGGCAAAAAAGAACACAGGAACGCAATCAGCAAACAAGAGCGTCAATAATATGCCGTTTTCCTTCGTATACATTCCATCTGTCTGTTTTAAGGCAGTGGCATAATCCAAGGCACCTAATCCTGCTTCTGAAGCCGTTATCTTCACGATATTCGTTTCATGGGTTTGCTCGGCCCCGACCCATTTCTCAGCCGGCACATGAATTCTCTCGGCCAATATTTTCCTGTTGCTGACAACATCATCAGCCAAATCATTCACATGAAAGGCTGGATTCATCGAATGAAAATAACCCCTGCTTATACCGCCATCCTTTGTCGTAAAGCCTGCAGCCAGATTGGGGTACTTATCCGTCCATGGTCTTATGGATAAAATTGATTCAGATGTTCGTACAAACGATTCCACTATTGAACTCCTTGACTTTTTCTTTCATTTTATCATAAACCGTCATATTATGCTCTACTTGGTTGACTCGCCTCCTATAGGCGATATTCTACCAAAATGACATCTTCGCCAATCATCTTAATCTTATTCCAAGGGATGACAATTTCCTCTTCTTTGTTCAAGAAAGAAAGCATTCTTCCTGTTCCGACCGTTATACTGTCAATTCTTCCTGTATGCAAATTAATATCAATATCTCCCACATTACCAAGCCGCTTTCCATCAAGTGTATTAACGATGTCTTTTACCTGGAATTCCGAAATTTTAATCATGGCTGATACCACCTATTCACATAAAGAGATTTATGACAGTATATGCTGTTCTAGGCAGATACAGAACCCCTCGTTACCAGGTACATCCTGGCATACCACCTTTTTCTATTCCCTTGCCGGTATGCTCGAAAACCTATTATACGCATGCAAAAAAAAGAGGAGGAGAGCATTCACTCTCCTCCATCCATACTGTAACTGCTGTTATGCCAGGCCAAAAATTAAGAATGACTTGTCCGCTTAAATCTCGGCCTGCGACAACCGCTCTTATATATTTTTGTTCATTTGACGTATGGCTGCTTTTTCGAGCCTGGAAACCTGTGCTTGGGATATCCCAATTTCCTCTGCTACTTCCATCTGGGTTTTCCCTTGGAAGAAACGCTTTTTCAGTATCATTTTTTCTCGCTCATTTAGACGTCTCATACCATCCTTAAGCGCAATTTCATTAATCCATGTGCTATCCTTGCTTTTCTCATCACTCAGCTGATCCATGACATAAATAGGATCTCCTCCATCATTGTAGATGGGTTCAAACAAGGATACAGGATCTTGAATGGCATCCAATGCAAACACAATTTCCTCATACGTTACATTAAGCTCTTTTGCGATTTCCTCTGACGTAGGTTCTCTTGATGTTTCACTTGTCAGCCGTTCCCTGACCTGGAGAGCCTTATAGGCAATGTCCCTAAGCGACCTTGAAACCCTGATGGGGTTATTATCCCGCAAATAGCGGCGAATCTCCCCAATAATCATTGGTACAGCATAGGTTGAGAATTTAACATTCTGGCTTAAATCGAAGTTATCAATAGACTTCATCAGCCCGATGCATCCGACCTGAAAAAGGTCATCGACGAATTCGCCGCGGTTATTGAAACGCTGAATGACGCTTAAAACAAGTCTCAGGTTCCCATTGACGAGCTTTTCCCTTGCGCTTCTCTCACCCGCCTGCATCTGTTTAAACAATTCCCGCATTTCTTCATTTTTTAATACTGGTAATTTGGATGTATCCACACCACATATCTCTACTTTGTTTCGAGTCAATCCATTCCCTCCTAGCAGGAACTGATGTACAAAGTAAAGTATCTCCCTCGGGAGAAATTATATTCATATAAAAAAATGAAGATGCAGACAATCTAGGCAGGATAAAGCAAGTGCTCAGCGCTCTTTCTTATTTCCGGCAAAAAAATAAAATGTCTTATTAAACCATTTTATTAAACTCCTTGCGTAACCGTTTAATAATTCTCTTTTCCAATCTTGAAATATAAGATTGCGAAATCCCTAGCAAGTCAGCAACATCCTTTTGCGTCTTTTCTTCTCCGCCGACGAGGCCAAACCGGAGCTCCATGATTTGTTTCTCACGGTCATTTAACTGATCAAGCGCTTTCAAAAGAAGTTTCTTATCAATGGTAGATTCCAAATTTTTCGTAATGATATCATCATCTGTTCCAAGCACATCAGAAAGCAGCAATTCATTTCCGTCCCAATCAATGTTTAACGGTTCATCAAAAGAAACTTCCGAACGTGTTTTGCTGTTGCGCCGCAAATACATCAAGATTTCATTCTCAATGCAGCGAGATGCATAGGTAGCCAATTTTATCTTCTTTTCCGGATTAAATGTATTTACCGCTTTGATTAATCCAATGGTGCCAATGCTGATAAGATCCTCAATATTTATGCCTGTATTCTCAAATTTCCTCGCTATGTAGACGACGAGTCTGAGATTGCGTTCTATCAGGATGGCTCTCGCCGTTTCATCCCCTTTTGGGAGCTTATGAATGAGAATCTCTTCTTCTTCCTTGCTTAACGGCGGCGGTAGGGCTTCACTTCCCCCTATATAATAGACTTCTTTTGATTTGATTCTTAACTTAACTAAGATTTTTGTCCAATAGTATGAGATCTTAAATCGGATATTTTTCATTTTCAGGACCGCCCTTTCCCTTTGTTTGGCATCCTTATGAGGCATGGACCGTACTTGCTGCCGGCACTAGCTTCGGATGAATGATGGCGTCAAAATTTCCATCAGATGATAATTGCTGCTTTGTAAAAGAAATCACACATTTGGATGTTTCCTTGTATTCTCCTAAGACTTCAATATAAAGTGCATCTGGCTTAAACCCTATTAAAAGCTGGTTATCCTCACCTACAACCCGGCAAGGAATAATCCTCATCTTCCCTTGCCATGCATCAGGCAGACCTCCACCCTCATGGCTCATATTCTCTACACCCTTCTCAATCATCGTCACAACTTCTTTTGGAAGAATTTTCTCTTTCCCATGAATCGAGATAATGCAAACAGGGCACCCCGTCAAAGGATCCATTAGCTGATTCCCTGTATCCACCAGTCCTTTCGCCTCAATTTCCAGTCCATTCAATACAATGCGCAAATCGACTGATTGCTTATCACTCCAATTGGCTAGCTCGAGGACCTGTATATGCTTCTTCGTAAAATGCCAGGCAAGCGGAAATCCAATCATGACAAATATCCAGCTTATCGGGTCACCGAAGCTTCCAGAGCCGCTAGCAAAACCATTAAGATAGCCTGCTGCTTTAAAATTAAAAAAATAATAGCAGCCGAGCAGAATGCCGCCAGACATAAAGGTGATTGCATACAAGGTTAGCAGGCGTTTCAAAAATATACCGGGGGCCTTGAAGCCGAAGGCAACGAGCACCATTAATAAGGAAAAGCAACCCTTCAGCCATATTTGATCAGCTAAAAATGCATAAGGCGTAATATACAGCCAAATGATTAATGAGCCTACCAGGCCACCTCCTAACATTCTGATCCAGTTGACCTTTTCCTTCAGCAGCAGCGCCGACCAAACCAATAGCAGAGAATCAAATACAACATTCAGGAACCAAATCGCATCAATGTATATTTCCATGCACCCATCACCTATTTGCATAATGCAGAATATACTAGAAATTATACAGCCCATTCACTTAAAAGGTTGTCATTTCCTGTAAAGCAGACAAGCTCTTTTTATTTGTGATTTCAGCACTATTTGTCGAGATTGCGACATGTCAGAAAGCGAAAAGGGTGCTCCATATCGTCATCATTAAGACGATATGGAGCACCCTTCTGCTAATTTGTATTTAATTATCGGCGACGGTTCCGGTTTCTTAAGAATGTCGGAATATCAAGCGCCTCATCTTGATTATTTTGGCTGCCACTTTGGCTGCTTCTACTAGGTTCTTGAGAATAGGTTTCTCTCTCTTCTCGTTTCGGTGCTTCTCTTTTCACAGGATTGGGGTTAGCTTGAGGTCTTGTTTGGCCAAAGTTTGGTCTGGATGCCGGTCGAGCCTGTTCAACTTCACTGAAGCCAGTTGCAATGACCGTTACGACAATTTCATCCTTCAGGTTCTCATTGATGACAGAACCAAAGATCATATTCACTTCTTGATCAGAGGCAGATGCGACAATATCAGCTGCTTCCTGTACCTCAAACAAGCTTAAGTTTGTTCCGCCTGTAATATTCATCAAGACACCCTGTGCACCATCAATAGATGTTTCTAGAAGCGGACTAGAGATAGCCTTTTTGGCTGCTTCAGCAGCGCGGCTTTCGCCAGATGCCACACCAATACCCATTAAGGCTGATCCTTTATTGGACATGATTGTCTTCACATCGGCAAAGTCAAGGTTAATGAGACCAGGTACAGCAATCAAGTCAGAGATACCTTGTACACCTTGTCTTAAGACATTATCCGCTTCACGGAAAGCTTCAAGCATCGGCGTACTTTTATCAACGATTTCTAAAAGTCGGTCGTTAGGAATGACAATCAATGTATCAACCGATTCTTTCATGGAAGCTATTCCGCCCTGAGCCTGAGTAGAACGCTTGCGGCCTTCAAAGGTAAACGGTCTTGTTACGACACCAACGGTAAGGGCACCGAGTTCACGGGCAATTTGGGCAACAACCGGTGCCGCTCCAGTTCCTGTACCGCCTCCCATACCGGCAGTAACGAATACCATGTCTGCTCCTTCAAGAGCTTGTTCAATTTGTTCTTTGCTTTCTTCAGCAGCTTTTTTACCAACCTCAGGGTTTGCACCTGCTCCAAGTCCGCGAGTCAGCTTGCCGCCAATTTGCATTTTCACTTCTGCTTTGGACAGGTTAAGTGCTTGGGCATCCGTATTCACAGCAATGAACTCAACGCCTTGCAAACCATGTTCAATCATTCGGTTAACGGCATTGTTTCCTCCGCCGCCTACTCCGATTACTTTTATTGTTGCTAACGAATCAATATTTGTATCAAATTCTAGCATGAGTAGTCCTCCTATTTTTTCAGTTAAATATATTCGCTATTCAAAAAACACTCCGAAGAATTTTTTCATCTTGTTGCTCATTTTATCTTCCGGATTTTTCGGTGCTTTTTCTTTTTGTGGTGATTTTTGAGATGGTCTTTTTTCCACCGGCTCACTAGCAGCAGCAACCGTGTGCGCTCCTAATTGAAGACCTTGAGATCTTGCTTTTCTGCAAGCATATGTAATAAGCCCAACAGAAGTTGTATATTGCGGCTCTCTTACCCCGATATAATTAGGTTCTGCCCCTCTGACACGATTTTGGAAAACATGCTGTGCCAAATCAAGTATACCTGGCGTTTTGACGACACCGCCAGTCAAAACATAGCCGCCTAAGAGCTCTTTAACACCCATTCTGGCAATCTCATCTTCTACCATTTCAAAGATTTCGCTGAGTCTTGCCTCCATAATATCAGAAATGACGAATTGATTACACTTCTGCATTTTGTCAGTGCCGATAACAGGAATCGTAAACATCTCTTCCTCGGCATCATCGTCAATGAACGCATGTCCATATCGAATTTTGATTTTCTCTGATTCCTCAGTAGGTGTCTTTAAAACGATGCTGATATCCTTCGTAATCGCATCGCCTCCAAGCGGAATAACGGAAGCTCCCTTCAGTTCTCCATCCTCAAACACAGCAACTGAAGTTGATCCTCCGCCTATATCCACAAGGGCAATTCCCAAATTTCTTTCATCCTTGGATAATACGAGTGATCCCGCCGCCATAGGCTGCAAAGCAATATCAGTTATCTCTAAACCTGCCCGTTCTACCGCGCGCAAAGTATTATGTAAAATGGTTCTTAGGCCGGTAATCAGAACACCCTTCATTTCTAGTCGAACACCGGTCATACCTTTTGGATCGCTTATGTCTTCTATTTCATCTACTTTATAGCTCACTGGAATACAATCAATAATCTCTCTGTCGGATGGGATAGTCACGAGTTCAGCCTGATCCTTCACACGCAGCTTGTCCGCCTCTGTGATTTCCCTGTTTTCATTTGATACCGCAACGACACCGTGGCACGGCTGTAAACGTACATGGTTGGCGCTTATGCCTACGATTACGCGCTGTATTTTCATTCCTACCATTCTTTCAGCCTGCTCTACCGCTTTTCTAATCGACTTGACAGTTTCATCTATGTCAACGATTTGTCCTTTTTTCAAGCCTTCAGATGCAACATTTCCCACGCCGATAATGTTTAAGGAGTTGTTTTCCATCTCTCCTATAATCACTTTCACAGTGGATGTACCGATGTCCAAGCTAACATAATATTCATTGTTGTGCACCCTTTGGCACCTCCTTTAATATAGCAATCTCTATTTATTATCAAGGTTTATGCCAGCCTTTTGCCGCCCTCTCAGCCATACTCAGGCAGAACAGCCATGCTCACTTAGCATACGTTCTGTTTTCATTCGCCTCGAATTGCTAATCGTAGCAGCAGTGAAAGCTAACATAGCCTATATGTCATGTTTTTTGTCTATAAAATACTATTCGCCAAAAGTTTATGAATTCCTGTTTTCCTTTTGGCATTTACTTGCAATTTACAAGGTATTTCGGTTCATTTTGCATTATTTCACAAAAGTAATTCCCTTATGCTGAAAATCGCCTTGTTAAATACAAGTCTACACTAAGATGCACGCCTAGAAAAGCCATATTTATAGCGAAAAATGATATTACAAAAGAAACTTTATTAAATATTATTTAATTTTGTTACTTTTTTTTCATTTTGATGATTTCCCATTGACAAAATGGAGTTTAACTCGTCTTAAATGTCATAAAAAGGACTTTACAACTAATACTTTTTACCCATCTTTATTTAAGAGCAATACGGAGTTCATCTTCCTATTCTTGTTCTTCAGATGCTCCCTCTTCTTCTGTATCGGTTTCATATGCCCTAAAATAAGAGCCTACCTCTAAATCAATGACACCTTTATCCTCTTCACTCAGCTGACTGACAATGGCAGGATAATGAGCCATTTTTTTGGCCAGCGTTTCCCCGCTCGCTGTCACTTCATAGCCGTCATTCATATATAAAGTAATCTTATAGGGCGAGGATTCACTTGGATTAAAATGAATCTCTGAGATAGAATTCATAATTTCCGGTGAAAGATTGTCCAATTGCTCTATAACTGTCTGAAGTGCTTTTCCTTCCTTGAAGGAAACTAGCAAAGGACCTGAATCAGGTATCACTCTTAATTTCTTTTTTAAAATCGTGCCGTTCGCCAAGACAGGATAATAGTTTTTGCCTTCCTGTACATAGGCCGTGTATTCATATTCATCTACTGTAATAACTATCGTATTTGGAAGCTGCCTCGATATTTTAGCCGAGCTCACTTCCTTTTCTTTTTTAATTGCTGAGGTTGCTTGATCCTTTTTAACTTCCCAGAAATTTTCCTCGAGCTGAATGCCGCTTGCTTGGATAATCTCCTTATCGGTCAAATATGAATTTCCTTCAACCTTTATTGCCTGAATTTTGCTTATCGGAGACTGAAAATAAATAATGCTGAAAATCAGCAAAAAGAAAATCGTCAGCAATCCAATCAATCTCCTGTTTGCTTTCTTTTTCCGCATTTGCTTTAATTTCGGAATCCTATCTTCTATGGATACAATATTTTTTTCCAACCCATACACCTCTAATTCACCACGTGTTAAATCCTGCTCAGCATAAAGAAGCAATAACCCAAAATGTTTGCTGAAACACTTAAGAATCCAAGCGGCAACAATAGCACTGATGAAATTGTACACCCATGGTTGGTCTATTTATTTTTATGAAGTTACCATTATTCCCTCTAAATGAGGCATAGTGGTTTATGGTTATTATCTGTCCTTTTGCAGCAGTCTAATGAAGCGAAAGTCTATTCAGTCCTGCGCTGATTTCAAATTTTTGTCAATCCTGTTCAAAAGACCATAGTCAGACACAAAATATGCCTAATTATGAGAAAATTATAACACATCGCAGCTTGTATTTTTTTATTTTTTTTCAATAGAATGATTAATTGATAACGAGATGTGGACGAAGACTTTATCAGCCTCTGCCCGCCAAGCAAAAATATTTCTTTGTGGCATTTATCACTCCAATAAGCAGAAAAGAAAAGGATGAATGCAGCATACCAGTACGGAACGCTTTACATCCAACCTTTTCCCTGTCCCATCCTCATCAATTTCTGGCATTGTTTTTATCGCTTCAAGTCTTTTATGATCTGGAACATCCTCCGAGCTGAATCAGGCATGCCTTTTCGCTTAGCCGCCTCTTTCATCATTTTGTTCTTTTCGCCATCTAGCATGATGTCATCAATCGTTTTCAATAAGGTGTTTCCATTTAAATCACTTTCTTTAATCATCATGGCCGCACCGTCAGCGACTAGTGCCTGTGCATTTTTCTCTTGATGATTATTCGTTACATATGGACTTGGAATCAGGATGCTTGCAATGCCAAGGGCCGTCAGCTCTGCTATGGTGGTTGCACCGGCTCTTGAGACTACTAAATCAACTGCAGGCAATATTTCCGGCATATTGTGGATGAATGGCTTCACAATAATATTCGGCGGTGTACCTACCAGATCCAATTCATCCTTCACAGATTGATAGTGGACCTCTCCCGTAATATAAATCACTTGATATGGCTTATCCTTTAATGCTTCTATATTCTTTAAGACTGCCTCATTAATGGCCTTAGCACCGCGGCTGCCTCCGAAGATCAGCACAACCGGCTTATTCGAATCTATGCCAAGAGATTCTATAGCCCTTGATCCAATATGGGAAACCACCTCTGAACCGCGCGGATTGCCCGTCAAGATGACTTTCTCTTTCGGGAAGAATTGAGCAGACTCCTCAAAGCTGATCGCGACCTTACTCACATAGCGGCTCAAAAATTTATTGGTCAAACCCGGCACACTGTTCTGTTCATGGATAATGGTAGGAACATTCAAACGGGATGCAGCATAGACAACAGGTCCGCACACATATCCTCCAGTCCCAATCACCACATCAGGCTTAAACTGCTTCAACAGCTTCTTGCTTTTTGAGACACCTGTCAAAAACCTCATGATGGTTTTAACATTTTCAAGACTTAAGGACCGTTTGAACCCTGTTATCTCTATGGCTTCAAACGGTATCCCTTCCCTTCTTACCAAATCGCTTTCTAATCCCTTCTCAGTGCCTATGTATAAAAAGCTTGCTTCTGGATTCAATTTCTTGATTTCTCTAGCCAAGGCAAGTGCAGGATAAATATGTCCTCCTGTCCCACCGCCGCTTAATACAATTTTCATTTATATTCACCTTTCAATGCTAATATAGCAACTCTACTGTTTACCCATATTCTACTACACTATAAACGTTGTTTACATAGTATCATTTACATATTATCACGTTTACACCATGAAACAAGGGGTTTTCTGCCCCTCTGTTCCACGGTAATTTTTTGGAACTCCATGTGTAAAATACTACAAAAAAGGGACTTTCTAATGAGCCCCTTTAATAATTTGAATATCGGCTGATGTTCAGCAATACACCAACTGCCATCAGCATTAATGTAAGAGAAGACCCACCATAGCTTAGAAACGGTAGTGTTATGCCTGTTACCGGCATTAAGCCAGTTACAACGCCTATATTAATCATGACCTGTATCGCAATCATCACGATGATTCCAACCGCAAGAAAAGTGCCGAACAAATCAGGCGCACCAAGAGCAATCCGGATTCCTCTCCACAAGAGCAGCGCGAAAAGGAAAATAACGAGTGTTCCTCCGATGAATCCAAGCTCTTCAGATAGAATGGCAAAAATAAAATCTGTTTGCGGCTCCGGAAGGTAAAAGAATTTTTGCCTGCTTTGTCCAAGTCCAAGCCCAAATAATCCGCCTGGACCTATCGCATATAGTGACTGGATGATTTGAAATCCGCTCCCAAGCGGATCCTGCCAAGGATCAAGAAAGGAGGTTATCCGTTTCATCCTGTAAGGGGCAGAAGCAACCAATCCGATAAAGCCAACTATGCCTATCATCGCCAGTCCAGCAAAATGACTGATTCTGGCACCTGCGATGAAAATCATCACAATACATGTCCCAATCATAACGGTACCCGTTCCAAGATCCGGCTGAAGCATAATCAGCGCAAAAGCAATGAACACGAGACCAAGCGATGGAAGAAGCCCATTCTTTAATGAGGTTATGTATTTCTGGCGTTCAGACAAAAACTTAGACAAGAACACAATCATCGCCAGCTTCATAAACTCTGACGGCTGGATGGAAAAAGCCCCAACTCCAATCCAGCTCCTCGACCCATTTCGAACCGTGCCGATACCTGGTATGAGTACCACTAAAAGCAGCACGAAACAAATGATAATAATAGGCTTTGCCCATTTCCGCCAATTCCAATAGTCGATATTCATAATGACAAACATCGCAACAATCCCTACACCCGCAAATAACAGCTGCCTCTTTGCAAAGAAAAAGGTATCGTCAAATTTATAGGTGGCCCATATGGCACTGGCGCTGTACACCATAATAAGACCGATTGACAATAAACTCAGCATGGCAATAATCAATATAAAATCAGGTGTTGTTTTTTTAGCAGGCACTTGGCATGCACCTCACGCATTCTAAATTAGGGATGAACCGGCTTAGTAACAAAAAGAGACGATCATTCCTTGAGTAATCGTCTCTTTTGCTTCATCCGCAAACAGAACATAACGTCCTGTTTTGGAACAAGCCCCTATTTTAACTTATGCACAGCATCCATAAACATGTCACCGCGGACCTCAAAAGTTTTATATTGGTCCCAGCTTGCACATGCAGGAGAAAGCAAAATAGTGTCCCCGCTCTCTGAGAGCTCGTATGCTTCACGAGCTGCCACTCCTACATTATCGACATGTTTAATAATGGCTATTCCTGCTTTTTTCGCTGTTTCTGTCAGTTTGTCTGCAGTTTCTCCAAAAACAATCATTGCCTTGACATTTTGGAGCAGCGGAATAAGCTCATCAAAGCCATTCCCGCGATCTAGCCCTCCCGCAAGCAGAATTAACGGACCATCAAAGGAGGAGATAGCTGCACTTGCCGCAAGGATATTCGTTGCTTTCGAATCATTATAGAATCTGCGTCCATTCAGCTCACGGACAAATTGAGTGCGGTGTTTAACGCCTCCAAAGGTAGTTAATACCTTTTCAATCGCTTCATTGGAAACGCCATAGAGCTTAACAGCCGCAACAGCTGATAAGATGTTCTCAAGATTATGACGTCCAGGAAGGACAACTTTATCCATTTCCATGATTTGTTCTCCGCGGAAGCATATGTACCCATTCTCAGCATATGCCCCATCCCGTTGAATGGAATCTGTGCTGAATGGAACTGAAACGGCAGAGGTTCCTTTCGCAGCAGCCGTTGTCTCTCCTTGTCCTGCGTTATAGATGAAATAATCCTCATTTGTTTGATTGGCTGTAATTCGCGCCTTTGCATTTCCATACTCTTCTTTTGTGCCGTGATAATCCAAATGAGCATCATAAAGATTTAAGAAAACGGCAATATGCGGGCGGAATTCCTTGATCCCCATCAATTGGAAGGATGACAATTCAATGACGATAACATGATCCTTTGTCGCCTCTTGAGCTACACCGCTCGCAACGGTTCCGATATTACCGGCAATCAGCGGATTTTTCCCGCCTTCTTTTAGCATTTCATAAATGAGAGTAGTTGTCGTTGTCTTTCCGTTTGTTCCGGTGATTCCGATAAACGGAGCCTCAGAAACCTTATACGCAAGTTCTACTTCTGTAATTATTGGGATATTTCTCTCCAGTGCCGCTTGTATCATCGGATTTGTGTAGGGAATACCCGGATTTTTGACAACCAGCTCAAAGCCATCATCCAAAAGCTCAATTGGATGGGAGCCGCAGACCACTTTTATCCCCTCCTCCAAAAGACCTTGGGCTTCTGGATTCTCATCAAAGGGCTTGAAGTCATTCACGGTAACAAACGCGCCAAGCTTGTGCAGCAAGGATGCTGCACTCACTCCGCTTTTCGCTAAACCTAACACCAATACTTTTTTCCGAAGAAAGTCATTTATTTGCTTCATCTATAACCACACCTCTATATAGATTCCAAGGATTGATAACAACAATCCGACTGACCAGAAAGTGACGACAACCCTCCACTCAGACCAGCCGCTTAATTCATAATGGTGATGCAGCGGGCTCATCTTAAAGATTCTCTTGCCAGTCGTTTTAAAGGAAGCTACCTGCAGAATAACCGATAATGTTTCAATAACAAATACGCCGCCAATAATGACGAGCAATAATTCAAGCTTCAAAAGGATGGCAACAGTCGCAAGGGCACCCCCAAGAGCAAGGGAGCCTGTATCTCCCATGAAGACCTTCGCTGGGTGAGCATTAAATACTAAAAAGCCCAGTACAGCTCCTACAACTGCCACACAGAAAAGGGCTACCTCATAGTTTTGCTGGTTCCACGCTAAAACGGCAAATGCGCCAAAAGCGATAGCGGATGTCCCGGAAACGAGTCCATCCAATCCATCAGTCAAATTGACTGCATTGGAAAATCCAACAAGCCAGAAAATCACGATGACCACATAGAACCATCCGAAATCGAGCTCATAATCCGTGAATGGAATTCCAATTGCAGTAGATAAATCACTTTGCCTGCAAATGAGATAAAAAATGATAGAAATAACGACTTGGCCGATAAACTTCTGCTTAGATGTCAACCCAAGATTACGCTTCATCGCAATCTTAATGAAATCATCCAAGAAACCGAGAAGCCCAAACCCGATTGTAACAAATAAAAGCAAATAGGTTTCTTCGCTTACCTCTGTAAATTTCCCTGTCATAACCAAGGTCGTCACAAGGATGGCCAAAAGGAATACGATTCCTCCCATTGTAGGTGTTCCTGTTTTCTTCTGGTGTGATTTTGGTCCTTCTTCCCTAATGCTTTGCCCAAATTTGAGCCTTCTAAGAAATGGGATAAAGATTGGAGAGAGCAGAACCGTAATTAAAAATGATACGAGTATCGTAAAAAATAAAACTTGTTCAAGCATTTTCTTAAACCCTCTCTTCTTTCTGCTGACTATTCAATTTTTCTTTGATTGCTTCCATAGCGACTTCCCTGTCATCAAAGTGAATGACTTCCTTGCCAATGATTTGATAATCCTCATGCCCTTTTCCGGCTATCAGGATGACATCCTTCGGCTCGGCCTGCTTGATTGCTTCATAAATCGCTTCCCTGCGGTCCGTGATTCTCTTATAGTCTTTCCCAAGCACACCGTTTGTCATATCATCCAAAATGGATTCAGGGTCTTCGCTTCGTGGATTATCAGAAGTGAAAATCGGGTTTGTGCTGTATTCACAGGCTACTTGCGCCATGAGCGGACGTTTGGTTTTGTCTCTGTCTCCGCCGCATCCGACAATGGCATAGACCTTCTTCTCGGCAAATTCATTAACAGTTTTCAAAGCATTCTCTAGACTGTCCGGTGTATGGGAATAATCCACAAGAACCGTGAAATCCTGACCGCCATAGACGCGTTCAAACCGCCCTGAAACACCCTTGATTTCTTTGAGCGACTGAATGATTTGCTGAAGCGGAATATTTGATACCAATCCGACAGCAATCGCCGCAAGGCAATTATAAATATTGAACTTGCCGATAAGCGGCAAGGAAACCTCGACCTTCTCAGCCGGGGTAATAAGGGTAAAGGATGAGCCTTGCGCAGTAATCCGGATATTTTCAGCCTTTACGTCAGCCGCCTGATGAATCCCGTATGTAACGACATTTGCAGCAGTCGCCCTTTCGTACATAATGGATGCCTCATCATCTGCATTTAGAATCGCATATTTCGGTTTGCCGTCCCTATAGGCATTGCCCATTCTTGCAAACAGCAAGCCTTTAGCGTAACGATAATTCTCCATAGTTCCATGATAATCTAAATGATCCTGTGTCAAGTTTGAGAATACAGCAATATCATAGTCACATCCAAAGACACGGCCCATTTCTAAGGCATGTGAGGAGACCTCCATTACCGCTGTCTCTACCCCCTTCTCCGTCATGCTATGGAATGTTTTTTGAAGAGTAAGACTATCAGGTGTCGTATTCTTTGTTTCAAAGGTTTCATTACCAATCTTTGTATACATCGTACCGATTAATCCGGTCACTTGATTAATATCCTTAAATAGCTTCTCAATGAGATGGCTAATCGTGGTCTTGCCGTTTGTGCCGGTAATACCTATCAAGTTGAGCTTTTGTGTAGGATGACCATAGAACTGATCTGCCACTTGCGCCATAACCTTTGCCGTACTCTTGACGATGACGACAGGAACGTCCACATCAAGTGGTTTCTCGGATACAATAGCGACAGCCCCATTCTTAACGGCTTCCGGTGCCAGGTCATGCCCATCAACGGTATATCCTTTAATGCAGATAAACAGACTGCCACTATTCACTTTTCGGTGATCATTTTCAATGGATGTAAGGCTTGGATTCCCTTCACCCTGTTTTTGTTTAAACGGTATTATACTGATTAAATCATCAAGTCTCATAAAACAGGTTCCTTTCTTTTAAAAGCAATCTTCCTTATTGTATCGTAAATTAAGGGTATTAGAAATAAGAAAGTATGTATTCAATCTATAAAAAAATGTCAAAAAGGCAGCTGACCGAATCAGCCGCCATGCTTTCTTGCAATATAGCATAAGGTCAATTATCTTCATCAAGATAGATGCGGATAGTTGATCCTTCCTTCAATTTCACACCTGCTTTTGGCGACTGCTGTACTATCCGGTTTCCTTTCCCGGAAGCGGCAATTTTAAACCTGGAGTATTGCTCGCTCAGATCTCTTAAAGTAAGTCCAACTAAGTCAGGAACCTCCTCCTCCACAGGGTCTAAATAGGTTTTTTTCTTTTCAACCTGCCCTTCCCTCGGCTTAATACCCAATGCCGGCAAGCTATCCTTCATGATTCTGCCCACAATCGGCGCAGCTACAACCCCACCGAATTGGACGGTTCCTTTTGGATTATCAATCGCGATATAAACAACAATCTGAGGGTCATCTGCCGGAGCGAATCCAATAAAGGAGACGATGAAATTATTTTCTAAATAACGGCCATTTTGTGCCTTCTGGGCTGTTCCCGTTTTCCCGCCTACTCTATATCCGTCCACGAACGCGCCTTTTCCGGACCCTTTGGCAACCACCGTCTCTAGAGCCTCTCTTATTTCCTTCGATGTTTCCTTAGAGATAACCTTTCGCTTTGGCTTAGGAGTCTTTTTCATGATTGTTTCCCCTGTTACGGGATCCTTTATTTCCTTTGCGATAAAAGGTGTATATAATGTCCCACCATTGACCGCTGCAGATACCGCCATCACCTGCTGAATCGGCGTAACGGAAACCCCTTGACCAAATGCCGTCGTTGCCTGCTCAACCGGACCAACCCTATCCACATTAAATAGGATTCCTCTCCCCTCACCCTGGAGGTCTATCCCTGTTTTCTCTCCAAAACCAAAATCATGAATATAATCAAACAGCTTCTCCTTGCCGAGCCTCTCTCCTAGTTCCACAAAGCCTGGGTTGCACGAATTCTGCACGACTTCAAGGAAGCTCTCTGACCCATGACCTCCTCTTTTCCAGCACCTAAGATTTGCTCCCCCCACCTTTACATAACCCGCATCATAAAACCGGTCATTCTTTAAATCTACTTTCTCCTCTTCAAGAGCAGCAGCCAGTGTAATGATTTTAAAGGTGGAGCCCGGCTCATATGTACTCCATACGGGCAGGTTGCGATTATAAATTTCCGGTGCAACATTGCGGAAATTGGTCGGATTAAATGTTGGCCGGCTCGACATCGCCATTATCTCTCCAGTATTTGGATTTACGGCAATACCAACCATTCCATCAGGATTATACGTTTCCTGGGCGATATCCATTTCCCGTTCAATAATGGTCTGGATGCGGTTATCCACGGTAAGCGTTAAATCATATCCATTCAGCGGAGACTTGTAATCATCAGCCATATTCTCCATCCGCTTACCCTTCGCATCTGCATAAAACTTCACATAGCCTTTGTTCCCCTTAAGCTCTTCGTCATAAGCAAGCTCCAGGCCCATCAGACCCTGATTATCGATACCCGCAAAGCCGAGAACGTGAGAAAGTGCCGAGCCATGCGGATAATACCGAATGGAATCTTCTGCGATATAAACACCAGGCAAATCCAGATTACGAATTTCCTTTGCTTTACTATGACTGATTTTTCTTCCTTCGGGAATCTTAACGATTGAAGTATTCGCGGTAATGAGCTTATAAGCCTTGTCCGATTTCATATTTAAGGCACTTGCCAGCTCCGTCGCCGTTTCACCCGGGTTCTTCACCTGCCGCGGCACGACATATACAGTCGGAGCCGATTTATTCGTGGCATAAACCACGCCATTGCGATCCTTGATTTCTCCTCTTTTCGGTTCAAAGGGAATATTTCGGCTCCACGAATCCTTTGCAAGCTCCGTCAAGAAATTCCCCATATAGATTTGTACATATCCAAGACGCAGGTCAATCACAACGAAAACAGCTAACCCAATTAATAATGCCGCAATTAATCGCTTTCGGACCGTATGATTTGATGCCCTCACTAATAATCCCTCCAATACAAGCACATTTCCACTTTATGCTTGTACCAGTGGAATTAGAACCAAACAGAAATCACGGATGAGCATGGCCTTATTTCATGAAAAAAGGAATCCAGACATAGCCGGGTTGGGCATCTGGATTCCTTCTAAAAGGACTATCTTATTGAACTAGTGGAATTAGCCTCCTACTTCCTCTACTTCCTCTTTTTCCTCATCTTTTTCATCTTTTTTGGATTTCTCGTAAATGGTTTCCGGGTCCTCAAATTGCACGACAATCGATTGATTCTCTTTTAAAACCGTACCAGTCTTAGGCTTTTGACTTGAGACATATCCAGAGCCAGAGGTATTCAAATCAATCCCCATCAAGGAAGAAGCCTTCATAACATTCCTCAATGACCAGCCGGAAAAGTCCGGCATAGTAAGCTTTCCATCAGTTAACAGAAGAATCCTCTCACCTTCAATGACCGATGTGCCGCTCGGTGATTGCTTTTTAATCTTTGTCCCATTACCAATCACAATTGGCGTTAAGCCAGCTTTCTCAACCTGCATCTTGGCAAGCTCTATATTTGTGCCGACAACATCAGGGACCTCAACAAATGATTTCGTGTCAGTTTCTTCTGATTCGATATTTAAATACTTCAGCGTGTTTTCCATTACGCTATTGAATACTTTCGAAACAGGTGCGGAGCCTGATTCATTTCCTTTTAGCTGAGGCTGCTGAACCGCGATATAAACAACCACTTCCGGATCATCCTTAGGAGCAGCCCCAAGGAAAGAGAAGATATAATTGTTGTGTCCGGTTAAATATCTGCCCTTTTCACTTGAATAAATGGAGGCTGTTCCAGTCTTCCCAATGACATCATAACCATCAATCTTATACGGTTTACCCGTCCCTTTTTCTGAGGTGACAACCGTCTCCAAAATATTTCGGACCTCAGTGGCCGTCTCACTGGAAATCGGTTTTGCCACCATAGTGGGCTTGGTCTCCTTGATCGTTTCTCCAGTTGATGAATCAGTGATTTTTTCTACTACATATGGTTTCATCATCTTTCCGTCATTTGTGATAGCTGTTGCAGCCTGGATTAATTGAATAGGCGTGACCGTAGTTCCCTGTCCATAGGCAGTCGTAACTTTTTCAGACTCCCACTTATAAGCAAACTGGCCAGTCGTTTCGTGCGGAAGGTCAATCCCTGTTTTCTTTCCAAAACCGAATTCCTTCAAATATTCAAGCAGGGTATCAGATCCAATCTTCTCTACCGCTAATTTCGCAAAGGCCACATTAGATGAGCGCTGCACACCCTCTAAATAGGATATCGTTCCCCAGCCTCGTTTTCCATTATGGTCACCAATAGTGGTGGATTTATCAATTTTATACGTGCCGGATTTATATAATTCATTCGGGTTCCAAACCCCTTCTTCAATTGCGGTTGCAAGCGTAAATACCTTCATCGTTGACCCTGGTTCATATGATTCTTCTACCGCCAGGTTCTGCCATGTTTTTTCAAGCCCCTTCCTTGTATTTAAATCATAGGTTGGCCGCTGGGACATAGCGAGTATCTTTCCAGTGTCTGGGTCAGCCACAATGCCGATCATCTTCACCGGGTTATACTCATCGTTAACCTGTGACATTGCGTCCTCAAGGAAGATTTGAATTTTGCTGTCGAGGGTCAATTGAACAGTCGCACCATCTGATGGCTCCTGAACTTCAGTTTGCTTATTTGGCAAAATATTGCGCCATAAGTCTCCCTGGAAGGTTATGGACCCATCCTCTTCCTGCAAATGCTTATCAAGCATCTTCTCTACTCCTAGCGCTCCGGTTACTTTACCGGTATTTTCATCCTCTTCTACAAATCCGATTACATGAGAGGAGAATACGCCATTCGGATAGAAACGTTTCGTATCCTTAATGAAAGTGATCCCAGGAAGCTCTAGCTCTTCAATGGCTAATTTCGTCTGATGCGAAAGGTCTCGCCCTGCGGACCCGAACTCCGTTTGGTAAACATTCTTCTTTTGCAGCTTTGCAAGAATTTCACTTTCCTCCATATTGATATGTTCGGCAAGGATTCTAGCTGTCTTCTCTGAATCAACCACATGGCGCGGGTTATCCTCATCCTCTGTCAGGGAGTCATCTAAAATCGCAATCAATTTATAAGAAGACGTATCACGTGCCAATACCTCTCCTTTTGTGTCCACAATGGAGCCACGCTCAGCAGTTAAAGTCCTGCTTACTTGATATTTATCCTGTGCCTTAGCAGCCAGTTCCTCTCCGCCGGCGACCCCGGTATATTGGATGATGAGGAACCGGACGAACACTACACAAAAAAACAGCCCAAACATAATGAATAAGAAGGCTGCCCCTTTGTTACGACTCTTTTTATTGTTCATCAATTTTCCACGACCTTAACATTTTGATCTTTCAGTGTAAGACCTAACTCTTTAGCCTTTGCCCAGATTCGATCATATGTACTTAATTCGCTCACTTGGTCGGTTAAATCTTTATTGGCTTTCGTTTGATCCTCTATTTTTGATTCAACGGATACAATATCGCGGTTGATTGCATAAATGTCAGCCTGCGTCGAGATAATTTTGACAGCAAAGAAAGCGATAAACAAAGCAAAGCTTATGTACAAAACCTTCTCTCCTAATGTAATTCCATTAGGTATGACCACTTTCTTCGTCTTGACTTCGGTATGTTTAGTTTGTTCCTGCTGAAGTTTTTTCGCTAAACTGCTCATGTTTATCCCCTCCTAATATTATCTGTTCTATTTAATCTTTTCAGCTACTCTAAGCTTGGCGGATCTGGCACGTTTATTCGCTTCCAATTCTTCCTCACTCGGTACAATCGGCTTCCTCGTAATCAATTTAAGATCAGGCTCAAATTCTTTCGGAATGACTGGCAAGCCATGCGGCATTGGCGGTAACTCTGATTTCTCCTTAAAAAAACTCTTGCAGATGCGGTCCTCGAGTGAATGGAAGGTTATCACAGAAATTCTTCCGCCTTTATTAAGCATAGGAAGGGCTTTTTCTAAAGAAACCTCGAATACTCGTAATTCATCGTTGACTGCTATGCGAATTGCCTGAAATATTCGTTTAGCAGGATGACCGCCTTTGCGGCGGGCTGGAGCCGGTATGCCTTCTTTAATGAGATCGACGAGCTCAAATGTCGTTTCAATAGGCTTCGTTTCCCTTGCCTGCTCAATCTTTCTGGCAATTTGTTTGGAGAACTTTTCTTCCCCGTATTTAAAAAATATCTTCACTAGTTCTTCAAAGGACCATTCATTCACGACATGATAGGCACTCAAGGGTGCTGATTGGTCCATCCTCATATCCAGCGGTGCGTCATAATTATAGCTGAACCCTCTTTCTGGCGTGTCAAACTGAGGGGAGGATACTCCCAAGTCATAAAGAATCCCATCAATCTTCTCAATTCCCAGTTCTTTCAGCTTTTCGTCAAAGTGGACAAAATTGCTATTTACCAAAGTAACTCGATCCATATAGGCTGAAAGCTTCTTCTTTGCATTCTCTAGAGCTGTTATATCTTGGTCAAAAGCAATCAATCTGCCCTTTTCAGATAAAGCCTTTGCAATCAATTCGCTGTGGCCGGCCCCACCAAGGGTACAATCCACATAAATCCCATCAGGTTTTATATTTAGTCCATTGACAGCTTCATGTAATAATACAGTAGTATGATTAAACATATCATTCTTCACCTTCCTGAAAGGAAGTATGCGCATTAAATATCAAAACCAATCATGTTTTCAGCAATCTCTGAGAAAGAATCTTCTGATTCTGCAAAATACTCTTCCCAAATTGGCTTGCTCCAAATTTCTATCCGGTTTGATACACCTAGTACTACGCATTCTTTTTCCAATTTCCCATAGTTTAAAAGAGTGCTTGGAATATTCACACGTCCTTGCTTATCAATCTCACATTCTGTAGCACCGGAGAAGAAGAACCGAGTGAATGCCCTAGCATCCTTTTTCGTAAGCGGGAGACCTTTGAGCTTTTCTTCCAGCTCGGACCATTCATTCCGGGGATATCCAAACAAACATTGATCAAGACCGCGCGTAATGACAAACGACTCCCCTAAAGCCTCTCGGAATTTAGAGGGAATAATGATTCGGCCCTTATTATCAATAGAATGATGGTATTCGCCCAAAAACATGTCCTTCACCCCACTTCTCCCCCTTAATGTACCACATCCCTCCACTTTTAACCACCATTTCACTAAAAAATCTTTAATATTTGAATAAAATATCACTGCATTTATTACAAACTGCCAATTCAATCCTCCGTTGTGTGTGTTTTCCAACTCAACTTGTAAGATTACACCTAATTTCACCAAGTCTATTGCCGCCCTTTTTTTTAGCTGCACACAAAAAAGACCCTCCTTAAAAGGAGGGTCTTTCGTACTACTTACAAATATATAACATAGTGAGATCCATCAAATGCTAAATCCTCTTCCAAAAGGTCATCAATCCATGAAGATCCATAATGATTGAGGAAGTAGAATGGATTCCAAATCCTCTCCTGCAATCCGCCGACAGGATGCAAGCTATTTTCGACACGGTCATATTTACCTATAGTATCAGCATTCTTTCTTGCTTGATGTTCTTCTATCTTTTTCTGCATAAACAGCAGTTGATCCACTAAAATCTGACGGTTTTTTTCGAAGAGAGGTTTCAGTCCCTCATCAAGATGAACGACATCGTTCTGCCACTTCATATGGTCGTTTTCTAGTGATTTTATTATATCAGAATAAGTGTTTGGTACATTTTTATGAAGTTTCTCCAGATAAGACTCCTTCTGCGCTGAGCAGCCTTTACGGAGAACCTCCTCAATCGATAAATCTAATTCATGCAACAATCTGTTAACAGCACCTTCAACCAAAGTAAAGGATAACCGTGGCCATAACGGCGGCATCTGTTCTCCAAGCATACGGAAGACCGGCATAATTTCACTCCAGTAAGCAATCTCCCCCGGACCTCCGATAAAACCAAGCACAGGGAATAGCTTTTCTTGAATCAGCGGTCTAGTTACAACATTCGTACTGAAGCTCTCAGGCGTTTTAGAAAGAAGGCGATCCAATTCAGCTTCCGTAAAGGTGATATTTGACCCCTTACCCTCATAGTGATCCGTACCAGGCTTTCTCTCCAGCAAAACCCGATTTTGGGTTGTGGGTTCATAATAAAAGAGGTTACAGCATTCTTCATTAATATCAATAATTGGCTTATAGCCCGATTCCCGAAGAACGGCTTGCTGGTTCAGAACTTCGGTGCTGATGCCTTTTCCCTCAAAAGCGATTTGATAATAATAAGGAGCGGCCAGCTTCCTGAAATGCGGATCTCCTGAATCGACAAGCAGCAGACCCGTATCATTAAACAAATCATTAATTAAACAGGCAAAGAATTCTGTAAATGTCTCTGAGCGTTCAATAGCATGATCAACCCAGTCCATTAGCAAATTAGTCCTCTCGGTTTCACCAAGCTCAGCAAACACAGCCTCTGCCCATTCCAATGCCATATCCTTGTCCAGCTTAATATCAGATACCATTCGCTTTCCGGTTGGCGGCCCAGGGTAGGTCATTTTCTGCATGGAGCTCTCTGATTCCAGATACACATGATTAACCTCATTGTAATCATGGTCCTCTCCTGCGATCCAAAAGACGGGAATGACCGGTTTTTTTAATTTTTCACTTTGCTCTTTTGCCAATTTTATAATTGAAATGATTTTATGAATAGAGTAGAGCGGTCCTGTCAGCAAACCAGCCTGCTGTCCTCCAATTATAACGAGGGCATCTTTCCTTAATGCCTCAATATTCTCCTTCGAACGTTCCGATATCCCGAATTTCCCCATAAAGCCTTCAATATAGGACGCAGCTTCATCACGCGGGAACATTTTTGAATCAAGCCACTCAGCTCGTTTGAGAATATCCCCTTCGTCCTGCCAGTCATATTGAAAAAAATCTCCCTTCTTCAATACGCCATTTATATAATCTGTAGCAAAGCGATTTAACGCTGGCAGATTCATTTTTATGTAATCCATCAAGGCTGTCTCCTTTTAAACAATTTCATATTATCATTCAGTATAGCATTTACAAATAAAACCACGAAATCACTTGCTTAACAAAATAGTACAGCTCCCTTCAATGTAAGCGGGAACTTCCTCGCTCGAGGCAAAAGTGATTCTTTATTGGCAGTCTATAATAACCCATACAAACAATTACCAGCTCTAGTTCTTTGTCAACAAAATAAAAAGCCGGATGGATTCCAGCAAGAGCAGATTCCACCCACGGCGACTTGGGTCTATATGAATATTCTAATGACCCTCCCTGTAATTCCAGCCAGACAAAGAATAAAGTAAGCTGCTCCGAAAAGCAAGAAGGTCATTCTCCAAAAACCTTTTATAAAACGACGGAAGTCCACTTCTTCTTTCGCTTTATATTGCACGATCAAAACGATTGATGCTGTCAATGCCAAAATAATGAGAATCAACCAAATATACGACTCGCCAAGCATTGCCTGTACAGCAAAATGAACCGCCAATATGAGGAAAAATGTTGTCACATCAACGGAAAGCTTCGCAGCTTTACGGTTATTCCCAAACGCTGATTTAGCAATAGTGTAGCTTATGATATAAACCAATGCCGGCACAATAATAAATGCCGCAATAAGACCTGCAAATATAGTTTCCACTCACTTACCCCCGCTCTCTTCTAGGCCTCTTATCATGGCGTATAGCGCTGAGACTAAACCCATCTTTTGTATACGCTCATTCGCTTCCTCAAGACAGTACCCAAGAATGGCCTCGATTTCTGTTTTTCTCTGCATTTCGATATCACGAAGCATGGATGATTTGTTGTCCGCTGTTCGTTCACAAATTAGGAATACCTTTTCTTGATATTTCAGATACTGCTCCTTATCGATACCAAGACCATAGCATACCTGCTCGCACAATTGCTTAAGGATTTGCCGGAAATAAGAATTGGCAATCAGCTCCCCGTTCTTTACACCGAGTACGGCTGTCAACGGATTAATGCAGGCGTTTACGATTAATTTTTCGATTAGCCTCGGGTAAATATCATTCACTTCTTCAATAGGAAAGTCGGCATCCTGCTGTTCCAAAAGAGCTACCTGTCTTTCCCCCCTGTACAAACCGGCTCGTATGATACCCATACCCGTATGAATCGTCGTTGTCTCGTTATCACGAAGTGCGCCATGCTCCGTTATTCCAACATATACAGAAACGCTATGTAAACAATCTAATTTCTTCAAATGACTCATGCCATTTTGCAAGAAGAGAAGCGGTGACCTCACACTTTGAATATATGGAAGGATTTCTTCAATTGCACCTTGCTTCACCGTAACAATCAGCAGCTCCTGTGTTGCAATCGCTTTTGAGTGAGCAAGCATCTCTGCCTTACATTCTGTAAAGACCGGATGAATGCCTTTGATCTCAATTCCTCCGGCGCAGTTTATTTGATCGGCTTGGCTCTTTGTTCTTGTAAATAAAGTAACCTCATGTTTTTTCCCTAATCTTCCGGCCAAAAGCAAGCCGATGGATCCTCCTCCTATAATGCCAACCTTCATATATACCTCCATCAGCCCTTTTGTCATAATTGTAGCAAAACCTTTCTTTCATGGAAAGATAGCCAATGAACGTTGATGACAGGAATTATCCATTCGACTAAACAATATGAATTTTCCATTATTTTATATATAATGAATACATAGAAGATGGATATACAAACAAGGGGAGGACATGGCATGAGTGTAAAAGTTGAAAGATTACTAGTGAATTATCGTACTTTAGAGGAATTCAAGAAATTTAAGGAATATGGACTGCAGGAGCTATCTATGCTTGAGGATCTGCAGGCAAACCTTATTGAGGATGATAGCGAGTCACCTTTTTACGGCATTTATTACGGAGATAAGCTGGTAGCCCGGATGAGCCTTTATAAGATTGAAGCACGCTTTGATAAATATTTTAACCCCCCGCACGAATATTACGAGATATGGAAATTGGAAGTGCTTCCAGATTACCAAGGCAAGGGATATGGGACCATGCTCGTCGATTTCGCTAAATCTTTCGGTCTTCCGATTAAGACAAATCCAAGAGTACACTCCAGAACCTTCTGGGAAAAACAGGGCTTCGAATCCGTGTCTTATGATGTGGAAAGAGACCTGGGAGAGAACCCGCTTATCTGGAGGCCAGAGGGCGTTAGCCTCTTAGAAAAATAAAACAAATGGCTTTAACATCGGTAAGCCATTCATACAAAAAAGCACATACAAGCAGTGACCGCCAAAAGTTAGTTTTCCTCTAACTTTTGGGAAGCGGCACCCCGGCATGTGCTTTTTTTTATTTTCCCACTGAGAACTTCCTGGCCTTCTCAAGCACTTCCAATAGACCGTAATACTCTGACTCAATCATTTTGTACTGCTCCTCAAGCTTCTTCTTTTCCTCCATCAGAACATCAGCATGCTTCTTCAGCATTTCATGTGCCCTTTGCAGCTCTTTATAGGAATCAATCGAGTATTCCTCAAGCATTCCCGCTAGCTCTGCTAAGTAAGCAATCACCTCATGCAGCGAAAGATCCTTCCCTTCATCTGCTTCAGCCTTCCCCGCATCAGAGTGAGGCACAACAGAGCGGTCCTCTTTCGGGCCTCCTTTTTTCATTTCTTTTCGCGTTTTCTTCGCCGCTTCTATCTCCTGCTTAAATTGCTTCCGCACGAATGAATTCCACCTAAACCCGCAAGCTGCCGCTGTTCTGGTGACACCCTTGCCGACTTCCTCAAAGGCTTTCAGCTGTGTGCTTCCTTCCTTGATATGTCTCAGTACCACTTCCGCTAAATATGCATCCTCATCCTCTGTCCACCCATCCTGCCTCGATCCTGACATCTATTTTCCTCCCATCCATTGCATGGTTATATATCCATACTTATGCTGTTGGTAGGAAAGATAGAATGCACAAAGATTCTATCAAATGAGGATTTTCTTATTTAGCCAGAAATCTGCTGACTGCCTCCAAATGGGCCGGTTTTTCCCATAACACTGCACAGCGGTCAACTTCCAGTTCCATTCTATCCGGAAGTCCAGAGCTCTTCCACTTGCGAATCAGCATCTCTTTATATGCCATGACCGCTTCAGGAGCGTTTTTTATATATGGATTGACCATCTCTAATATTTCTTCCTTCGTTACGGACTTATAGGCAGCTTGAATGAACCGGGATTGAACTGCCTCCCCAACCGTAATAAACCGTCCGCACATCAGCCACTCCAGTGCCTTTTGAGAATCAAGCTTTTCAAGCAGAAGACTTCCCCCTCCCCAGCCTGTTGTGATTGCCTGGCGGACTTGGATGAACCCAAGCCGGGCATCCTCTTTAGCAAAGCGGAAATCACAGGCTGCAGCCAGCTCCATCCCACCGCCAACCGCCGCTCCATTAATGAAACAAAAAGACGGCTTAGGAAGAAAAGCAAGCTGGACTAAAACCTTAGACATCTTTAAGAGCATATACCGGGCCTCTTCATATGTATGCAGCCGATGAAATTCCCCTAAATCTCCGCCCGAACAAAAAGCCTCTTCACCACTGCCAGTCAAAATCAATGCTTTGATTGCCCTATCCTTACCTGCCAAGCTAATCGCCTCGGCTAATTGATCCATCATTTCGAAATTAACCGCATTGCGCACCTCAGGTCTGTGCAATGTCACGAATAAGCATTCTCCCAATCGTTCATACTTAATCACACTCAAAACTTCTCCCCCCATTGTCCTCTCGTCATATTCACAACAACAAAAAAACACAGGTCTCCCTGTGTTTTCTCGAGTTGATTATTTATTTACAACTTCTTTTCCTTTGTATGTTCCACATGCTTTACAGATACGGTGAGCCAATTTCATTTCACCGCAGTTTGGGCATTCAACCATACCAGGGACTTGAAGTTTGAAATGCGTACGACGCAATCTCTTTCTTGTTTTAGAAGTTCTTCTAAAAGGTACAGCCATGTTTTACACCTCCTTAAAAAACGATGGTTCTATGGAAGACTTATGTAGTCTTTCATTTGTCTTTGTCATGATCATCCTGTTTGTCAAAAAGCTGAGCTAACTTCGCAAGTCTTGGATCCACCTTTTTGACTTGCTGATCTTCAGAGATTACTTCCCAATCATCACCAGATTGCGGAGCCCCATTAGCAGGGTTATCTGTATCACAGAAAATCTGCATCGGAATTTCCGTCAGGATAATCTCTTTAATGACCGGTGTCAAATCCACTACATCACCTTCAGCTAAATGGAACTCACCGTCTTCATCCTCCATACCATCCAATCGATTGAACAGAAAAGTTTCTGTCGTTTGTACATCAATCGGAAAGGGGACATCAACTAAAGTTCTTGAGCAAGGCAATGTCAGTGTACCTGATATTTTCACATGAAAAGTTACACGGTTAGAGCCAAGATCAGCTTTGCCAAATACTCGTATTGGTGAAATACGGCGTATTTGCGGGTCAATCTTTGTTAACTCCGACATATCAGCCGTTTCATCAATTGTAAATCCATTATCGCGGAATTTTTGTAGTTGCGGAATTGTCCATTTCAAATCCTATCACCTCTAGGCAACAAAGGTAATTATAGCTTTGGTAAACTCATTTGTCAATGTTTTTTCTTTACAGCCATAAGTGATACCCTTATCCATATTTTAAGCGCTTGTCCTGTTATTTTACCCGAAGATGCGTGTTTTGAAAACAAGGGAATTTCCTAAAGTAATCCGACCGTTTGCAACCAAGCAACCCGTCATATACTATTAATACACAAAGAACACGTTAGGAGGTCCAACTTTGAAAGCTGCAGGACTAGTTGTCGAATACAATCCATTCCATAATGGCCATCAATATCACCTCGACCAATCACTTGCCCGCACGAAGGCTGACATAGCCGTTGGGGTCATGAGCGGGAATTTCCTCCAAAGAGGCGAGCCTGCCCTCGTAAATAAATGGGCGAGGACAAAGATGGCCTTAAAGGCAGGTGTAGACTTAATTGTTGAGCTGCCCTTCGTCCATGCCGTTCAGAAAGCCGAATACTTCTCTGAAGCAGCCATCCTATTGCTTGAGGAACTACAATGTGAGTGGGTATGCTTCGGAAGCGAGAAAGGTGAGATTGAGCCTTTCACGAATACATACGCCTTATTAGCTGAGCATGCTGACCTTATTGATCAGCAGGCAAAGACCTTCATGAATGCGGGGCATAGTTATCCTAAGGCAATGGCTCTTGCCTATGCAGAACTCAAAAAAAACTATCCAGATATGCTGACCCTAGACCAGCCCAATAATATACTCGGCTTCCATTATGTATCTGCCATCTTAAAAAACAAGCTTTCCATCAAACCCATAACCATACAGCGGACCGGCTCCGGTTATCATGATGCAGCACTGCCGAAGGATTCCATCGCCAGTGCGACTGCCATAAGAAAGGAAATAACGGCAGATGGAAGCCTTAAAGATGTCGCTCGCTTCCTCCCTGGTGCCTCATATGATGTCTTGCGGGATTATCAAGAAGAGATGAGACTTTGGCACACATGGGATTTGTATTGGCCTTATGTAAAGCTGAAACTATTGACTACCTCGCCAAGCGCCCTGAAAGACATATATGAAATGAAAGAAGGGCTTGAAAATCGGCTCGTTACAGCCGCACAAACATCAGCTACCTTTCTTGAATTCATGCAAAAAGTAAAAACGAAGAGATATACATGGACGAGGCTGCAGCGCCTCCTTACCTACTTGCTCATGAACATCACCAATGACGACATCCCGCATACACTCAAGCCAACCTATATTCGTGTGCTTGGCTTCTCCCAAAAGGGACGTGAATATATGCAGTCGCTAAAAAAAGAAAAAGGGCATCTTCTCTTAACCCGGCCTGCTGCTGCGAATGACCCAATCCTGAGTATTGAACAGCGTGCCGCAAATGTACACGCCTCCATCCTTCCTGCTGAGATGTGGCAAAAGGTACAAAAAAGGGAGTATCAGCCGCCAGTCATTATTTAATATAGCGAAAAGGCAATGGGTGATGCCCATTGCCTTTCCTCTTTACTGAATCATTTTCTCCAAATATCCCACCGCATCGTCAAAAGTATCTACTGGGACGATTGTCATATCAGAGCCAATTTCTTTTGCTGTTTTGACAGCTATTTGATAATCAGAGTCTTTAGCTCCTTCTTCATTCGGAGCAAAGAAAATCTCAGCTCCCTCTTCATCAGCGGCAACGATTTTCTGATCAATGCCCCCGATTGGTCCTACTGTTCCATCTTCCGCAATCGTGCCAGTGCCGGCGATTTTTTTGCCAGCTGTATAGTCAATATCAGTTAATTGGTTGTAAATCTCGAGGCTGAACATGAGGCCTGCTGAAGGTCCTCCAATTGTTTCAGTATTGAACTCAACCTCAGGTTCTGTTTTCACGGTGCGGTCCTCTACGAGTGTGATTCCTATCCCAATATTGCCCGTTTCCTTCAGACGCTTAAGGGTGATGGTTTTCTCTAGAGTTTCATCCTCTCGTTCCACCTTCAAGTTCACCTTATCCCCCGCTTTCTTGCTTGAGACATGATTAACGAAGAATTTCTGCGACGTAATCGCTTTTCCATCAACCTCTAAAATACGGTCTCCCGCTTTTAAATTCCCCTCAGCCGGTGTATCCTCACCGACATGTAATATGTATATCCCATCCATCATAACCGTGGCTTCATAGCCTGCTTTCCTATAAGCGTTAAGAATGGCCGTGTTTTGGCTTTCGTCCATCAGCTTCAATTGCCGAACAGAGTACTCTTCATCAGTCTCATCCTCACTCCTGACCTCATTTAGCTGATAGATTTTGTGATAATCAGCCACTTTTGCCCACAGGTAAGAATAAATATTCGCCCGGCCCATCCGAACGGTCGTAAACATGAACTCCCCTTTAGTCTCCTGCCCGTCCTCAACAGTAACATAATCACTGATTACTTCGGCAGATCCGGGTGCCGAAACATAATAAGGTAGTTTATAAAAAGCCGCAATCACCATGATTGCCAACATGAAAATCCATATCTTCCCCGAAAAGTGTTTCTTGTTCAATTATTCATGCTCCTTCCATCGCTCTATCACGTCTTTAATCTCTGGCATCCTCTTCCTTGCCTCTTCTTCTCCCGCCTCAATGATTTCTGGAATATTGGTAAAAGCCATTGAATTATACATTTTTACCGCCGGGTCGAGGGTCACATCCGCCGTGATTCCTCTTGCCTTTACCACTTCCATCTGGAGAATATCCAAGCTCTTCATAATTACATCATAGATGGATTCGACCTTTGATTCCTCATGTGAACTCGATACATCACAGGCAATGACAATATCAGCCCCCATCTCTCGTACGACTGATACAGGTACCCTGTCTATTACGCCGCCATCAACAAGCAGCCTCCCTCCAATCCGCTTGGGTACGAATATTCCCGGCACTGCAATGCTTGCGCGTACAGCTTCATAAACTGGTCCATCCTTAAATATCACCTTTTCTCCCCGCTCAATATCAGTCGCAATGACAGCGAGCGGAATGGAGAGATCTTCAAGCTTTTTATTTTTCGTAAACAATCTTATGTATTCCTCTATTTTCTTCCCTGCCACAAAGCCCATCTTCGGGACGGTCCAATCAAGAAAATACTTTCGCTTGAACTGCAAGGATACCTTCTCTAATAATTCCAGGTCACTTCCGCTCGCATAAAAGCTGCCCATTAGTGCCCCCATACTGCTTCCTGCAATACAATCCACTTTTATTCCCTCTTTATCCAGCTCCTTCAGCAAGCCGATATGCGCAAATCCTCTTGCCCCTCCAGAACCGAGAGCAAGCCCAATTTTAGGATCTCTCATTTTACTGTCTTCCCTTCATCCTAAAGTAGTATCCTTAGTTCTAAAAGTACGTTACATCAGCATATTTTCAAGTATAGGGGACAAACCCTCACCTTCATGACCAAAGGGTATCTCCATCTTATTGTAGCACCTCGTTCAGTAAGGTTAAACCAGATAAGGGAAGGGATCTATATTGAATAAATCGATTTTCAAATCCATCAGCCTGGCTAGTGCGGCCGTATTAATGGCCGCTGCTCTTATTATCATGCCCGAGGAATCATTTGAGGCCTCTGTACGAGGGCTGGATATTTGGCTGGAAATTGTCTTTCCTTCCTTATTGCCATTCCTGATCATATCTGAAATGCTGATTGCTTTTGGCGTAGTGAAATTTCTCGGTGTCTTTTTGGAACCCTTTATGCGGCCGCTATTTAAGGTGCCTGGTGCCGGCGGATTTGTCTGGGCGATGGGGCTCGCTTCCGGTAATCCATCTGGTGCCAAACTCACCGTTCGCCTAAGACAGGATGGCCAGCTGACAAGAGTAGAGGCAGAGCGCTTAGTTTCATTTACCAGCTCTTCCAATCCATTATTTATTTTCGGGGCTGTGTCTGTTGGTTTTTTCTTAAACCCGGAGCTCGGAATCCTGCTTGCTCTCTCTCATTATGCCAGTAATATCGGCGTTGGTCTGGTAATGAGATTCTATGGCCGCAAGGAAGAAAAGAAGCAGCTTGAAGAACAAGGGCAAAACAAGCCTTTTTCTGTTTTAGAGGCTTTTAAAATCATGCACCGCACTCGCTTAAAGGACACGCGGCCTTTCGGAAAAATACTCGGAGAAGCCGTCAGCTCATCTGTTCATACTCTCTTGATGATTGGCGGATTCATCATTATCTTCTCAGTCATTAACAAAGTTTTATTCCTTTTACATATTACCGCATTTGTGGCAGGTTTGTTTTCAAGCGTGTTTAGCTTTCTAAGCTTATCGCAATCCTTAAGCATTCCATTCATCACTGGACTTTTCGAAATGACGTTAGGAAGTCAGCTGACCAGCCAGGTTGAAAATACCACTCTCATGCAGCAGGCAATCATCACCAGCTCTTTATTGGCTTTTAGCGGGTTCAGTATTCAAGCACAAGTAGCAAGCATCCTCGCTGAAACAGATATACGGTTCAGGCCCTTCTTCATGGCAAGACTTCTCCAGACGCTCTTATCCGGCTTGATAACATGGCTTTTATTCAATCCAGTCTACATAGGTCTAAGAAACCGGAGCCAAAACTCCAATGTAGAGGAAACCTTTTCCCCAGGACATGGAACTGCAATAGATATTTTGGGATTTCTCTCCCATAACGGGGCGGTGATTACCCTGATCAGCTTGATGGCCTATTGCTTTTATTTACTATATGCGTATGGCCAATCAACCCATAAATAGAATGAAAAAAGAAGGATTCCCCTCTCACACGGGAACCCTTCTCCTTTAGCTTAGCCCTGCATTTTACGAACAATTGCCTTTTGAACCGGTTCGGGTACCAATTCGCTAATATTGCCGTTATATTTGGCCACTTCCTTGACGATTGAGGAGCTCAGGAAGGAGTATTGATTATTTGTCATGATAAAGAATGTCTCAATCCCCTCATCCAATACCCGATTCATGGAGGTAATTTGCATTTCATATTCGAAGTCTGTCACTGCCCTCAATCCGCGAATCATCGCGCAGGCATTCTTGCTTTTAGCGTAATCCACGGTCAATCCTTGGAAGCTGTCAACTTTAACATTAGGGATATGGGCCGTGGCTTCTTCAATGAGATTCACTCTCTCTTCTACCGTGAACAGTGACTTCTTTGCTGAATTATGTAAAACACCGACATAGACTTCATCAAATACTTTTGCACCGCGCTGGATGATATCCAGATGACCATATGTAATTGGATCAAAGCTCCCAGGACATATCGCAATTTTTTTCACCTTTTCCCCTCCCATCCTATTCACTCTACCTATACTTCATCCTGCGTTCTAAAAAATGAGATAGCCGTTATCCCATACTTTTCATGACGGTATTTCATAAAAGATCCAATTTGTTCTGGCAGCTTCAATTCTTCACCATGCTCACAGATAATTAACCCATCCTCTGACAAAAGATGATTTTCCTCAATTTCATTTAAGATGGCTGGGATCGTATTCGCAATCTTATACGGCGGGTCCATTAAAATAAGATCGAAGGATAATCCTCTTCCTCCCAGTGCCTTGATAGACCGAAGTGCATCACTTCTCAGCACTTCCGATTCCTCCTCCATCTTACAGGCCTGGATATTGGCTTTAATCACCTGCAGGGCTTTTGGGTCTTTCTCAACAAAAATCCCCTTCTCCATCCCCCTGCTTAAGGCTTCTAGACCTAAAGAACCGCTCCCTGAGAACAAGTCTAACACCATTCCACCATCAAAGTAGGGACCGATGATATTAAACAAAGATTCCTTTACCTTATCAGTCGTAGGCCGCGTCGTCATGCCTTGTACAGCTTTTAATGGCCTTCCTTTGCAAACACCTGAAATGACTCTCATCATACTGTCACCAAATTTCTTCAATATTCAACTTCTCAAATATCCTACCATAAAATTTCCTGCTTTCACAATTCAGAACGGAAATTTCCGTTTTCCATGAATAGACATGCATTTTATGGCCATACTGTTAGTAACAGCATCTCTAACTGATGTTGTTGCCAACCGCGGAGAAGACTTACGTTTCCCCATAAGTTCTTCCTCCGGTTTCTCCTCTCCCTTTGCCTTCTGTCCTCCAACGCTTGGAGGCATATAGAAGGACCCTGCGAATGATTTCGCAGGGCTTTTTTTATGGTACACTGTTGGTAGTATTTTCAGAGGAGGTTTATTAGATGAATCAACGTTTTATTGAGCTGGGCCAAGGCTTCTCAGATCTTTATGAACTGCTAGAGCTAGCCAAGTCCAATGCATACCGGGTGCATTACTTCCTATGCTTGGAAGCCGTATCCGCCAAAGGCAAAAAGGGGATGTCCTTTGTGCTTGTCCTGAAGAAATCCTCTTATGGAGACTTCATTCCTTTATATATTTGCAGGGAGGGCATTCCTGTCATTGAAGGAAAGGTCACCAAGAGATATGAACTATTTGAACAGGCAGCCAAGGAACAGGAAAAGAATGTCATACATATGGAGGTTCGCCATTCTGATTCATTTGCCGACATAGATCTTTATTACCAATATTTAGTTGGCATCTTGAGGATGAACCGATACCTTCCACCGTTGCAATAGTAAAAGAACCGGACAATATCTGTCCGGTTCTTTATATGCCAATCTTGTACTCGTCTTTTTCTTTCTCGTGTTTCTTGCTTTCAAATTCAGTTTTAATGAATGGCTTCTGCGAGAGATCCACTCGTTTTACAAATGAATAGGATGTTAATTTCTGCGTCACGGCATCAATATCATCCATATTTACATATAATACAGCATATTTTAATTTGCGCGAAACATAATGGAGATTTCCAATTTTACGCAATGTTTTTACCTGCTTTAAACTATGCAGCCATACAATTAGGCTTTGTCTTTCTACAAACATAATCATTCCCCTTTAAGCTGCCATTTAGGATAAGTGTACCACAAGTGCAAAATGGGTATCAATACTTACAAAATTGTTTAGGAAAGAGAGGAAGATATGGACCTTGATATTATTTGGCTCAATTTTCTCACCGCTCTCGAACAATCGGCTTCCATCATCGAAGCCAAACGAATGGTTTATGCCGGGATACCGTTTCTTTATATAACCGCTAAAGAGAACGATATCAGGCTTGGCGAACTTGAAAGGGAAATCGCACTCTCTGCGGGAGCCGTAATGAAAGGACATCAGCTTCATTCTAAGACCCAATTCATCAGGAATGAAGCTGCCCTTTTCGTATTCAAGCATCGCTTCCTCGTCCCTCAGCGAAAAATGTTTTGCTGCGGCAATGAATGCGCAGATTGCATACGCTTTCTCCCCTCTTAAGGAAAAAGACAACCCCGTTAAACAGGATTGTCCTTTATCCGCTGACGCAGTCAAATACTAGGAACAGCCGCAGCTGCCACCGCTTCCACAGCCTCCGCCGCATGAAGACTCAAAGAATGGATTGCCTGTGGGCACCTTTATATGCGGGGATACAGAATGACCAAGCAGCATGCTGATTTCATCTAACAATTGCTGCAGGCTATTCTCAGCTTGTTTATATACAATAATGGATGGATGTAAATCCATTTCTCTTTTTGCCTCACGAGTAGCTTTTGTCACCGTCTTATAATCCGGATGATACCTTCCAAAACGCTGGACCTCTTCATAGGAATCCTTCATGGCATTGAAGGTTTGTATTTTTTCTTGTGCAACGGGGTCCAAGTTCATCTTTCTGAGGCTGTCTAGATAATGAAGCCCCACCTCTGATTGGATGATCTCTTGAGCTAATCTTTCCGCCTGATCCATTATTTCTACGGTTTCAATAGTAGCAAGCATAAAATACTCACCTCCCGCTTCATTTTAACATGTATTTACATGATAAGCGAATCCTTCCTCACCATAAGAGACCAAAGTCGAATGGATATAACAATAGGTAAATAGGCCAAATAAAAAAGCAGCGAAGCGCCCTTCTCCTTCAGCTGCTGATTCAAAGACTAATCATGAACCTCTATTCATGGACATTGACTGAAACATTGAAACCATCATAGAGGCCATTTGGACACTGTTCGATAGCTGCAAGACCCGGTCTGGAATGGATTTCTTAAAAAAATATTTAGATTCCGTTTCAAAGACCGAGAAATCCTGCGGATTTCGCGACAGCCTCCGATACCACATCGGCTGCTGCCTCAAAAAATCCCGTAAATCCTCGTTTCCCTGAATCTGTTCATATACATCCTGTCTCAGAGAGATTCACCCCTTCCATTAGTCTTGACGAAAACTGAATGGATGTTTGCTAGCAGGCGGGGATGGGGGCTGTTCATTCTTGCCTGAAGATGACTGAAACTGGGAGATTACACCCTGAATGGCTCCTAATGCTTGGCTTATATTGGCTATTTGTTTCTGTATTTGTTCAGGGTCCATATTCTTCAATTGACTGAATAACTGTGAGATTAGTTCAATCTTCTCCCCTTTTTGCGGAGTCTCCTCCTTAGCTTCCGGCTCTTCTGATTTACCATCCCTGTATTCTGTCCATCGTTCATCATTTTCACCAAGCAACGACCAATCTTCATAAAGGTCCTGCCATGTCTTTTTGCCCAGCCTCACATCTCTGACTATTTTAGGGTTATCCTTTAAAAATTGCTTGAATTCCCTCACGGAAGGATGCAGCTTAGAATCATCCATTTCCCTCACCTCATCACAAGACATTCGCCTATAGCACAGTATATGTTCCTGACCGCAAAAATGTGAGCAATGAGCAGTCCCATTCTGACCATACAAAAATGGAGCTTAAAAAAGAAAATCTCTTTTTAAAGCTCTATTTATGATTAGCGAATACCGATAAAATTCTGGGTATAGTATTTATGGTATACGCCTACTCCTAAATGCGTATAATCCTTATTCAGCATATTTTCTCGATGCCCCTTGCTGTTCAGCCACCCCTCAACAGCCGCAACCGCATCAGAATAATTGGCTGCAATATTTTCACCAGCTGTCATATAAGGTACATTGCCTCTCTTCAGGCGGTCAGCCAATGTACTTCCATCGATAGATTCATGAGAGAAATAGTCATTCTCCATCATGTCCTCACTATGCAAAAAGGCCACTGCTGACGCTTCTTCATCTGACTGTAAAACCGATAATTCCATGCGTGCGCGAATGATATTCGTTAAATCCAATACTTGAGCTTCACTGCCTGCCTCAATTTGTCTCCACTCTTCCTCTGTTGGTTCAGGTGCTTCATGAAGTTTGCCACGATAGGTCAATTCATAGGGACGATGCAGAATGAGCGTCTCCTTATCCATATATCTGACACCCGATACCTCCCCTAAAAATTTATCTAAATATACTTGAGCATAAATATCTCCCAATTTTACAAGCGGGCGGTAATGCAAGTCTTCCTCTGACAGCTCGAAGCGATATGTTGTGCCATTATATTTCACTTCCACAAAACTATTCATATTCAGCCTCTTATAGAGAGTATCTACTTCCTGACCAATATAAAAGGGGTATAAATCAGCTTCCTCTGCCGAGCTGAAGAGCGTAGCGATTTTATTATCTTCGTTCACACCGAATTGAGCATAGCCGCCTAGCGGATCATTGTACACCCACCATTCATAGCCATATGCGGACAAATCAACGCGGTTTGGTTCACCTATTTCCTCAATCAGCTCTTTACCTGTCTTGCCAATCCATATCGCTAGTCCTTGGTTTGGGTTGGTGCCGTCTTCGGAGAAGCTTTCAATCGGGTCATTTTCTTTTTCTTGAGTTTCTTCATGGTTAACCGTATTTTTCTCAATCAGGGCAGAATCATCTTGTTCATCCTTCCAAACAGAAAAATAGAAGGTCCCTGCTAAGATCATCATCAAACTAATGAATATTCTAAAAAGAGCTTTCAGATCTAGCCCTCCTAACATTAATACTATATTCGCTATTAGTATAACATTATCACCCGCTCAAAATATACGATTACATCTTAGCAAATGCCGGAGAGCAGCATACATGATAAGAAATCACAATAAAAATCGAAAAATGCCGTTCTTTTCCGCACTGTCGCATAAATTCTCAAACAATTGTTTGCAGTTATGACAAATTCATACTATTATTAAAAATGAGAATTTCCAAAACTTGTTTATCTTTTTCACTGTATATAGGATGGGAGGAATGGAGAAATGAAATTTGAAAATACTGGTCTGGAAAAATATCAAGTTGACCTTAATCGACTTGACGAGGTCATGCATGAAAATGGACTAGTTCGTGCTGAACAATGGGATTACGAACGTGTATCCTATGACAAGAAATTCGAAATAAAGGATGGTACATATTATCTTCGAGTGTTTGGATATGCTGTTGAAGGGGATGTAGGGGCGCATCGCGCAACCATTCAATTGCTGACTCCTGTACTAGGAAAGCATTATTATCCTCACGGTGTTGAATACGGCGAAAACGAGTATTTCCCTGAATCACTCCAAAAGCAATGTGAAGCAACCTTGGCTGCCGTTAAAGCTGAGCTCGACATCTTTGTCGAAGTGTTCGAATAATGTCATTAAAGCCTGCGGATATCTTCCCTGATTCCGAGGCTTTTTTTATGATATTTTGCGAACAAGCTGTATGTAGCCACCCTTTTCAAAACAATGAAATCCTTTTTGTTCAAGCATCGCTTTAGCCATGAATGCTTCTTCCTTCATTTCTGTTAAAACATACTTGACCTTCGTTTTAGCTAAGAAACAGAGCAGCCAATCAACACTATCCTCCGTATAAGCTATTTCACTATCAACCGTGTCAAACGAAAAGGTGAACTGAAGCGTATGATCATCATACTTTCTCTTTCCTAGAATCAATTCTCCTATCATTCTCCTTTTCTGAATATCAATCACATACCACAACCAAGAAAGCGGTTCCAATTCAAGCTCAAGTCCTTCAATTATCAAGGGCAATATCGCCCTTGCCCGAATAGTTGGAAAAGTCTCCGGTATATCGATTGGAGCAAACTCCCTGAGAGTATTGCCATGTAATAAAAGTGACCTTGCCATCGATATTGAACATGGCATAAAAACCAAATGTTCTGTCCCTTGCTCATTCATGGCCACACCTCCGCATAATCAATAAAAAAGACTGTCTCTAATAACTTATGAGACAGTCCTTTTTTCATATGCTATTTTTTATAGACCGAGGATGGCTTTAAAGACGCTTGTTGTCTCTCCGCCTTTATAGATTACATACAAAAGCATGTACACAGCTACTCCAGCAAAAGCATTCGGAATCCAGATGGCACTGGCAATCGGTCCAATCTTTCTATGTTTCACGAAATTCTTCTTATAGCCATAATAAAGGGACATAATGCCGAGGACCGCCCCGATAGTGGCGAAGCTGATATGCAGGATCAAGAAAATCGTGTAATAGATCTTCAATGAATCCGGTCCGCCAAACGCTGTGTTTCCGATGAAGATTGTTCTGCTCGCATAGATGATGAAAAACACAACCGCAAAGACCGCTGCCCAAAACATGAGTTTCTGATGGGTCTCTCTATTTTTCTTTTTGATTTGCCAAACCCCAAACGCAACTAAGACTGCACTAATGACGATACAGGCTGTACTGATGGTTGGCAAAATAGGAATGGAACTGCTCATGATATTGAACCTCGTTTCTTGCATTCTATTTCATTATTTTAAGTTTAAGATATATACATATTTTTCTCAATGAGCTATTAAAAAGTTCACCATATTGAAACAACTTAGCACTATCTTAAATGAGGATTTGCCTCTAAATACTTCTCCGTTGCATCATCAGCTTTCTTGGAATCATCTCTAAACCAGGCAAAGAACGTCGTTGCCAGGAAAATGCCATAAACAATCTCCTGAATGATTTTCATGATTACACCGCCTGTTTGCTGATCCTCCAAAACAGGCATGGAAATAAACATTTCAGGTCCGCTCAAATTCAGGCCTGCCAAAGTTCCAGCTGGAACACAAAGCTTCAAGGCTTCTGCCCATATTGCAGGGTCTGAATATGTGGCATACATCGGTGCCTTCGCAAAAATGATGAGTGCGCACGCAGGTGTAATCAAGATTCCATTGGCAAAAATATAGCCAATCTTCTTCAAACCGGAGAGCTGAACACTCCCCTCCACCCTATTAACGAGATGCCACCACATAAACAAGGATGAGACAAACAATATACCCGTAAATAGTGTATGGAGCACCATGTTTACCTTCACAACGTCAAAAATGGACGGAACATGATAGAACGAGAAAACACCATTAAAAAAGATTAACGTGAATAACGGATTGGATATCACGGAAAACCATTTCTTAAAGACAAATTTCCTGTAAATCCATTCAGGAATTCCAAGTAGCAGAAGCGGCGGAATGACCAAAAACAAAACAGCCATCTGCACCATATGGACGGAGAAAGATAGATGGCCAAGCAAATCAACCGGAGACCCTTTGGTGATATAAAAAAGAATCATGGCACCAGTAAAGTACAGGCCCTCTTTTTTATTGAAATTCTCCCTTGCCCTAAAGTAGGTTACATAAAAATACGCAAGGATAACAACTAACGTACTCACAAGAAGATACGGACTCCATAAAGCCTCGAACCCAAACATTTGTATATTCATTTCGAATTCCACCTTTAACTATCATGATTGATTATCCTGCGGCAGAAATGTTAGCAATTCATTTAAAAGGCTCTGTTAAACGGTACCCAACGTTTCATTTTCCACCTGATACCGTTGGTGTTTGAGTACCGTCATGCATGGAACACAGTTTAACAGAGCCTTCTAAAAAAATCGGCCTAACACATAGCGTTAAGCCGATTCCTCATTCTTTAAATCCACACAATAAGAACAAAAGCGACAACAGCAGAAAGACCAATTAATAAACCTGTATACAAGAAAGTAGCAATCGTCCCATGTCCCTTTTGGCTCATATGCATAAAGTAATACAATTGAAAGACTACTTGTATGATTGCCAGCAGGAGAATGAATGGCTTCACAAACCATTTGGAATAGCCATCATATCCGACTGCGAAGAAGGCAATCACTGTCAGGAAGATCATTAGGATAAATGTGATAACCTGTCTCTTCATATCTTCAGCATGTTTTTTGCGTCTATATTTCAGGGCTTCTTTACTAAGATGAGTATGCGCATGATTTTCCATCTACTATCACCCCACTATTCCCATTAAGTATACTACCGTGAAAATGAAGACCCATACAACATCGATGAAGTGCCAGTATAGGCTCGCGATATAGAACTTTGGTGCATTCGTTAATGTAAGGCCGTGTTTAGAGTTTCTGAGCATCAATGTCGTAATCCACAAAAGCCCGAACGTTACGTGGGCCCCGTGGAAGCCGACCAGCGTATAGAAGGCTGAACCGAAAGCAGACCCAGTGAAAGTAAAATGGTACTCATGTACATAATGATTAAATTCATAGATCTCGAGAATAAGGAAGGCGAGACCTAAAACAACTGTTATCAAAAGCCAAAATTGCATTTGTTTAAAATCAAAATTCTTCATATGGTACATCGCATAAACGCTGGTCAAAGAGCTGGTCAACAGGAGCATCGTAGCTAAAAACGCAAGCGGCAATCCAAATATATCAGCCGCAAGCGGCAAATCCTTATTAGCCGGTACACTGTCCTTCAATGCTAAGTATGTAGCAAACAAGGATGCGAATAAAACTGTTTCAGCAGCAATGAAGAGCCAGAAACCAAGAAATTTATGCTTGCCTTCTTCCGTGAATCGCTCCGGGTGGGATGGCCATGTTTCAGGAGTGAATTTTTGCTGCACTGCCATTATAGATCAACCCCCTTATCATCTTTGTGCTCGGAAGCGATTAAATCCTCTTTATGGATATGATAGCCAGGGTCGTCTTTCATGGCACGAACCAGCATAGCTCCAAAGGTAATCAACAAGCCAAGAATCATAACCGGTACCGTCCATTCTTTATCTGTTGCATTATACAATGCACCAAATGCGGCAATGAACAAGCCGAGGGATATGAATATCGGTAAAATGGACCCGCTAGGCATATGGATATCACCAAGCGGTTCAGCTGGCGTCAGTGATTTACGGCCCTCCATCTTCTCTATCCACCATGTATCATAACCTCTCACAAGCGGAAGCCTATCAAAGTTATGCTCAGGCGGCGGAGATGGGATTGCCCACTCTAATGTCCGTCCATCATTCCATGGGTCATTGCCGACTTTAACATTTCTGATGGAAGTCATCACGACATTAATCAATAAGATAATAACCGCCACGGCCATCAAGAAAGCCCCTATTGTTGAGATCAGGTTGGCATTGTTCCAGCCCTGCCCATCGAGATAGGTGAACACACGTCTTGGCATGCCAAGCAGTCCAAGAAAATGCTGGATGAAGAATGTCAGATGGAATCCAATCAAGAATAACCAGAAAGTGACCTTCCCCCAAAATTCATTCAACATTGTTCCAAACATTTTCGGCCAGTAGAAATGCGTACCTGCCAATAAGGCTAATACAACTCCACCTACGATAACATAGTGGAAGTGAGCGACAACGAAATAGCTGTCATGATACTGGTAATCTGCCGGTGCTGCTGCATTCATGATACCCGTCACACCGCCCATTACAAACGAAGGAATGAAGGCAACTGAATAAAGCATCGGGGTTGTAAACGTTATTCGACCACCCCACATCGTAAACAGCCAGTTGAAAATTTTAATCCCTGTCGGCACCGCGATGGCCATTGTAGCAACTGCGAAAATGGCATTGGCAACCGGTCCCATTCCAACCGTAAACATATGGTGAGCCCATACCATGAAGCCAAGGAATCCAATCAAAATGGTGGCGAACACCATCGATGAATAACCGAAAAGCCTTTTCCGGGAAAACGTCGGAATAATTTCTGAGAATATACCGAAAGCTGGCAATACTAGAATATAAACTTCCGGGTGTCCAAATATCCAGAATAAATGCTCCCAGATAATTGTGTTACCGCCCATAGCCGTTACGAAGAAGTTTGAGCCAAACATGCGGTCAAACATCATCAGTGTTAAGCCGACTGTAAGCGGAGGAAATGCAAATAGGATAAGCGCAGATGCCACAAAAGTTGTCCAAGTGAACAATGGCATACGCATAAAGGTCATTCCTGGTGCACGCATATTTATGATGGTCACTAAGAAGTTAATACCCCCGATTAACGTCCCAATACCTGATATCTGGAGACCAAGCACATAAAAGTCAATTCCATGACCGCTTGATTCTAGTGACAGAGACGCATAAGACGTCCAGCCCGCATCAGGTGCTCCTCCCATAAACCAGCTCAGGTTCAAAAAGATTCCGCCAAAGAAGAACAGCCAAAATCCCAATGAGTTCAAAAACGGGAATGCAACGTCACGCGCACCGATTTGCAGCGGCATGATTGCATTCATAAATCCTAATAACAGCGGCATCGCAGCAAGGAAAATCATCGTTGTTCCATGCATCGTAATAATTTCGTTGAACGTTCCGCCACTAATAAAATCATTCTCAGGCTTCGCAAGCTGAATCCTGATAAACATGGCTTCGAGACCGCCGACGAGGAAGAAAAAACCTCCAGCAATCAAATATAACTTGGCGATTTTTTTGTGGTCAACCGTTGTCAGGTAGTCCCAAATCGTCCCAAGAAACCCCTTTTTCTGAGTAAGAGTACTCACTGATAAACCTCCCCTTTGCAACCTTAGAATCTCTTAATCTTCAACGGATAAGGTTCCTAAGTATTTTGTTAGCGCATTAATCTGTTCATCGGTTAGTTCTCCATATGTATCTGTCATTTTATTTCCTTCTTTAAGTGCCTCAGGATCTTCTAACCATTTCTTTACGTTTTCCTCGTTATTTTTTAGATAACCGGCAACTAGTTCGCGATCGGCGAAGTTCGCTAAGTTCGGGGCAAGCCTAGCCTGTTCCGGCCTTTGGTCATTAGTGTCAATGGCATGACAGCCAATACAGCTCTTGTTGAATATTTCCTGTCCCTCTTGTGCAGTAGCATCTGTCAATTCTACTTCAGATTGCTTCGTTTCCTTCATCTCAGCCACCCAAGCATCATACTCATCCCTAGGCAATGCTTTGACCTTGAAATCCATTAATGCATGAGAAGGTCCGCAAAGCTCAGCACATTTTCCGTAGAAAACCCTCTCTGCCTCTTCGCTTTTCTCATCATCGAACTCGAGCCAGAATTCATTTACATTGTCTGTATTCGTATCGAGCTTACCTCCTGCTGATGGCACCCAGAATGAGTGTTTAACATCAGAGGCCTTCAGATTAAAGTAAACCTTTTCATCCGTTGGCACAACGAGCTCCTGTCCAGTGACAATCCCGTCATTTGGGTATTCAAACTCCCACCAATATAAACTGGCCCTAACATTAATTTGTACTGCAGTAGGATTCCCATCTTTGTCCTTTCCGTCCTTTGCCGATACGTCAGAGAAATAAAACGTATAGTAAATAGTCGGAACAGCCAATATGATAAGCAATACAATCGGGATGACTGTCCAAAGAATCTCCAGCTTGTGATTGCCTTCAATTTGCTTTGGAATCGAGTTATCCCCTTTCCTACGACGAAATCTTAAAATTGCGAGAACAAACAAAATTACGACAACTACGATGACTAAAACCATGATAGCAGTACTTAAAACCATTAAGTCATATTGCTTCTTCGCGACCTCTCCCGCAGGGTTCAACGCTGATAAATGCGGTAGCCCGCATCCGGATAAAATTAGCGTGAACACTGCAATCAAGGAAGCAATTCGCCATTTTTTCATAGCAATGATCTACCCCTCTTCCGTGAAAAATTTCTTCTTTCCAAAGGACCATGTATATAATGAATTTCTTAAAGAAAGAACCCCCATTGTTCAAAAAAGGTTAATCAAAGATACAATAACCATAGAAACGAAAGATATCGTCATATAATTCAATGAATATATGAACATCTTATTAGCCCACTTCAAGTCTTCTTCCTTCGTGAATTTCTTTTTGAAGGAGAACCCCTTAAAACTTAATAATAGCCAGCCAATATTCAACAAAGTAATCAGCACAACAATCGACATGCCAACAGGTGCTAACAGAAATGGGATTGGCAATAATAAAGCGACCCATATGAGTATATGAACCTTTGTTGAATGGAATCCTTTCACCACAGGAAGCATCGGAATTCCGGCTGCCCGGTATTCTTCCGTCCTCTTCATAGCAAGTGCATAGAAGTGAGGCGGCTGCCAAACAAACATGAGTAAAAACAGTCCCCATGCAACCGGGTGAAGAGCTGGGTCAACAACTGCCCATCCAATTAACGGCGGCATCGCTCCAGATATACTTCCCACGACAGTGTTCGATACGATTCTTCGTTTTGTCCACATTGTATACATTACGACATAGGCAAAAACCCCAAACAAGCCAAGCAGGGCAGCTGCAGGAGAAGCGACCAGGAGCATAAGAGAGCCAATAATGACCATGGACAATCCCATATAAAGCACCTTTAAAGGATTAACTTTGCCCGTTACAGTTGGACGTTTTTTCGTCCGCTCCATGAAATGGTCAATATCCCTGTCAATATAATTATTCAAGCATCCTGACCCGCCTATGATTAGCGCAATACCAATAACTCCAAGCAAAACAATATCCAAGTTAGCAAAAAAATGCTGATCAGTGAAATATAATCCCAGCCATATCCCTGTAAATGCTGTAATCACATTTGAGTTTACGATTCCTACTTTTATCAATACCAGAAAGTCCTTCAAAAGAGTGTTCCCCGTTTCCTTCTCCGTTTTCAGGCCTTCTTGGTTTTCAAATGAGGTATGTGCAGCTGCTTTCGATTCCACGGATGATCCCCCCAATCAAATAAATAAATTCCAAGCTATGCGATGAAGCTTCCATTTGGCCATAGTGATGTTTTTCCAATATTTTACCTATATATATTTAAACATAGAATTGCCATAACATGTGAATGAAATTTGTCTAAATTATGTAATATGCGTGACGATGTAATTATATAGCGGTAAATCTAACCTGTAAATGATTATATTGTGACATTTTGTCAAATATATGAAAAATATAAACTCTTTCTTATTTCTAACAAACTATACCATATCTTTCAACTATTACCTCTTTATTGTATATAAATTCTCCATCTTTCCCCCCTATCCTATCATAGAGTACAGTTATTCTGCATACTATTCGCCTATAATAAGTCTTCAGCTTTTAATGCAATGAACAGGGAAAAATGAAATATTTCCTTTGTAATTCCATTAAATATTCATTATGATATGTAAGTAATGATTATCCAAGATTGGTATTTTTAGCATATAAACTCTATCACTGCACAAAAGTCTACTACTAAAAAAAGCAGGTGTATATTCAACATGCATACAAAGTTAAAGTGGTTTTCGGTAATGACAACCTTTGTCATGCTTTGCATCCTACTCGGGGGAGCACTTGTCACAAAAACAGACTCCGGTATGGGCTGCGGCCGTTCATGGCCCCTCTGTCACGGTCAGCTGATTCCTGACAACATCACACCTGAGCTTATCATTGAACTGGCTCATCGGCTATTCAGCGGAATAGGCACTTTCATGGTTGCCGGACTAGCTCTTTGGTCTTGGAAGACGATCGGTCATATAAGAGAAACAAAATTTCTCGCTATCCTTTCTGTTTCTTTTTTGCTCATTCAGGCATTAATTGGTGCGGCAGCAGTTATCTGGAGTCAGTCTGATTTTGTTATGGCTCTTCATTTCGGCATTTCACTGATTTCCTTTGCAGCGGTGCTGCTTCTTACGCTTCTGATATTTGAGGTAGATAAGAAATTCGATGCAGATAAGCTGATTCTGCCTAGACGAGTCTCATTCCATTTCATTGCCATCACCATTTATTCTTATTTAGTCATCTATAGCGGAGCTCTAGTCCGGCATACCGAAGCAAGCCTTGTCTGTCCAGATTGGCCTTTTTGTTTCAATAATGCCATTGGCTTTAACTATAATATTTATCAATGGATTCAGATGGGACACAGGCTCGCGGCCGGCTTATTATTTATTTGGATTGTCTATTTGGCGTTTGTCATCTGGAGGCACCATAGGGATATCAAAGTACTGTTCCACGGCTGGAACATCTCCCTTATCTTAGTTTGCTTGCAAGTGATTGCGGGCGCATTTATTATCTATACCCGTTCAAACCTTTATATAGCCTTGATGCACGCATTATTTATCTCTTGCCTATTTGGTGTCTTTTCTTATTTCCTCTTGCTCGTGTCAAGGAATAAGAAGAATATCCAGAAATCCTTGCTTTCCAGTAAAGAAGCAGATTCAAATACAACGTATAAAGCGTTATAAGACACCCAATCTCGATACTCGTAATATCTTACACCCACGAAAAAAAGAGCTGCACAGAGGCCTACATAGCCTCTTTTGCAGCTCTTCTTCATTTCCCGGGATTGATATCATTCCATTTCTAGCAATAGATCCCCTGCTTCAACTGTCTCTCCCCCTGTAATAAAGACAGCCTTAACAACTCCATCAAATGGGGCTTGTACAGTCGTTTCCATTTTCATTGCCTCAGTTATCATTAAATGATCTCCTTTGCTCACTCGGTCGCCTTTTTGAACGTTCACTTTCACGACCGTTCCTGGCATGGCGGCCCCTATTTGCCCCTTCATGGATGGGTCACTTTTTCTTTTTGAGCCAGTGACCTTCTTAATGCTTTCGTCCTTGACAGTTACTTCCCTTGCCTGACCATTTAGTTCGAAATACACAATTCTAGTTCCATCAGGAAGCGGTTCCCCAATCGAGATCAGTTTAATGATTAAGGTTTTCCCCCTTTCAATTTCCACCTCAATCTCTTCACCAAGCCGCATACCGTAGTGGAAGGAAGGGGTATCTAAAACAGACACATCGCCATAGGTGTTTCTGGCTGTTTCAAAGTCCAGGAAGACTTTCGGATAAAGAGCATATGCGATCCTATCAAACTCTGTCGCAGGCCGTTTTATCTCAGACTCCAGCTCCGCCTTCAGCTTTTGGAAATCGACATCTTCAAGAAGCTCCCCAGGTCGGACCGTTATCGGCTCTTGTCCCTTTAAGATTACTTTTTGAAGCTCTTTTGGGAATCCTCCATATGGCTGTCCAAGTTGACCACTGAATAATTCAATAACTGAATCAGGGAAATCCAATGAGTCCCCATTGTTCAGCACATCTTGCTCAGATAAATGATTCTTCACCATAAATAATGCCATATCGCCTACAACCTTGGATGAAGGAGTTACTTTAACGATATCCCCAAACAGGATGTTCACTCGAGCATACATTTCTTTCACTTCATCCCAGCGTTCAGCGAGTCCGACACCCTTAGCCTGCTGCTGGAGATTTGAATACTGTCCTCCAGGCATTTCATGCTGATAGACTTCTGTATGCGGAGACTTCATCCCGCTCTCAAAATCCTGATAATAACTTCTGACTCCTTCCCAATACTGGGATAGCTGCTCTACTCCTGCTATGTCAACTTCAGGCTGTCTAGGATTTCCGAGAAGAGCATAATACAAAGTGTTTAATCCCGGCTGTGAGGTTAATCCAGCCATGGATCCAAGCGCTGTATCCACGATATCAACACCAGCCTCAATGGCTCTTGCATATTGGAATATACCATTCCCGCTTGTGTCATGTGTGTGAAGATGAATTGGCAAATCGACAGTATCTTTTAACTCAGATACTAACCGGTAGGCTGCTTCAGGCTTCAATAAACCAGCCATATCCTTGATGGCCAGTATGTGAGCCCCCTGCGCCTGTAGCTCTACTGCTAATTTCTTATAATAGTTTAGATCATACTTTGTTCTTGTCGGATCCAATAAATCGCCTGTATAGCAAATGGCCGCCTCAGCTACCCGGTTTACATCCCGGACGGCTTCAATGGTTTTCTCCATTCCCTTTACCCAGTTCAAGCTATCAAAGATACGGAAAACATCTATGCCGGCATAGGCTGATTTTTGAACGAACTCTTTAATGACATTATCCGGATAGTTCTTATAGCCAACCGCATTAGAAGAGCGGATGAGCATTTGGAACAACAGATTTGGCATCTCACTTCTTAATTTGAATAAACGCTCCCATGGGTCTTCCTTCAGGAACCGATATGCGACATCGAAGGTTGCCCCGCCCCATAATTCCATCGAGAACAGGTTTGGCAGCAATCGGGAGGTTGATTCAGCAACACGAAGCATATCTTTTGTCCTTACCCGTGTGGCTAACAAGGATTGATGAGCGTCCCTGAAGGTTGTATCCGTAATCAGGACCTGTTTTTGATCCTTCACCCATTCTGCTAAACCTTCCGGACCTAATTCATCGAGCTTTTGTTTCGTGCCTGTCGTATGAAGAAGACCGGATGGAACTTTAGGCATTTTGAAGGAATCGAAATCAGGCTTTTCCTTCTTGCCGATTCCAGGAAAACCATTCACCGTTACGTTCGCTAAGTAATTCAGCATCTTCGTTCCCCGATCCTTTTGTTCCGGGAATAGAAAAAGTTCCGGAGTGGTGTCAATGAAAGAGGTATCATATTCACCCTTTAAGAATTGGGCATGACCAATGACGTTTTCAAGAAATGGGATGTTCGTTTTAATGCCGCGAATCCGAAACTCTCGCAGGTTTCGTAGCATCTTAGCGCTCGCCTGCCTGAATTCAGGTGCATGAGTAGACACCTTTACTAATAGGGAGTCATAGTAGGGCGTGATGACCGATCCCTGATAGGCATTGCCCGCATCAAGACGCACACCAAATCCGCCTCCTGATCGATACACTTTAATCCGGCCGGTATCAGGCATAAATTGATTTAACGGATCTTCTGTTGTTACCCTCGCTTGTATGGCATATCCATTCATTTTCAAGTCTTCCTGTGACGGAATATGCATTTGGTCTCCATGCAGATGATGCCCCTCGGCAATCATGATTTGCGATTGGACGATATCTACGCCTGTAATCATTTCCGTGATTGTATGCTCGACCTGAACGCGCGGATTTACCTCGATGAAGTAAAATTCATCCCCTGAGACAAGGAATTCTACGGTTCCGGCATTGACATATTGGACATACTCCATTAAATGCACAGCGGCACGGCATATCCTTTTTCTTAATTCATCGGAGATAGAAACACTTGGTGCTACTTCAACCACTTTTTGATGCCGGCGCTGAACAGAACAATCTCTCTCAAATAAATGAACGATTTCTCCATATTGATCACCTAGTATTTGAACTTCAATATGCTTTGGGTTCTCAATATAGCGTTCAACATATACATCAGCACTTCCGAAGGAGGCCTTTGCTTCAGACTTCGCTCGCTGATAGGCTTCTTCAATCTCATCCGCTTGACGCACAATTCTCATTCCGCGCCCGCCGCCGCCAAGCGCCGCTTTAATGATGAGCGGATAGCCGTATTCCTCTCCGAAACGAATGATTTCATCGAGCCCTGATACAGGACCATTGCTTCCAGGTATGACAGGAATGCCGGCAAGTCTTGCTTGCTCCTTCGCCTTTACCTTATCACCAAACATATCCAAATGCTTGATTCTCGGACCTATGAAAACAAAGCCTTCCTCTTCACAGCGTTTTGCAAACTCAATATTTTCGGAAAGAAAGCCATATCCAGGATGGATTGCATCTGCCCCGCTCATCTTGGCAATCTCCAGGATACCTTCAATATCCAGGTAAGCATCAATCGGCTTCTTTCCGGCACCAACCAAATAGGCTTCATCCGCTTTATAGCGATGGTAAGAAATATAATCCTCTTTCGAATATATCCCCACTGTACGGATACCAAGTTCATTGCACGCCCTGAAAACACGAATAGCGATTTCGCCCCGGTTCGCGACAAGGACCTTCTTAATTCCCTGACTTTTCAATTCTTGAGTCTGATTCATAGAGACCACTCCTTTTGTAGCTATTCTTAGCTGTCAAAATAGAAAAAAATAAGCAGAGACACTTGTCCCTGCTTTACATTACACATGCTATAATCCGCTTATCCCTTCACTCTGTTCGGGGATTGCCTGTCCTTTTTTATATACAGCATCATATCTCGTCTTCATGGACACATTAACCAATAATCCCACTGACAAAAACAGCTGTATCATGGAAGAGCCTCCATAACTGATAAACGGAAGAGTAACACCTGTAATCGGGATTAAACCAGTGATTCCCCCTAAGTTAATCATAGTCTGGATGCCAATCATACTGGAAATTCCTGCTGCAAGCATACTTCCAAACGGGTCATTAGATTTAATAGCTGTTCGGATTCCCTTAAGCACAATAGTCCCAAGACAGATAATAACGAAGGCAACGCCTATCAAGCCCAGTTCTTCAGAGATGACAGCCATAATAAAGTCTGTATGAGGTTCTGGCAAATACCCATATTTCTGCGTGCTCTGGCCAAAGCCAACACCTGTTAGGCCTCCGTTTCCAATAGCCACATATGAGTTGACAAGCTGATATCCTTCATATTTCTCAGTGGAGAACGGATCAAGAAAACCGGTAAACCTTTCGAGACGCTTCTCCGTAAAAATCTTATCTTTATTCATTATAATCACAGGGATTGCAATCAATATCGTACCAACTAAGATTGAAAGCAGCTTCGCGAAACTCTTCCAATTCATTCCCGAACAAATGATGATAGTACAAGCGACCAAAAAGATAATCATCGCCGTTCCAATATCCGGCTGCAGGACAATCAATCCACAGACAATCAGCAAATAAAATAACGGCGGAATAACCCCTTTATTAAAAACATTTATGTATTCCTGCTTTTTGGAATAGACAGCAGATAAGTAAATAATAACCCCTAGCTTTACAAACTCAGACGGCTGAATGCTCCCAAGCGCGCCAAGCTTAAACCAGCTCTCCGCATTCCCGGCTGTATGTCCAAAGAATTGCAGGGCAAACAATCCAAAAACGGAACCGATAACAAGCGGAACCAAAACCTTATTTGATTTATACAGCGGGTAAGGTATGATTGCCATAATCGTAAATAAAATGAGCCCGATGATTAAATGCCGGATTTGCTTTTCATAGAAAAAATCACTCGGCAAGTCCCATCTGGCTACAGCTGTGACCATACTTGAGCTGTATACCATGACGAGCCCAAAAATGCTCAAAACGAGAATGACGGCAATCAGCGTATAATCATACGATTTTACTATTCTTTTTAACATGAATATCATCCTTGCTCTAATTCGTTTTGATGAATGTGATGTATGTATAAAACAAAAAACTCAAACAACAACCGTATCGTTTGAGTTTTGACCCTTACTTATTTTCTCATGGAAGCGTCATGAAGAGCGGATAATTCCTTCTCCAGAAACTCTAGCAAACCTTTACCGTCCTGTTCCTCTATTAACCCCAATCTGACAGCAAAGTCAATCTCTCTGGATAAGCCAAACATTTGTGTATCCAAAACTTCTTCATACAAAGGACATTGAGGCATAGTCAAATTATCCATTTGAACTTTAATAAGTTTAAATATTTTATCAGCATCGGCCTTTAATAATGCATAGGCCTTTTCTTGATGATTGACAAGGATATCAGATGTCAATGTACAATCCCCCCATTATGGCCCAATGAACCAATCTATTATAAAATTTTACCCTTAAAAGCCCAAAAATGCAAGGACACCGAGGCAGACAATTGCTCATTTATGTAAAAAAATTAGAAAAGAATGAAGACGCGTATTACTGTACAACATTTTATTGTAATTATAAGATTAGAAGGAAAAGGAGTGAGTGAGATGGCAGAAATCATTCAGATTAAGGGAAATGTTAAATATCCAATTTATATTGATACAGGTGTGTGGATTTTTGATGACAGGAAATTCAATATAGAAGATTGGCATCCTGAGAAAAGCGCACAAGAAGACAGCGAGCATGAGAATTACTTGAAATCCGTTTCTTCCCAATGGGATACAGAAATTATTGAGGGATCGTCACCTCCGCCTGCAGAAAAACCTGCGAGAAAAACAAAAAAGCAAGAATTGCTTGAAGGGAATTTTGTCATCGCTTTCAAGCCATTCATCTTGAATACTGAGCCTATGCCTGATGCAAGCCGTGTCATCATACATACAATTGATGAGGAACTGGAGTTTTCCTTAGAAGAAACTCTTGCCTTCATCGCCGGGTTCTCCTTAAATGGCAAACCGCTATCAGAAGAAACAGGCGGCCCTCTTTACCTCTATAAAGGTGATGGGTCAAATCGTGATAAACCGATAAAGTATGTAACAGGCATTACAATCGTATAAAGGTCAGTGGCTGGGACATAAGTATTTTAGTCAAGGATAAACCCGAACTATTAGGTGATATTTTAATCAATATTACGCCTATTAGTTCAGGGTTTTATTTGTTTTCTATAGATTTGTTCATTCTGCATACTATTATGAATAACTAGTGGAATTTCGCTGCGGCTACCCGACTCCTGTGGATCGCCAAGGAAAGGCTGAGACCCCCGCAGGCGTAGCCGAGAGGAGGCTCTGCTTCCTCCCCGCGTAAAGCAAAGCAAGTGGACGAAAGCGCAATAGAACGAACCTGCTTTTTACCGTAATACATTAATAAGAGAAACAAAGTCTATTATGATTTATTGAGATATTGTTCGTCTTTTAGGGTTGTATAAGTTATGTCCCAGACCTCTCTTTAACTAACCGCCAAGTTTCCAGCTCACAACAAGTCTGCAGCAAGCTGAGCCAGTTCTGAACGCTCCCCTTTCACAAGGTTCACATGGCCGGCTATCGGTTCATCCTTGAACTTCTCAAGCACATAAGTCAATCCATTATTCCCTTCATCTAAATAAGGATGGTCAATTTGAGCCGGATCACCAAGCAGGATGATTTTACTGCGCTCACCTACCCTCGTAAGAATCGTTTTCACCTCATGCTTCGTTAAGTTTTGAGCTTCATCCATGATAATGAAGCTGTCTGGCAAGCTTCTGCCGCGGATATAAGTCAATGCTTCCACCTCGATTGAATGGATACCCGCAAGAATGGAATCAAGCTCACCCGGTTTCTTCGTGTTGAACAAATACTCTAGATTATCATAAATAGGCTGCATCCATGGCCTTAGCTTTTCTTCCTTTTCTCCCGGCAAAAAGCCCAAATCCTTTCCCATTGGCACTATAGGCCTTGAGACAAGAAGCTTATTATATTCACCTAAATCTTCCGTTTGCAAAAGCCCGGCTGCAAGTGCAAGCAAGGTTTTCCCCGTCCCTGCCTTGCCAGTCAGCGTCACAAGCTGGATATCCTTGCGAAGAAGGAGTTCAAATGCCATATGCTGCTGGGCATTACGCGGCTTAACCCCCCATATCTGTTCGTGATTATACCTTTGCTTTACGAGCTTGCCCCTCTCTCGCACAATCCCAATAGCAGACAGGGAAGGTACTTCATGATTTTTCATAATCATGAACTGATTAGGGTATACCATGTCTCCAATCGATGTATCCTTTAGAAGTAATTCCCCTGCAGAATAAAATTGATTAATAGCCTCCCGCTCCACATAGACTTCTTTAAAACCTGCATATAGCTGATTGACCGTCACAACCCGATCACTTAAGAAATCTTCAGCAATTAATCCGATGACATCTGCCTTTACTCTCATTAAAATATCCTTAGAGACCAATATAACAGCCTTGCCATCCTTTTTTGTCTCCTCTTCCAAAGAGAGGTTTTTGGCGACTGCCAATATTCTGTTATCATTGGATTTCTCCAAAAAGTAGTCCGCAACATTTTGAATGGAACGATGGTTCAGTTCTATTTTTAGATTCCCCCCGTTGCGCAGAGGGATTTTCTCATGTAACTTTCCGGTAGTTCGAAGCTGGTCGATGAGCCTTGATACATAACGGGCATTCTTTCCCACTTCATCCATATTTCTTTTCTTTGAATCCAATTCCTCTAACACAACCGCCGGAATAACCACGTCATTATCAGAGAATGAATAAATCGACATTGGATCTTGCAGCAGTACATTTGTATCCAGAACATAGATTTTGCTCAAACTATATCCTCCTGTCCCCAGTAGATTATCCAGCCATGATTTAAACTTCTATACCAATTTATGTTCGGGACAAACTCCATGCTCAACTATATGAGCCTTAATTCAAAAAAAGAAGGCCATAACAAAAAATACACTATGCGTTATTTGTCTTCCTTTTAAAAAAATCGGAGCCTATCTACAAGTCCAGGCAAAAATGGTATACTTAAGAAAGAGGAAATCGATTGGGGTGTTATCATGAGAGTGAAATGTGTCATTTGCGATAAAATTGAATCCATCGAGGACGAAACATTAATGGCCAAGAGGCTTCGCAACCGTCCCATTCATACATATATGTGCAAGGATTGCAACGAGCGGATTAAGGAACGGACAAACGCCAGAATCGAAACCGGAAATTTCCGCCTGTATCGCGCCGCCGAAAACGAGGATAATTGGTAAACGAATGATATTTTCGATAAAAACAGGAAAACCATCAAAAACGATTGGTCTTCCTGTTTTTTTATGTATATCTCGTTATACTTCCGCTATTTCTCGATATAATCTTTCCTTAAACGAGATGAGTCAACCCCAGGCGAAAGATTAATCCTATTCATTAGAATTGATTCAAATGGACTTTAATATACTCCTTAGTCGTAGGAATAAAGGTATTTTACCCAGCATTTAGCGGAGCAAATCCAGCAATCCAGCAAGGAACTTGGAAAGGAAAAACAGATAAAAAATAGCTGCCGATTAAATCGACAGCTAACTAAAGAAATGAATATATTCAACTATATTATTCTGATGGAAATTGCTTATATCTCTCCGGATGGCTAAGGACCTGTTTAAGCATTATCTCAACCATTTCCTCGCGAAAGCGTAGTTCATCAGCATTTCCATCCTTTGTGAAGACGACCGTATACCAGCCATCCTTTTTCTCATAGGAATAACGGTCAACCCCGTGATCAGCCTCTAATGTTTGTTCAAACAAATGAACGGTATCACGGGCTGCCGTGTCTTCAGGCCGAGCATCATAAACAATTCGTATGGTTAGCCAGTTATAGACTGCATCCATAAGACTATTCATCAGCTGGCGTCCCTTCCTTCTTCTCCAAATCCCTGTTTTGTATCCTTATGAAGGCGGTATTTATAAATAGCAAGGAATATCGCTGCTACCGCCAAGACCTCTGTCACCGGCAGGAACAAGGCCAGGAACGTCAGGAACGAGCAAGAAAAAGCCATAATGGCATAGACTATGATTGTTTTACCCCATGTAAGTTTCCTCGCAAAACCAAGCTTAAAAACTAAACCGCTAAGCAGAACAATGGTCAAGTATAAAGCCCACATTCCAATCTGTGTATACTCCGGGTCACCTACCCTGTATAACTCGGCAAAGAACGGCAAATTACTTGTAATATCCACTCGAAATAGCACTCCCTCTCCCCAAAAGGTAATGATTATTCAGCGAGTTTTTTCTTCTTAGCTGCCTTTTCACGTTCGTTCTTATCAAGGATTTTCTTACGCAGGCGGATGGATTCTGGAGTAACCTCACAGTATTCATCATCATTTAAATACTCAAGCGCCTCTTCCAGTGACATGATTCTTGGTTTCTTCATTGTCACGGTGTTATCCTTCGTAGCTGAACGCACGTTTGTTTGTTGTTTCGCACGAACAATATTAACAGTCAAATCATTCTCACGATTATGTTCTCCGACAATCATGCCCTCATAAATTTCCGTACCAGGCTCGACAAAAATCACGCCGCGGTCTTCAATTTGGATGATGCCGTATTGAGTTGCCTTTCCTGTTTCAATGGAAACAAGCACACCTTGTCTTCTTCCGCCAACTTGACCCGCTTGCATTGGCTGATAGGAATCAAATGTATGGTTCAAGATTCCATATCCGCGTGTTAAAGTCAGGAATTCTGTTGTATAACCAATCAAACCGCGGGAAGGGACATTGAAGACAAGACGAACTTGTCCGCTTCCATTGTTGATCATATCAAGCATTTCGCCTTTTCTTTCCCCAAGGGATTCCATGATAGCACCAGTGTACTCCTCTGGAATATCCACTTGAACGCGCTCAACAGGCTCACATCTGACTCCATCGATATTACGGATAATAACCTCAGGCTTAGATACTTGAAGCTCATACCCTTCACGGCGCATATTCTCAATCAAGATAGATAAGTGAAGTTCACCACGTCCGGATACGATCCATGCATCAGGTGAATCTGTTGGGTCTACACGCAAGCTGACGTCTGTTTGCAATTGAGCCATCAAGCGTTCTTCAATTTTGCGGGAAGTTACCCATTTTCCTTCACGTCCTGCAAACGGGCTGTTATTAACGACAAATGTCATTTGCAGTGTAGGTTCATCGATACGAAGAACTGGAAGCGGATCTTGAACATCAACAGGGCAAACCGTTTCCCCTACGTTGATATCTTCCATACCGCTGACTGCTACTAAATCACCAGGGAATGCTTCCTCTACTTCGACACGCTTCAACCCTTGGAAACCAAAGATTTTTGTTACGCGGAAGTTTTTCGCTGTGCCATCAAGCTTCATCAAAGATACTTGCTGACCAACTTTCATCGTTCCGCGGAACACACGGCCAATTCCGATTCTTCCTAAATAATCACTGTAATCAAGAAGGGCTACTTGGAATTGAAGTGGTTCTTCACGGTTATCGACTGGAGATGGAATGTTTTGAACGATTGATTCAAACAAGCATTCCATATTCTCTTCCTGATCAGCAGGATCTGGGCTTAATGATGCAGTTCCATTAATACCTGAAGCATAGATGACAGGGAATTCCAATTGGTCTTCTGTCGCGTCAAGTTCGATGAATAAATCAATAACCTCATCGACAACCTCCTCCGGTCTAGCAAAATCGCGGTCGATTTTATTAACGACAACGATTGGAGTCAATTTTTGCTCAAGCGCTTTTTTCAAAACAAATCGTGTTTGCGGCATGCAGCCTTCATAGGCATCCACGATTAAAAGTACACCGTCAACCATCTTCATGATACGCTCCACTTCTCCGCCGAAGTCAGCGTGTCCTGGTGTATCCAAAATATTGATGCGCGTATCTTTATAGTTAACCGCCGTATTCTTCGCCAAAATGGTAATACCGCGTTCTCTTTCAAGATCATTTGAATCCATTGCTCTTTCAGCGACCTGCTCATTTGAACGGAATGTACCCGCTTGTTTTAACAACTGGTCAACCAATGTTGTTTTACCATGGTCAACGTGAGCGATAATCGCTATATTCTTAATATCGTTTCTGTATTGCAACCTATTTCAACTCCCAGTTTTTATGCATATTGTAACCAACCTTCCCATTATACCATACTGAAAGTAGAAAACCGCCAACATTTTGTGTACAATGATGAATAAGATTGGAGTGTGATACTTGTGAATATTAAAATTGTTTTCTTGGCATTATCCATATTAGCTGTAGTCAGTCTTTCAGGAATTGCCATTTCCATATCAACTGAAAGCATTCTCTTAAGCGTAGTAAGCTTAGTGGCTTTCATAGTCGTTATGGGAAGCGGTTTTACCCTCAAAAAGCGATGGAGAGAAAAACTTTAACAATAATTAGGCAATTCTCCCACATTTTATTTCTTTTTGCAACATAAATGCATTCCTGCACCAAAATAGAAGGACGAAAAAGCCAGCAAAACTACCCTTGCTGGCTTTTTTTTGCGTCTCATATAATTAGGATAAATATCGTTCTATAATGGTCTGATGCAGCTTTGGAGCAGCTGCAATCAGCGAGCTTTTTTTCAAATAATGCACGGGGTTGCCTTGAAGATCTGTCACTTTTCCTCCAAGCTCCTCGATAATAATTGTCCCCCCAGCAAAATCCCAAGGAGCAAGACGCATGGAAATATAGGCATCCAGCCTCCCGGTCGCCACATAAATCAGTTCCAGAGCGGCTGAACCATAGGATCTACTCCCGCGTACCTCTCTTACAAGCTTAGCCGTGATGTTTTTGTCAATCTTCTTGTTATCTGTCAGCCATATCGCATTCAAACCGACAATCGATTCTTCAAGCGTTGCCTCTCTCATCGGCTCTATTCTCTTTTCATTCAAGAATGCACCTTCGCCTTTGATGCAATGATACAATTCATCATGAACCACATCGTAAATCAGCCCAATCCTGCCAACCCCATTTTCCACGATGCCAATCGAGATGGCAAAATTCCTTTGCTGATGCACAAAGTTCATCGTCCCGTCTATCGGGTCTATGATCCAAACAATTCCATTGAGCTCATCAAGATCATGGCCTGAGCCCTCCTCTCCAAGCACCTTATGGTCCGGGAAACGTTCGGCTATCCTCTCTATAAAAAAATGTTCGACATCTTTATCCATATTGGTGACCAAATCATTCATGTTAGACTTCGTTTCAATATCCAAGATTGTTTCAAAGGATTGAATGATTCTCTGCCCAGCTTCTTTTATCCATTGAACTGCTTGTACATGTATTTCTTCAATACCTGCCATTTCTCCCACCTCAAATCCTTAAAAATCTACACGAGTTATTATGTATATTATTTACAGTTTAATCCCATTAATCAAAATAAACAAGAAAAGACAGACCATGTTAGACCAGCATGAAATCTGTCTTTTCTATTTCATCATTATCATAGATTTCGGAAAAGCCCTTATATTAATTAAATCGCTTTTAGACGTACTAGTTCTTTTCTGATTCTTTCAAGTTTTTGTTTAGATTTTGTTTTTTGCATTTCGTTTTCCTGCTCCATTGCCTCAAATAACGTGGCCAGCTCATAATCCATTTCCATTCTGAGGACGGCTTTCCGATGTCTTTCAACTTCCGTTGCTTTCAAAGCATGATTGACTACTTGTTTCATAGAAATCCACTCCTTGATAAATATTGAAAATTCAGATATTAAATTGTGATTGATATATAGTATGTCTTCCTTCATACATTTGCAACCAAAATACACATATGCCTATCAGTTTAGGCATAATCCTATTTCTCAATAGTATTAGTGTGATAAAATAGTTGAGAATAGGAGGGAATCAAATGACATTTAAAGGCTTTACGAATGACGATTTCAATGTATTTCAAATAGATGGCTTAGATGCTCGTATGGATGCCATTAAATCCATTATCCGTCCCAAATTTGAAATCTTGAGCAATGTATTCACAGAAGAACTTTCAGTAATGACAAATGAGCCAATGTATGCGCACATCGCTAAGCATGCCAGACGGACTATCAACCCGCCTAATGATACTTGGGTTGCCTTTTCATCCAATCCCCGCGGATACAAGATGGTCCCTCATTTCCAAATCGGTTTATGGGAAAGCCATCTATTCATTTGGTACGCTGTCATATATGAAGCAAAAGGAAAAGAACCAATTGGACAACGCTTTTTATCAAAAGCCTCAGAGATCAAACAAACCATTCCGGGAACTTATGTGTGGTCAATAGACCATATGAAGCCCGATGTTCTTCACCACGATGATCTATCAACAGATGATTTAAGCAAGATGTTCGAGAGATTAGCTAATGTGAAGAAAGCTGAACTCCTATGCGGCTTCCAAGTGCCGAGAGATGAGGCTGTCAAGATTCACGGAGACGAACTAATTGAGATGATACGTGATGTGTTTGTACATTTATTACCCCTCTATAATGTCGAATAAACTCAAAAAAACCAGGCCATCCTGTTTAAAAAAGCAGGCTTGCCTGGTTTAATTTATCCTGTTCTGATTAACCTTTCATTTTAACTAGTTCGCCATCTGCACATTTCTTAGCCTTTTGCATGGCCCGATAGCTTGAATATCCGCTTACCTCTTCAAACTCACCGCACACTTTCTTTTCTTCCGCAATAGATGGAACGATTCGCTTGAAATCTTTATAAAGCGCCATCAGCTCCTCACGGTAGATGCCTTTCTCATAGGCTTTCTCAATTCCTTGAAAGAACGAAATCACTTGGACGATTTCCTCCGTCTTCCACGTAAAATCGATTGGATATTGGTAATCCATCCTTAACACCTCTTCTGCTTTGTTCTTGCTTGTCAGCTGTACTGCCATTTGCTTCGAATCGATTCAGCTTGCATGAGCATTTGTTCAAATAAATCAGCAACGGTCGGTTCGTCATGAATGAGACCGATTGCTTGTCCGGCCCATCCAAATCCTTCATTAGGATTTCCCTCATAAATGAACCTCTTATTCGTCTCACCACTAATATAATCCTTTAGATCTTCATATGTACAGCTTTTATTCTCCAGGGAGAGGATAGAGGAAGTATGAGAATTAGAAATTGCTCTGCCAGGGGTTCCAAGGGTCTTTTTAATTACGACTGTGTCCCTCTCAGTTCCATTAATGATTGCTTCTTTATATGCAGGATGGGCATGAACACACTCCCTCACAGCAATGAATCTCGTCCCCATTTCAATTCCTTCTGCTCCAAGCGCCAATGCAGCCATCATTCCTCTCCCATCTGCAATACCGCCTGAAGCGATTACCGGAATGGTTACCGCATCGACGACCTTTGGCACGAGAACCATCGTACTTAATTCATCTCTTCCAAGATGGCCCCCTCCTTCATTGCCAACAACCATGACCGCATCTGCCCCTAGCTCCTCGGCTTTCACAGCTTGCCTGACTCCCGCTGTCAAAACGAGTTTCTTCACCGTGGTTCCCTTCAGCATATCAAGGAATGAAGCTGGATTTCCGCCAGTGACCGACATAGCTTCAATTCCTTTATCAATCGCTACTTGAACAAACTTTTCATATTCCCTTCCATGTGTCCCGATGGCAAAATTAACTCCTACAGGCTTATCAGTCAAAATTTGAACTTTATCGATTTCCTCAGCTAGTTCCTGCGGGCTGCCTAATGACAAGGCGGTGATTTGGCCTAATCCTCCAGCATTTGATACAGCTGCAGCCAAATCTGAATAAGCAAGATAGGCGAGACCTCCCTGGATAATCGGCAATTTAATCCCCAGTAACTCAGTCACTCTTGTTTCCCACATACCTTTCCCTCCCATTATCATATTATCCTTTTTAAATTGAAGCAGCAGACAACTTTGATTATACAATACTTTCCAATTATTTATTTCATTTGGCTGAAAACAGAATCAAACAAAAAAACAGCCGCAAATTTAATGAGCGGCTGCCTCATGACTGTAAGCTGATTATCGGCTGTTTACGTTAACCAGAATCACGTGTATTGCTATATCTTTATTGAAATGAACCGGTTTTGCGACAATTGATTACTCTCCGTGACATTGCTGGCAATCAGCGCAGTTTGCGTATAATACAGACACTTTCTCGTCTTCAAAATGATCAATGGTTGCATTACATCCTGTACATACGATTGTACCCATTCATTCCACTCCTTTATGATTATTAATCGCTTTTTAAGAAAGCGCTTTATTTCTATACAACCAATAATAATATAACACAATTAAAATATCAAGCCTAAATTGTATGTTACATTTAAAAAATAGTACATCATTATATAAAACATCATCTAATAAAACGATAGCCTATCATTCTTCAAGCATGATAAAATTACTTACAAGGATTACCAAAAGATACAAAGGAGGCCCCTATGTCTATTCATTCCTATATTCGATTACCCAATCGTTCTGTCACAATCTCGGAAGCAAGGAAATTGATTGACGATTACCAACAATCCTTGCGTAAAACTGGTGAACAATTAAACTATCCATACAATGAGAGGGCTTTTCCTTACACCATCCATGAGCCCGACAATCTAGGAAACGGAGAGTGGCTTTATCTCTCTTCCAATGATCCGGATTATCATCTTATTAGGATAGGGATCGGAGAAGAGCCAAGTATGGGGATGAACGGTTCATTAATGCCTTACATTGAGATAAGCCTTGAGAGGAACTCAACATTTGCTGATAAAGGAAAAGCGAATGAGCTTGCCAAATATATGGCCAAGAAGCTTCAAGGCGAATTACAGCTGTTCAATGGGAGAAGAATGCTCTTCCATAAATGATAAGCTCTGTTAAATATAAATGTTGATTTTCGTTACAGGTGGCTGCTTTCCGCGGGGCGGTCGGGGAGCCTCCTCGACGCTTTCAGCGTCTGTGGGGTCTCCCCCTGTCCGCTGATCCCGCAGGAGTCAGCCACCTTCCACTTCAATCAACGTTGCTAAGATATCAACACTAAACTTTAACAGAACCAAATGATAAGAGAACCAGTCCTGGAAAAGGCTGGTCCTCTTATCATTTAATCCATATGATGACTCAATGTGTTTAATTGCCAACAAACGCCGAACTGATCAATTAATTGGCCGTATAAAGAACTCCAAGGGGTTTCCTGCAAGGGCATGATAACCTCTCCCTTTTCTTTCAACCGGTCAAATAACCATCTTGTCTCCTCAGCATTATCTGACTGAATTGATAGTGTAATATGGTTACCAAGTTGAAATGGAAGACCCGGCTGATTGTCTGAAAGCATGAATTCAGCTTCACCCGCTCTGACCAATGCATTTAGGATTAAATGATTGTTCTCTTTAGGCATTGGATTTTCAGGGTTATCAGAAAGATCGCCAAATGTCTGGAGATGGAGAATCTCTGCATCTAATGCTTGTTTATAAAAGGATAAAACTTCTTGACCATTGCCATTTGTGACTAAATAGGGAAGCAGTGCCTTAATCAACTTAAAACCACCTTTCCACTTAACTGATAGTTACCATACAACTTAATACACATGACAATTATCTATTTTTACACCCACTCAAGGGAAATTATACCAAGCAGAACAACAAATCGTCCATGCTAATCGCAATATTTCAGGCCTGCTGGTCCCGTTTAAGTAATAATCAGGATTTTATTCGCTTCGGGTCCAAAATTTCATAGCCTTTCTCCTGCAAACCGCGCACGATATCCGCAAGAGCCTCTTTCGTCCAGGCACGGTCATGCATCAAAATATTCGCACCATCATATAAATATTCACTATTCAAAGTGGCTTCGACAAGAGGATCCTTTGATTGATACGATTTCTCCCAATCATATCCAAGCGTCCAATTCATTAATTGCATACCTTCTTCTTCCGCTATTTTCTTAGAGAATTCTGTATTTTGACCAAAAGGTGCGCGGAAGAACCGTGGCTTTGAACCGGTTGCCTTCTCGACTAGACTATTTACCCGCTTAATTTCCTCTTCTTGCTCCTGTTCCGTTATGGAAGGCAAGGAGGCATGGCTATATGTATGGTTGCCAATCTCAAATCCCATATCAGCGATTTGTTTAACAATAGCTTGCTTTTCTTCTGATTCTATGAAATGCCCATTAACAAAAAAGACAGCCGATACATCCAGCTCCTTCAATATTTCAGCCATCTCCAGTGCATGTTCGTCCGGGGCATCATCAATCGTGAGTAAAGCAACCTTCGCGTTTTCATCACTGACCGGCTCAATCTTCCAATTATTCGTATTCACTTGATAATCCTGCACCGGCTGTGACATGGCTTCTTCATCTAACACTTCTTGTTCTTTACTCTCTTCTTGCTCTTTTTTTTGTTCCTCGGTCTGTTTCTCCTCTTTTTGGAGCGCAGCTTTTTCATTGGTTTGCGGCGGATTCTCTCCTTGACTCTTCTCTGAACAACCCGTAAGAACCAGCAAAGATACAGCTAAAATTACTGGAATATAGTTCAATCTTATCGCTCCTTTCCTACAACTAAAACCAGCCACTAAATTTTACCATTCATATCATTAGAATGCGAATAAAATCCCCATAAAAAAGCGCTGAAAACCATTTCGTTTTCAGCGCTTTTTTCATAAATTATTTAATGATATGAATTGGGCTTCCTAAAGCTACTTCAGCCGCCTCCATTGTAATCTCACCTAATGTTGGGTGCGCATGGATTGTCATGGCGATATCTTCAGCAGTCATACCTGCTTCAATCGCTAATCCAAGCTCAGCCACCATATCAGATGCTCCTGGTCCGGCAATTTGGGCACCGATAACAAGGCCATCTTCTTTGCGTGTGATCATTTTCATGAAACCTTCAGCTGCATTTAGAGCTAGGGCACGACCATTTGCCGCAAATGGGAATTTCGCTGCAACGAAATCTAAGCCTTCTTCTTTCGCTTGGGCTTCTGTATAACCTACAGTCGCAAGCTCAGGCTCTGAGAATACAACGGCTGGAATGCCGAGGTAATCAATTTCAGAAGCATGTCCAGCAATGGCTTCAGCTGCAATTTTGCCTTCATAAGAGGCTTTATGAGCCAATTGCGGTCCACTGATAATATCACCAATCGCGAAGATGTTGCTTACAGAAGTACGGCATTGTTTATCCGTTTTGATGAAGCCTCTCTCATCAAGCTCGATGCCGACTTGTTCCAAACCGATTTCATCTGTGTTTGGTTTTCTTCCGACAGTTACCAATAAGTATTCAGCTTCAAGTTTCTTCTCTTCGCCTTTTTCTTCGTAAGTAACGATTACGCCATTTTCTGTTTCTTCAACACCTTGAGCTTTTACTTTTGTAAAGATGTCAACATTCTTTTTCTTCAAGTTGCGTTTAACAATGGAAGACATTTGTTTTTCAAAAGCGGCAAGGATTTCATCCATACCTTCAAGAATTGTTACTTTAGTGCCGAAATTAGCATATACATTACCAAGCTCAACTCCGATTACACCACCGCCAATAATAGCCATGCTTGCAGGGATATGATCTAAATTCAATGCGCCAGTTGAGTGCAGAACGCGTTTAGAATATTTGAATGCAGGCAGTTCAATCGGACGGGAACCAGTCGCGATGATCGCATTTTTAAATGTATACGTTTGAGCGCTCGTTTCAGTCATGACACGAATATTGTTGGCATCAACGAAGTATGCCTCACCTTTTACGATGTCAATATTGTTGCCTTTCAATAGGCCGCCAACACCGCTCGTTAATTTCTCTACAACAGAACCTTTCCATTTTTGAACCTTAGAGAAATCAATCTTAACGTTCTCAGCAGTGATACCCATATCAGCTGAATGTTTCGCATCATGATAGCGGTGTCCAGCTGTGATGAGGGCTTTAGATGGGATACATCCAACATTTAAGCATACGCCACCAAGTTCTCCCTTTTCTACGATTGTTACTTTTTGTCCTAACTGAGCTGCACGGATAGCTGCAACATATCCCCCAGGACCGGCACCAATTACTATAGTATCTGTTTCAATTGGAAAATCACCTACAACCATGTTTTACCCCTCCATCAATAGTAGTTCTGGATCATTTAATAAGCGTTTGATATGATTCAATGCATTTTGGCCAGTAGCTCCGTCAATCATACGGTGGTCAAAGCTTAAGGACAATGCTAATACTGGTGCTGCAACGATTTCACCATCACGAACGATTGGTTTTTCTGCAATACGGCCAATACCTAAGATTGCTACCTCTGGGTGGTTAATAACTGGTGTGAACCATTGTCCGCCCGCTGAACCAATATTAGAGATTGTGCAAGAAGCACCTTTCATTTCGTTTGGAGCTAATTTACCTTCACGCGCTTTACCAGCAAGCTCGTTAATTTCATTTGAAATTGCAAACATGGATTTGCGATCAGCATCTTTTACGACCGGAACAAGCAAGCCTTTTTCCGTATCAGCAGCGATTCCGATGTTGTAGTAGTGCTTATGAATAATCTCAGATGTAGCATCATCTAAAGATGTATTAAGAGCTGGATATTCACGAAGCGCACTTGTCAATGCTTTTACGACATATGGAAGGAACGTAAGCTTGATGCCTTTTTCCGCTGCCACTTCTTTGAATTTCTTTCTGTGAGCAACAAGTTTCGTTACATCTACTTCATCCATTAAGGTTACGTGCGGAGCTGTATGCTTGGAGTTAACCATTGCTTTAGAAATGGCTTTACGGATACCGCTCATTTTCTCGCGTGTTTCAGGATATTCACCAGCAGGAATAGGCTGTGGTGCTGCTTTTTGTTCTGCTTCAACAGTTTCAACAGTATCAGCAGCTTCTGCAGGAGCCGCTTCTTGAACGTTTCCGCCATTCATGAACGCTTCGATGTCTTCTTTTAGCACACGGCCATTTTTTCCAGTTCCAGAAACCTCTTGAATGTTCACGCCATTTTCTCTGGCAAATTTGCGGACAGATGGCATAGCGATTACGCGTTTATCTGAAGCTTGATCCATCTGTACTTGCGCACCTGCACCAGTTTGGGAGTCTTGTTTTTCAGCAGGTGCAGATTGTTTTTCAACATCTTGGCCGCTCTCATATGTTGATTGAACTTGAGCCTCCGTTTTTTCTTCTCCATGCTCCCCTTTAAATTGTACATCTTCATATCCTGGAGCATCAAATGATACAAGTACATCGCCTACTACCGCTACTGTACCTTCTTCTACAAAAATCTTTTCAACAGTTCCTTCAACCGGTGATGGGATTTCTACAACTGCTTTGTCATTTTGTACTTCACAAAGCACATCATCCTCTTGTACTTTATCGCCCGGTTTGATGAACCACTTAACAATTTCCCCTTCATGTATACCTTCGCCGATATCCGGAAGTTTAAATTCAAAAGCCACGGCTATCATCCTCCTAAGATCTATTTTTCCATACTCTTTCTTTTACGGAGAGGAAATGCTTTCGCATTTCCTCCTTATCCATCAATAGCGCCTCAAAGCTTTGCAGTGAAGAATTGTTCGGGCACCTCCCGAAAACCTTCCTGTAATCCGCCGGAGGCTTTATCTGTATCCAGGGGGAGTATCACTCACTACTGAATACTATTGTTAACTCGCTTTCGTCTCGTCACTTATAGAAGTAGGAGATTTCCGCTAAATAAAATTAAAACTCAAGAACTTTTTTCGCTGTTTCAAGAACATCTTTGTGATTTGGAAGCCAAATTGGTTCAGCTTGAGAGAATGCAAAGACTGTATCAGGCGCAGTTACGCGAAGAACTGGAGCCTCTAAGCTCAAAATCGCACGGTCATTGATTTCAGCAACAACTTGAGAAGCGATTCCTGCTTGTTTTTGTGCTTCTTGAACGACAATCGCTCTCCCTGTTTTTTCAACAGAAGCGATGATTGTTTCAATATCAAGCGGGCTGATTGTGCGCAAGTCAACAACTTCTGCAGAAATGCCTTCTTTTTCAAGCTGTTCAGCTGCTTTAAGAGATTCTTGTACCATTGCACCGTAAGTGATGATGGAAAGGTCTGTACCTTCTCTTTTCACATCTGCTTTTCCAAGTGGAATAGTGTACTCTTCTTCAGGTACTTCCTGACGGAATGAACGATAGAGTTTCATATGCTCCAAGAAAATAACCGGGTCATTGTCACGAATAGATGAAATCAACAAACCTTTTGCATCATATGGAGTAGACGGAATAACAACTTTAACACCTGGTGTTTGAGCCATTAAGCCTTCAAGGCTGTCCGCGTGCATCTCAGGTGTATGAACACCACCGCCAAATGGTGAACGGATCGTAACTGGAGAATGGTATCTTCCGCCAGAACGGTATCTCATACGGGCCATTTGTCCTGCGATGGAGTCCATAACTTCAAATACGAATCCGAAGAACTGAATTTCAGGGACAGGGCGGTAACCTTGCAGACCAAGACCGATTGCCAAACCGCCGATACCAGACTCAGCTAAAGGAGTATCGAACACACGGTCCTCACCAAATTCTTTTTGTAATCCTTCCGTTGCACGGAAAACCCCGCCGTTAACTCCAACGTCCTCACCAAATACGAGAACTTTCGGGTCATTGCGCATTTCTGTACGCAATGCATCTGTGATGGCTTGAATCATTGTCATTTGGGCCATGGCTTACTTCGACTCCTTTTCTGCATAAATTTCATATTGTTCCTCTAGGTTAGGAGGAAGCGTTTCGAACATATTTGTAATCAAGTCTGTGACTTTTTGTTTTGGTGTATTGTCAGCCTCTTTAATGGCTTCTTTAATATCTTCTTTCGCTTGTTCAATTACTTGGTTTTCTTGTTCCTCGCTCCAAAGTCCTTTCTTTTCTAAGAACTTGCGGAAACGAACAAGCGGATCTTTTTTCTCCCACTCATTATCAAGGTCAGCTGTACGATAACGAGTTGGGTCATCGCCTGCCATTGTATGAGGGCCATAACGATAAGTTAATGTTTCGATTAATGTAGGACCTTCGCCATTAATTGCTCTTTCACGAGCTTCTTTCACGACCGCATATACAGCAAGCGGATCCATACCGTCTACTTGAACACCTGGAATTCCGGCTGCAACCGCTTTTTGTGCAAGCGTGCGAGACGCAGATTGAGCCTCTACAGGTGTAGAAATAGCAAATCGGTTGTTTTGAACGATAAAGATGGCTGGAGCTTTGTAAGCACCTGCAAAGTTAATACCTTCGTAGAAGTCACCTTGAGATGTACCGCCATCACCTGTGTATGTAACAGCGACTGATTTCGCATTATTTTTCTTCATGCCAAGTGCAACACCGGCACATTGGATGTATTGAGCACCAATGATGATTTGCGGAGAAATCACATTAACGCCTTCTGGAATTTGGTTCCCGGCAAAATGTCCGCGAGAGAATAAAAATGCCTTACTTAATGGAAGGCCATGCCAAACCATTTGCGGAACATCACGATAGCCTGGAAGAATGAAATCTTCTTTTTCAAGGGCAAATTGTGATGCAAGCTGGGAAGCTTCTTGACCAGCAGTCGGTGCATAGAAACCTAGTCTTCCTTGTCTGTTCAAGGAAATGGAGCGCTGGTCCAAAATACGTGTGTAAACCATTCGTTTCATCAACTCTTGAAGCTGATCATCTGTTAATTCAGGCATTGCTGCCTCGTTAACAACTTCCCCCTCTTCATTCAAAATCTGTAACGTTTTGAATTGCTCGTTGACGCTATCCAATTGCTTCTGTGCCTCAAATAGGACTTTTTGTTGTTTAGAAGCCATAAGATTCCACATCTCCCTTTCTCAATATAGTAAATAGTGAAATAAATATACAATCACTAGCTTTCCACAGGAAAACTAAAAAATCAGTTATTGAAGTCATCTGTATCAATTTTTCCTCTGGCTAAATTAGTACAATTGTATGAATACTGTAAGTTTACTCAACATACATAAAGTAGTCAATTAAAATGATTTTATCCAAAATCATCTGAAATATTTGGACTCTTTAGTCCTGTACTGTTATATATTAAGCGAAGTTTATTTTAATACAGATTTATCAAACATAGATACCTCATATGTTTGTCCGTTATTATACTCCCCCATATAACGCCATACAAAACACGAAAAAGGTCATTATTTCGAAACATGAATTGGAACATATTTACTAAACTTCCATTGAAAGCACTGTAAAATAAATAGGATTATACAGGTTAATCTTCATATTCCACTGCCTTTAGCCATATAGTAAAGAGGGTGAAAATTCTCTTTCCAAACAGTGCATGCACACAAAAAGAAAACCGCCTTTAATTAAGCGGCGGTCATGGTTGTTCACTCTCAATTTCAATTCCAGTGGTTTTATAGAAGCTTATTTTTTTCTCATTATATTTTTCCGTTTGTTTATTGTACTGATTATTTGCTTCCGATAAATTAGTGTAAGCTTCATTCACACTCTTAATTTGCGTTTCAAGCTGATCTCTAGTTGTATTCTCATCTTTAAAAAGCTCATACAGCTTTTTCTCTTCATCGAGGCTCACAAGATAGAGGTCATATAACTTATCGTAATCTTTATACCGCTTCTGCATAATTTCTTGGAGCTCTTCAGCCTCTTCTTTCGCCTTCTCGTCCGAAAGTTTGTCAATCAGCTCTTCAAACTCACTAAACTGCTGGCGCGAATCATCAATGCTTTCTTTTTCTTTCTTCATTAACTCTTCTCTTTTTTTGATTCCTTCAATTGCATCATTAGATAGAGAGGTAATTTCCTCCATCTCTTTCATGCCTAATTCGATGATTTGTGCATAAATCTCATTATCTTCTGCTTCGAGCTTTTGCAGCGGTTCATGCTGCTCCTCATATCCTTTTTCAATGGAGGCTAGCTCCTCTAAAAAATCGTAGCTCTTCTCTTCAGGAGTTTTGTTGCTGCACCCAGCTGCGGATAAAACCAGCACAATTCCTAGAAGTAAAATCATAAACTTTCTTTGTCCTGTCATTATTCTACACTCCCATCACTATAACTATATCCAAACAGCCATATTTTGACAACTGAAATCATGTTACCTGCGCGGATTTGAACCATATGAAAAATCATCAAGCCAATTAACATTTAGTGATTCATTTGATACACTAGAAGGTATTAATGCAGATGTTCATGAGGTGAAACATAATGATTACTATGGCAGATATTATCAAGGAAGGCCATCCAACCCTTCGTCAAAGGGCTAGCGAAGTGACCATGCCTCCTACTGAGGAGGATAAGTCTACTCTAAGCAACATGCTAGAATACTTAAAGAACAGCCAAAATCCAGAAGTAGCAGCGAAATACGGTCTCAGAGCAGGCATCGGTTTAGCAGCGCCACAAATTAATATTTCTAAAAGAATGCTCGCTATTTATGGAACAGATGAGAAGGATAAACTCCATTCCTATACCTTATTTAACCCTAAGATTGTCAGTCACTCCGTTCAAAAAGCCTATTTATCTTCAGGGGAAGGCTGTCTATCAGTGGACCGTCCTGTTCCAGGCTATGTTCCTCGGTATCATAAAGTAAAAGTCCAGGCTTTTAATATTGACGGTGAACCTGTTACCCTGCGTTTAACAGGATTGATGGCTATTGTCATCCAGCATGAAATTGACCACTTAAATGGTGTAATGTTTTATGATCATATTAATGACGATCAGCCTTTTGCCGAAGTTGCAGATGCTGTCGTTATCGAACGCTAATGAAGTACCCCCTTCCAGCTAATATGCGGGAAGGGGGTTTTTACTTAAATAAGCTTTAGGTGCTTTAATGCATAGTAAATCCCATCTTCATCCACACTTTTGGTGATAAAGTCTGCATGCTGCTTCAGCTGCGGCAGGCCGTTCCCCATTACAATTCCGCAGCCTGCTGCCTGAATCATTTCTATATCGTTTAGCGCATCGCCAAAGGCATAGACCTCTTCCATCTTAAATCCCTTGCGCTTAATGACCTGCTCAATCCCTATCGCCTTAGAGCCTCCTAATGGAACAACATCCATGGAATATGGATGCCAGCGAATAAATTGAATATCAGGATACTTGCCCTCATAAAGAACTGTGTCCTGTTCCTCGCAGAATAGCAGACCTTGATATATATCATGTTCGTTATAATAAGATTCATCTTGTTCTGGATGCGGGAAGTGAAGGGTAGCAAAGCTTTCTTCAATGAACCTGTCATGTTTGACATTCGCTTTCATCGCTCGATCATTCATGAATACCATGGAATGACCATGCTGCCTGCCACCAGCCTGCAGCTGGGTCAACTGTTCTTTAGATAAGGGATTTCGGTAGATAACCTCCCCTTCAAAAACCACGTATTGACCGTTAAAAGAAACATAAGAGTCAATCTCTAGTTCTTCCAATAAATCCTTGATCATAAAGGGTGCCCTTCCGGTAGCGATGGCTGTATAAATACCATTTTCTTTCAATAAATGCAGTGCTTCCTTAGTGGATTGAGGAATTTTTTTATCAGAGTCCAATAAAGTTCCATCGATGTCAAAAAAACAAATCTTTCTCATGTCTATCCTCCAGCTGCTAAACATTAAATTAATTATTCTCCATTTTCCATCCTATCACATATACTCCTCTTGCAGCGTTTTTAAAACAACGAGCAAAAAAGATCCCTGTAAATATATAACAAACTAAACAAACCACATCCCACATATACTACGAATATCAAAAGCGGCAAGAATTTAATGAAAAGCGCGCATATAAATATCCATATGTATTTACTTTCATTGAATAACCATTAAAATAAGAAGTAAAGGAGATGGTCAGCCATGTTAAAAAAGCTCAGAAAAAAGCTTATTAAACAATGGAAGGACCTGATGGGCAGGAAGTCAATTGCATAATTTTTTGAAAAGCCCTTCAAATATCCTTGCGGAGGGCTTATTCTTTCGGTAAAGTAGATAACAGTCCATACAGTTGTTTAAACATGCAATAGATGGGATATTTTCTTATAATAGTACTTAAAGGAACAAACCAAAAAAGGATAACACTTTGCAGAATAGAAAAGGTGGCCTGGTTGTTGCTCCATGCCGCCTCTTTATTTATAAATTTTATTAGAGTTAGTTAGGAGAGATTTTTATTATGATTTTTAAAGTTTTTTTCCAGGAAAATGCCGCTGAGGTACCTGTGCGCGAAAAAACAAAAACTGCTTATGTAGAAGGAACATCTGAACGAGATGTTCGCCAAAAGTTAAAAAGCCTTCCATATAATATCGAATTAGTTCAAGTTCTTGATGCGGAATATTTGGAGTTTGAAAAACAAAATCCGGATTTCCGCATAATGGAGATTGAGTAATTTATGAAATTCGTAAAGAATGATCAAACGGCTGTTTTCGCCCTTGGAGGGCTTGGCGAAATCGGCAAAAACACGTATGCCGTACAATTTCAGGACGAGATCGTCTTGATTGATGCCGGCATCAAATTCCCCGAGGATGAACTATTAGGAATTGATTACGTTATTCCTGACTATTCCTATCTCGTCAAGAATGTTGACAAGATTAAAGGATTATTCATCACTCATGGCCATGAAGACCATATTGGCGGAATCCCATATTTACTAAAACAGATCAACATCCCAATCTACGGCGGTAAGCTTGCGATTGGATTGGTCAAGAAAAAATTAGAAGAGCACGGACTGCTACGTCAAGCAACAATCCATGAGATCAAAGAGGATGACATTATCAAGTTCCGTAAAACTTCTGTGACTTTTTATCGGACAACCCATAGTATCCCTGATTCCTACGGGATTGTCGTCAAGACGCCACAAGGGAATATTGTTCATACCGGGGACTTTAAGTTCGACTTCACGCCTGTTGGAGAACCTGCCAACTTAACCAAAATGGCTGAAATCGGAAAAGAAGGGGTTCTTTGTCTTCTGTCAGACAGCACAAACAGTGAAATCCCTAATTTCACCATGTCTGAACGCAAAGTCGGCGAAAGCATCCAAGATATATTCAGGAAAGTGGACGGACGGATTATTTTCGCTACATTCGCATCCAATATCCATCGTCTTCAGCAAGTCACAGAGGCCGCCGTTGAAAACGGACGCAAGGTTGCTGTATTCGGCCGAAGCATGGAGAATGCAATTGAAATCGGTCTCGAGCTTGGTTATATCAATGCACCAAAAGAAACATTTATTGATACCCAAACATTGAATCGTATGCCAGCGAATGAAGTAACGATTCTATGTACTGGATCACAAGGTGAGCCGATGGCTGCCCTATCAAGGATTGCCAACGGAACACATAGACAAATTCAAATTATCCCGGGAGATACAGTCGTCTTTTCTTCCTCCCCAATCCCAGGAAACACAATCAGTGTTTCACGCACGATTAATATGCTGTACCGTGCCGGTGCAGATGTAATTCACGGACCGCTTAGCAATATTCATACATCCGGTCACGGCGGGCAAGAAGAACAAAAACTCATGCTTCGCTTAATGAAGCCGAAATTCTTCATGCCGATTCATGGGGAATATCGTATGCAGCGTACACATGTCCAGCTAGCTGTTGATTGCGGTGTAAAAGAAGAAAACTGCTTCATTATGGATAACGGCGAGGTACTCGCTCTTACACAGGATAGCGCATCAGTAGCCGGAAAGGTTCCTTCCGGAAATGTGTATATTGACGGAAGCGGCATTGGGGATATCGGAAACATCGTTCTCCGTGACCGCCGTATTCTTTCCGAGGAAGGACTTGTTATCGTTGTTGTAAGCATCAATATGAAGGAATTCAAGATTGCGGCTGGACCAGATATCATCTCAAGAGGATTTGTGTATATGAGAGAATCCGGTGATTTGATCAGTGATGCCCAAAACTTAATTACGCAACATTTGAACAAAACAATGGCCAAGAAAACCACTCAGTGGTCTGAAATAAAGAATCAAGTGACGGACACACTTGGACCATTCCTATATGAGCGGACAAAACGCCGCCCAATGATTCTTCCTATTATCATGGAAGTCTGATGAACACATAAAAAAGCGCAAGGCCCTTTTCATAAGGTGCCCTGCGCTTTTTCATTTTCTTGCTTTTGATTACTCATCAATAACTTCATGATCAATCGTCCATATGGAATGATTAATAATATGCCAACCAATAATAACATTCCGAGCGACACCCACACTCGCTCTCCCTCAAAGGCATGCACAGTTATAAACGGGTCGAGAATATAAGGCAAATGGGAGGCGCCATACCCTATAAAAGCAGTCAAGAATTGCAATAATACAAATAAGAAAGCAAGTCCTTGCCTTTTCCTCTTATAAATCAAATAAACAGCTGCAAAGTAAAAGACTAACGAAAGCGCAAATAACCACCATAGATTCAAGCCACTCTCAAAATGACGTAAATTATGCCCTCTAAGTGAAACGATGACAAGTATGGAGGCGAATATTGTCGGCACACTCCAGAACAAAGCATACCCCCTTGTCATTTCGCTGGCCGCTTTATCTCCCTTATGCTGCTTATAGAAATATAAGAATGAAGCGCTTATGAACAAGACACTGACAGCGGCGAGGAAAACGACACTCCAGGAATAAGGGCTCAAAAACAGCTTTCGAGTTAGGAGCTCAATCTCTCCTCCCGCTCGTCGAATGAAGCCCCCTTCAGAGATTGTTAGACCAATCGAGAGCGCTGCCGGGATTAGTAAGCCTGTCGATCCATATACAAACAAAAATCGTCCTGCATTCTTTTCTCTCTTGTATAGTAAATGCGCCAAAAAGCGTATAAGAACCAACAAAAGTACGACAATCCCTGGAATGATCAATGCTCTCCCAAAATACTCGAGGGTTTCAGGGAAGAATCCAATTACCCCTATGACAAAAACAGCGAAAAAGCCAATCGTAATTGGCCAAAGACGCGGGTCATAGGCATCCTCAAGTTTATGTACAATTGGTTTTTTGCTTACGAATCTTCCGTAGTATGCGTAAAATCCTACTCCAAATTCAATGGAGGCAATAATGATATAAATATACAAATAGCACCATAATATTGCCATGGTAATAAGTTCAACTGTCATGAATCTTACGCCTCTTCTTTCGGTAAAGTTTTCTCCATTTGACCATTATATAGTTTTTAACCCAATCAATCATATGGATAAATAGTGACAAATTTGCCTAATTTAAAAATACAGAAGAAATCATTGCATGGACAGACAAAAATCAAGACCTTCTAAATATCCATAAATGAAGTAAATATTCATCAAAGTCAAAAATTCACCTATTATAATGGGAAACTATTGTCTTCCTTTCTATTCTTCCTTTATTCTATTAGATGAACCTCTATTCAAACACATAGAAAGGAATTGGTTACATGAGTTATTACCTGTCCGCTGCAATCAATTGGGCTGAATTCCAATGGGAGCAATTACTTTTTGATATAGGAGGAGTTTTATTAAAGGTCTTATTCTTCTATCTAGTTTACAAACTCATCAAGATCTTTACAAACAAAGTGGTTGAAACCATTTTCTCCCGCCTTCAAGCGAAAAGCAATGGTACAGAAAATCGAACGAAAACACTTGAATCTTTAACGAAAAACATTATCAGCTATATTTATTCATTTATATTAATCGTCACGATATTGGAGCTATTCGATATCAGGGTAACCGCCATCCTTGCCGGTGCAGGAATCGTCGGGCTTGCTGTCGGCTTTGGTGCCCAAGGCCTTGTCAGTGATGTCGTCACAGGCTTTTTCATTCTCCTTGAAAGACAAATCGATGTCGGTGACGAGGTTACAATCGGGGTGATTAAAGGAACCGTTGAAGTCGTCGGTCTTAAGACCCTTCAAGTAAGGGATTATGACGGAAGCCTTCATTTCATCCCTAATAGACAGATTGCCACAGTAAGCAATCATTCACGAGGGACCATGAGAGCTATGGTTGAAATCAAATTAAGCAAGGATGATAATTTCGAGCTTATTACCCTGGTCATACAGGATATTTGCAAAAAAATGGCAGAGGAAAATGAAGATATCGTCCTTGGCCCAGATATCCTCGGTATTCAGGAAATCGGCGTTTCCGATTTCACCATCCGAATCGTCGCGAGAACAGCCAATGGTCAGCAAGCCTATGTGGAGCGCGTTCTGCGTCAGCAAATCAAACTAGCGATAGATGAAATCAGACATCAGGAAGAAGCGAGAGCAGCTGAATAAAACGAGAGAAGGCCAAGTCCTCGAGCAACGTCGGACTTGGCCTTTATTTAATGAAAAATCCTTAAGCCTGGTGTAAATAGTCATTGATCAAGTTAACAGCAAACTCAATTGCTCTCTCATCAGGGTTCATTTTGCTATGATGAAGGCCATATGGGGAATTCACCCCGAGCCAAAACATAAAGCCTGGAATGTCCTTAATCATATAGCCAAAATCCTCCCCGGTCATCGCTTCCTTGCATTCAAACAGAGTTGCCTCACTATGCCTTTCTACAAATGCCATGAAATCCTTTGTCACCTGCTCTGTATTGTACACTTGGGTGTAAGACGCGCCAAAGTCTATCTTCACTTGACAATTAAAGGTTATCTCCGCACCCTTGGCCATCTGTTGGATACGGTCTCTGATTAGATTCATCGATTCCTCTGATAGGGTACGAATCGTTCCTTCGATTCGCGAGTTCTCCGCAATGATATTCTGAACAGTCCCTCCTGTAATCTTGCCAATCGTGACGACAGCGGCGTCCATCGGATTAATATTTCGAGAGACAATTGTCTGAAGCTGATTAACAAACTGACAAGAGGCTACTACCATGTCATTCGTTAAATGCGGATAGGCTGCATGACCGCCTTTTCCAATAAAATCGATGAATAATTCAGATGTATTCGCAAACAAGAGGCCAGGCTTTGTAGCAACTGTTCCAATTGGATATTCTGGAGCTATATGAAGTCCAAAAATCATATCCGGCTTCCATTTAGCGAATGTCTCAGTCTTGATCATTTCCTCAGCTCCGCCCGGTCCTTCTTCAGCAGGCTGAAACATAAAAAGCATATGATCATCGATAGGATCATTAATTAGGTTCGTTAATACGCCGAGAGCGATCGTCATGTGGAAATCATGCCCACAGGCGTGCATCCTGCCCTCATGCAGAGAGGAATAGGGAAAGCCGGTCTCTTCTTTAATTGGAAGCCCATCTATGTCAGCTCGATAACCAATTGTTCTTACTCCTTTAAGTCCTTTAACGCGCACAAAAATCCCGGTTTTCCAGATTTCCCATTGCAGCCTTTCTTGAGGCAGACTTTTTATGTATTCCAGCAAATAAGCCTGGGTTTTAAATTCCTTGAATCCCAGTTCAGGAATTTGATGAAGGTCCCTTCGAATTTTAACCAAGTTATTCAACTTTCTTCACCTCAATTTTAATGTGAAAACAGGCGCGGAAATAAACATTTCCGCGCCTCTATAATTTAGGTTTAGAGCTGGCGTAGCTCGTCTTTGATTTCTATTTTTGATTTTTCAACTTCATCGATACGTTTGATAACGCGAGCCGGAACACCTGCTACAACCGTACGCGCAGGAACATCCTCAACAACAATGGCACCAGCTGCGACAACCGCGCCTTCACCAACACGCACACCTTCTAAAATAACTGCATTCGCACCGACAAGGACGTTATCCTCAATAACGACCGGGCTAGCAGAAGGCGGCTCGATGACACCAGCCAGGACAGAACCAGCACCAATATGACAGTTCTTTCCGACCGTCGCACGTCCTCCGAGCACCGCATTCATATCAATCATGGTTTTTTCACCGATGCTTGCGCCGATATTAATAGAAGCACCCATCATGATAACTGCATTATCGCCAATATGAACTTGATCACGAATGATAGCGCCTGGCTCAATGCGGGCATTTATGCCTTTAAGGTCAAGAAGCGGCAAAGCTGAATTGCGGCGGTCATTCTCGACCACATAATCCTCAATCTTGTCCGCATTTTCTTCAAGCACTGGCTGAATAACCGACCATTCTCCAAAGATAACTCCTGTGCTGCCATTAATAAAGACCGAAGCCTCTGGCCCAAAGTCTAAACCTTCCAACTGTCCTTTTATATATATCTTTACCGGTGTTTTCTTAACACTGTTCCCGATAAAAGAAATAATCTCGTTAGCGTCCATCATATTCATCCTGATTCTCCCTCTCCAAATACATAATTTTCTTAACTTTAACAAACAAAAATATGAAATTCAAGTCACTTCTTGCAGATTTCATTATGAGACTTATGTGCTTTGTGCCAGCTCAACGAATGCCTTCACCTGTCTAAGCTCCAAGGATACTTCACTGCAAACAAGCCAGGTTTTCCGGTCAACTGCCTCCCCATCTTTATCATATAAAGGAAGCTTATAATAAGAAGCCTCCCCTTCCCTTAACGAAATGCCGGGCAAAATGGCATAGCCTATACCATTCATCACCATTTGCTTGCAAGTCTCAATCTGGTCGACAAGAATGGTTCTAGTCGGCGGAATGCTGTAATGGCGAATCCACCAATTCTGGATTTCACGATAATAATTCGAATCACTCTTAAATAAGATAAAGGGTTTTTCTGTGTTCATTGCATCAGACAGCTGACTTAATTCAGTATCGACCAAATACAAAGGATCATTGAATAAAAGCTTCTTATAGCCGCTCCAATCCGGGCTTCCTCTTAAAATGCCAATATGAGAATTTCCATTATATAAATTCTCAATCATCTCGCTGCTCCATCCCGTTACAAGTGAGATTTTCACATTAGGGTAGGCTGTCACATATTTCTTCAAAACAGAAGGAAGCCAGTATTGACCAGCAATCGACGCACTCGCTATTTTTAATGTCCCTTGAACATCATGCGTCAGAGCATCCACTTTCTCTCGAGCTTTATTTTTCAGCCTTAATGAATCTCTGGCATATTGAACGACAATCTCTCCAGCTTCCGTGAGCATCATCCCTTTAGGTGACCGAATAAAAAGCGGGGTTCCCCATTCTCTCTCAATTGATTGAAGCCTCTGGGATAAAGCCGGCTGGGAGACAAACATTCTCTCAGCTGTCTTCCGTAAATTCAGTTCCTCTGCCAACGTGTCCAATAATTCAAAATCCGTAATGACCATTCGGTTCCCTCACTGCCCTATTTCCTTTAATCGAACGCACAGTTATTGTACCTTTTCTCTGTGGGTGACGGCAAATATTAACTATGTGAGTTCTTGACTTCTTTCTTCGGCATTAATAGGATGAGAAAGAGCGCACAAAGGCCAAGAATAAATACCCCCGTATACACATATCCCAAGGCGTTAGTAAGACCATTCTGCAGCTCTGTCAATCTATCCGGAGCCAATGAGCTCCGCACCTCTACACTAAGCAGCTCATTCACCGAGTTAAGATCCAGCTTCTCGCCGTTTAGCTCCTGACCGGCAAAATAGGCCTGTAAACGGTTGTTCAATAGTCCCCCAAGAATAGCAGCACCAACTGTATTGCCCAGATTTCTCATAAACATGTTGGCCGCTGTAGCTGCGCCCCGATCCTGCCATTCTACAGTAGATTGGATGGAGACGATAAAAGCCGTGCTTGTCAGCCCCATGCCAGCACCTGTTAGGAAGGAACCGAATGCAGCCAATAAGGGATTTGGGAAATGAGGCAGCAGCATGAATACCGACCCTCCGAGGACCAAAAAGAAACCGCCTATAATGCAGGTGTTGCGATAACCAATCTTCAACAGCAAGTGCCCTGATGCCGTAGAGGCAATGGGCCAGCCGATTGACATAACCGTCAAGGTAAATCCGGCAATCGTCGGGGAGAGTCCCATAACACCTTGCACAAAAGCCGGCAGATAGCTTGAGATCCCAATTAAAATCATCCCTGTTAGTAGAGAGGTCAAATTCGCAATCAGGATGGGGCGGATTCTCCACACTGAAAAAGGCATGACCGGTTCCTCAAACCGAGTCTCATGCTTAACGAATAAATAGAACAAAATCGCGATAATACATATGTACATAAGACTTTGAAGAGATACCCAATTAAAACGGATGCCTCCTTCCACGAAGACATACATAGCCAGTGTAATGGACCCGGTAATCAAGGCTGCCCCCATATAGTCAATTTTGTGCTTCTTCCGATTAACCTCCTCATGGAAAAAGAAAATCAATCCGCAAGCCGCAAATAAGCCAAGGGGAATATTAATCCAAAAAATCCAGCTCCACGTAGAAAATTGGACAAAAAAGCCGCCAAGGGCAGGACCAAGAATGGCCGATATTCCCCAAACGCTTGATAAATAACCTTGGACCTTTGCCCGCTCTTCCCTTGAATAAATATCACCGACAATCGTCATGGCTATTGGCGTGACGGCGCCCGCACCAAATCCTTGAATAAGCCTGAAGAGTATGAGGCTTTGCATCGATTCGGCAAAACCAGCAAATAAGGAACCTATCATAAATACGATAATGCCAAACAGCAAAACAGGCTTACGTCCAAATAAATCAGCCAGTTTTCCATATATCAATACTGTCACGGTATTCATTAGTAAGTATGCGGAAAATACCCAGCTATATAAAGAAAAACCGCCAAGCTCGCCAACAATTTCAGGCAATGCTGTTGAAACAATTGTTCCCTCAACTGCACTCATAAAGGTCGCCAGAATGATAGACATGAGAACGAGCGGGCGATTTGTTTCTTTTCTTATTCTCTTCTCCTTCGGTGCCTTCAAAACAAATCCCCCCTAAAACACAAAATATCCAGATCGGCCAAACAAAGAAAAAATCCTTATGGATATACGGAAAAAGCCCCCTGTTTCCGGAGGCCCTTCATTCAATTATATTTGATTTTTTTAATTAAGCGGTTTACTTGCTTCAATACTTGTCTGCGGGTGAGGATGCCGGCGAAAGTGCCTTTTCCCTCAACAACACAGATAAACGGGTGATCAATCAGCAATTCTAACGCTTCCTCGAGCGGGTCATTCTCATCAAGGCATGGAAGATCAGCATTCATCACTTCTTCAACCTTAATTTGGTCAAGCTTCTCGAATTCAATCCGCTCGATTCCCATAATCACATCCATGATTCTCGGTGTACTGATCAGACCTTGAAGCTTGAAAGTATGATCAAGGACTGGAATAGCCGTATATCCGCTTCTTGTCAGGACGAGCAGCGCATGCTCAAGATTATTCCCCTTCTGTACATGTGCCACACGTTCCGACGATATCATAAAATCTTTGACAGCCAGTTCAAAACCATCTAATTTTTGTGTTTCCAACATGGAAAAGAACCCCTTTATCTAGTCATCAATCATTTGCAGATGCTAATTTCTTGGATGGCTTGCATAGCTTGGGTCAGCACCTTTTATCAATCAGCTGTAAATTAATTCGAAAATTTCAATCGCGATCATATCAATATTATCAAATTGATACTTCAAAGTCTTTCCTTTATCTTGGAAAATTTCTAATTCGTATGTTTCTGTCTTGTCAAAGAATGTAACCTGACATTTCACTTGACCTTCTACTTCAAAAACACGTTGTGCTGTATCGGATACTTTCGCTTGCTCTTGCAAATTTTTTAATCGGGTAAGAATTCCTTGTAAACGTGACATATTTAATATATGCTCCTTTCATGACTTCAAGCAAATAGATTCTCTTGGGTATCTATCAGTTATAGGATAGAGGAATAAACCTCAATTGTACACCAAAAGTCTTTACTTATTCTTTGTCAATTATGACATTATGTTTCCTTTTTAAGAGACTAACCCATTTTAACATAAAATTAAGAGGATAAAAATTCCGCTTCATTATTTTTCAACCGGAATATTTTGGAGAGACAAATTGATATATGCCACAAGGCATCCGTGTTACTATAAAATGGACCTAAAATGACTAAAAAAGGGGATCAATCAATATGGAACCAATCTTATTTTTTACACAGCCCGGCTGCCCTCCGTGCGCCTATGCCAAAAATTATTTTGACGAACATCAAATTCCCTATACTTTACTCGATATCAAGAAGGATGCTAAAGCAAGAAATACATTAATGAACAAATATGACTCCTTCTCTACACCAACCTTTGTCATCAACGATGAAGTAATCATCGGCTTCGATCAAGAGCGTATTACCAAAGCGCTGGGTTAGACAGAAAAAAGCCACTCTTATATTGAGTGGCTTTGGAACCCTATGCGGGCTATATCCAACCTAATGAAGCGAGAGATTTGATGGAGGTATACCTGATAAACCCAAGCACCGATTCCCATATTCCGCGCTCCTCTGTGGAAACTTCCTTTACACTTTTATTATTCGGTTCGTCCTCTAAATCTGCACTAGTACTCAATTCATCTGGATTAAATTGAATCTGGTAGTCATCGACTGCCCAGCGGCCATCTTCAAAAGTAAGGCCGACAGCCTCATAGTGACCATTATAGGTGACAGGTCCCTCAGATGATTCCTCAAACCATTCATACACATACCATTGATTAAGATCGCTGTCATACCCGACCTTTGTGTTCTCATCGTATGTAAAGAAAGGGATATAATATAAGGCAAAGTCCGTACCGTAAGCCAAATACCCTTCACCATCCAAATTCTCCTGCACATTCATTTCAATAAAATCATTCGTATATTCAGGTGTAAAATAACGTCCTAAAGATTCTTTAACCTCTTCCATACTTCTTGGCTTCTCCGATAGCGCTACCTGGGTCTTAAAAGCATTCTGCAATAAGCGGAATGCCTCCTCTTCGTTTAATTGTCTATCTGCATTTACATTTAAAATGGGTATGACGATAAATATGGCTAAAGAGGCAAGAAACGTCCTCAATAAATATTTCATCCTTTATTATCCTCCTAGTTGTGAATTCTCTAAGTATTATTAGGCTATTCCCCATTTATACAGGCAATACACTTTTTAGAAGAAATGAATGTATTTAACTTTCCAGGAGACTTCTGCTTTGATCAATAACAGCTTCATCATTCTTTGTAAACGGACAATAAAAAAGCGGAGAACCATTTAGGTTTCCGCCCTCTATATTTATGAAATTAAATGGAAGTTCCTTAAAAGCTATGCTTTAATCTTCTCGTTAAACTTTGTTAATGTGCTTATCAGCGTTTGCTTTTTGTGAATCCCTTTCCCGTTAACCTTGATGCCGTTTAGTACAATAAATACACGACCTGTCTTGCCATCTCGTTTAAAACCATAAATATATACTTTTATCATCCCGAATTGTGAAGGAATATACAGCATTTCATATTGCTTTTGTTTATTCATTTTTCAACATCCTCACCTATTAGATTCCGGGAAATTTACATCGATGATCAGCTTTCTCCTGAAAAGCATAAGGCTATAAGTATAGTTTATCTTATATCACCAGCTTTTGCCATCAATTGAGAAAAAGTCTTACCTGCATTCTAATTGCTTAACAAATGAAAGCCCCGCATGATAGGATTGGAGAAGAACTTATGCAAAATTTTTAAGAAAAGGAATATTCCATGAAAACACTCTCTAGACGTTCTTTTTTAAAAAAAGGTGCTCTATATGGTGTCACTCTGCTCACTTCGGTGGCTGGAGGAAGATATTACATGGAAGAGATTGAACCAGAATGGGTAGAGATCAACCAGTATACATATTCACATCCTCTCATTCCTCCGTCATTCCATCGCACCCGCATCGTTCAGTTTAATGATACGCATATTGGATTCCAATATGACCTGGACAACCTAAAAAAGACGGTTAAAATAATTAACGCCTATAAGCCTGATTTGATTTGCTTTACCGGGGACCTCCTCGATAACCCTGTTGATTATAAAGTTACACCTGAACTTTATGAAATATTAAACTCTTTGTCAGCTCCTATAGGCAAGTATGCCGTATATGGAAATCATGACCACGGCGGGTATGGAACGGAACTATACGAACTAATAATGAATAAATCCGGCTTTAAGGTTCTAAAGAATTCGGCAGATATACTGTATAAAGGCAGTGAAAAGATTCTTATCGCCGGAGTGGATGACGCGAGCCTCGGAGTGCCGGACATAAATCAGGCACTCCGAGGAAAGCCTGATAAGCTATTCACGCTTCTCTTGTCACATGCGCCAGATTATGCCGAAACCGCCTCCTCCTATCCTGTCAATTTGCAATTAAGCGGTCATAGCCACGGGGGACAAATACAAATCCCGTTTATCGGCCCGCTCATTACACCGCCGCACGCCAAGAAGTATTATGAGGGGTTATATGAGTTAAACAGCCATTTTTCCCTATACGTTAACCGGGGACTTGGGACAACCCGGGTTCCATACCGACTGCTTTGCAGACCGGAAATTACAATTTTTGATTTGCACAAAGGAAATGGTGGCATACTGCCATCCTAAAACCGCAGCCGATTACATTAAAAGCAGGCATTTACTAAATGCCTGCCCCTCCCCTTGTTATATGTCCCAGCCAATATCCAGCAAAGCACAATAGCAATGAACCAACCAAGGATAAAAGGAGATAGAAGAGAAACAATTTTTTCTTCCCATCCTTCCATAGTTCTAGAGCCTCAACACTAAAGGTCGAAAATGTTGTGAAAGCGCCCAAACAACCGGTAAATAGGAACTTCCCTATCATAGAAGCTGCGTTTAATCCGGCTCCAGCCATCAATCCAATCAATAAGGAGCCGCTTAAATTAACGAAAAGGACAGCAGAGGGAAAAATGGATGTCCTCCCTTTTCGTCGTTCTATGATTGTAAATCGAAGGAACGTGCCGATAAATCCGCCCAACAGGACTGATATCATTTAAGCACTTCCCTTCTTCGGCTCCATTGGGATGCCGCAGCCATTCCTGCAAAAGACATTCCGACACCAATAAACAATGTGAGCATTGTATATAGCAAGGCTGCTGCTGGATATGTATTCAAAAGTTTGACGGTCTCAAGAGCAAAGGTACTCATTGTCGTGAATCCTCCGCAAAGCCCAGTGCCAACAAACAGCTTCAGCTTTGAATAACGGGTATCCTGAAAAAGGGAAAAGGTTAAAAAGGCTAAAACAAAGGAGCCAATGACATTAATCAACAAAGTTGTCCAAGGAATGACCGCATATGGAATCCACTGATTTAAGCCGTAACGGAGAATGGCACCAATTCCACCTCCGACAGACACCAAAATACTATTCTTTATCATTTCATCCACTCACCTATCAGTTAGATATGCATTTAGGATACTCATCCACCCTCAAAAAATCAATATACCCCCTTCAGCAAATCTAGCCGAAACAAAACTAGCTGACGTTTTCTCTTTCATCCATTTGCAAGACGAGGTATAATTATTACAATCATTTCATTGCGCATATATTTTAATATTAAAGTATAGAAAGGATTATCCATGAAAGAAACGAGAGGAAACAACCACAACCAAAAATCCTACTCAGCAGATGACTTGGCTGAAGCCATTTATTCTGTAAACAGACACGCCAAAACCGCCTCTAACCCAAAATTTCTCTATCACTTAAAAAAGTGTTCTTTAACCAAAATGCTTGAAGAAGGAAAGGCAAGAAAAATTGGGCTCCAGTTCTCAGACCATCCTCACCACAGCTTCCAGCAGTCCGATGTTCTGATTGAATGCGGCAAATACACCTTCCATATCCCTCCTTGCAAAGGAGATTTTGATCAGCTGCCTCATTTAGGTCATCTATCAAAAAACGTCCGGAATCCCGCTTCTAGAATTCCGCTCTCCAAAGCAAAAAAACGATTGATGCTCTATACAGGCATTAAAGAGGAAAAAGAAGAGCCGCGGAACAAACCTCAATCAACGCGGAAATATTATAAGCCTACGTTCACCCGCCTGGGAGAAAGCTATCCATATACCGAATGGAAAAAATAAGAACTGCTGACTCAAAAATTTCAGCAGTTCTAACGCTTTCTTCTCGTATATACTTTCGTGCGAAACACCCATCCTTTTGCCATAAAGAAGATAATCATAAGAACAGCGGATATCCCCATAACAAGCATCACATACCAGAAACCATTTCTCCAGCCAGCCATCGGCATAAAGGAAAAGTTCATTCCGTATAATCCTGCAATAAAACTTAGCGGCATGAAAATCGTCGTAATGACGGTCAATGCCATAATAGTCTCATTCATATTATTTGAATTGACACTCATATAGTTATCACGCAAATCTGCAGAAAAGTCCCGGTACCCCTCTATCATCTCACGCAATTTCAAAAGATGATCATACACATCATTAAAATAATATTGCTTCTCAGAGATAAGGTGCATTTTTTCTGTATGAGTGATTCGGTACAGTAAATCATTCATCGGCAGGATGACTCTCCGAATACGAAAGATAATCATTCTTAAATCATATAAGTGGTTCATCAATTCCTTGATAGAAAGCAAATCCGCATTCTCCTCCAGCGCATTCAATCGCTCCTCTATATCGTACGCCTTTGGAAAATACTCATCCACGACCTTATCAATTAATTGATGAAGGACATCTATCGTGGTTGCCGGCGGACTTTCAGTCGCCATTCCCCATGCATCCTCAATCTCCTTGATTGCCTTTTGATGATAAGTAATAATCAATCTCTCACTCACGAAAATATCAAGCTCTTCCATCAGATAATTTTCTTTTAGGGCATAAATGACAAGAAACATATATTCATCAAAAAAATCTACTTTAGGCCGCTGATTAATCGCATCTAAGCAATCCTCCACTGCCAGTGGGTGAAAGTGATAGAAGCGAAAAAGGGCGGCCGCCTCCTCTTTTGCAGGGGAAGAGAGATCAATCCAGACCCATTCATATGCATTCAGTTCCGATAAGGAATAGCGCATCTCCTCCACTTCACCTGTATGCTTTTTCACCAGCATGCGTTTCATCTCGATTCCTCCCGACTGATTCCATTATGGGTAGCGTCCCCAAACATTCCTGGATTTATTTTCTATAATCGGAAGAGCGCAAATTCGGAAGGTGTACACACTAAGAAAGCATGCTTATAATAGAAGGATACATACTAGAGAGGAGAGCAAACATGGAACACCTGATTAACCCGAATGTACGGCAAATCGAAATTTCCGGCATCAGGAAGTTTTATAATCTTGTTTCAGAGATAGAGGGAGTCCTATCTTTTACAATTGGCCTACCAGATTTCCCGACCCCCATGCATATTAAAGAACAAGCCATTGAGGCTATTGAAAATGATATTACTACCTACACCCATAATGCTGGCATGCCAGAACTCCGCAAGGCCATTTCTTCCTTTATGGATGAAAAGTATTCCTTGGTTTATGACCCTGACAGCGAAATAATCGTGACCGTGGGAGCCAGCCAGGCAATCGACATTACTTTTCGCACAATCCTTCAGCCGGGAGATGAGGTAATTCTTCCTGGTCCGGTTTACCCTGGATATGAGCCGCTCATTAAACTCGCTGGGGCTGTGCCTGTTTATGCTGACACGACGGCCACATCCTTCAAGATGACAAAAGAAGTGATTGCCTCCCACATGACTGAGAAAACGAAATGCGTTGTTCTTCCATATCCATCAAATCCGACTGGCGTTTCCTTAACCAAGGAAGAATTAGCGGAAATTGCCGAACTCATCCGCGGCAAAGAAATCTTTGTCCTGGCCGATGAGATTTACAGTGAATTGACCCTTGATAGAAAGCACACCTCCATTGGTACGATGTTGAGAGAGCAATCAATTATTGTTAATGGCGTTTCTAAATCACATGCCATGACAGGCTGGAGAATCGGCTTTTTAATGGCGCCTGGAAGTATCACTCAGCATATGCTTAAGGTTCATCAATACAATGTCTCCTGCGCCTCCTCTATCTCGCAAATGGCTGCGCTTGAGGCCATGCAAAATGGAATAAACGATGCAGTTAATATGAAGGAAGAGTATAAGCATAGACGGGATTATGTTTTTGAACGCTTGCAGCAAATGGGCTTGAAGACCGTCCTCCCCGATGGAGCCTTCTACTTCTTTATAAAAGTTCCAGAAGGGTTCCAATCATCACTTGATTTTGCACTTGAATTGGTTCGCTCAAAAAAAATAGCCGTAGTACCTGGATCTGCTTTTTCTGCATATGGAGAAGGTTATTTCCGTTTTTCTTACGCAGTATCGATGGAGTCACTTATGACCGGCCTAGATCGTTTAGAAGGATTTCTCAAGGAAAGATAAAAAGGCAGCATCCCAATCACTGTGGAGGGATGCTGCTTTCCACCTTCTTATTTCCAATATTTATATAACGCTTGTGTACCCTCTTCTCCCAGTCCTTCATTTGCGAGCTCATCATATAACGATTTCGCTAATGATACACCCGGGAATTCAAGACCAAGCGCCTCTGTTTCATCAAGCACAATCTTCAAATCCTTAATGAAATGCTTAATATAAAAACCAGGCTCGAAGTCTCCCTTTAAGATTCTCGGAGCAAGATTCGTCAATGAAAAACTGCCTGCCGCTCCGCCTGAAATGCTCTTAAGCACATTCTCTGGGTCAAGTCCTGCTCTTTTGGCATATACTAATGATTCGCAAACCCCTATCATATTGCTGGCAATGGCAATCTGATTGCAAAGCTTTGTATGCTGGCCTGCACCTGCCTCTCCTTGATAGACGATATTAGAGCCCATTGTTTGCAAAAGTGGAAGTAATGCCTCAAAGACTTGATATTCTCCGCCTGCCATTATGGTAAGCGCGGCATTTCTTGCACCGATATCTCCACCAGAAACAGGTGCATCCAGTACATGGATTCCCTTCTCTTTCCCTGCTTCATATAGTTTCTTGGCAAGCCGCGGAGCAGACGTTGTCATATCGACCAAATAGGTTCCTGCCTTCGCTCTATTGATTAAACCATGATTGCCTAAGTAGACTTCTTCCACATCTGAGGGAAATCCGACCATCGTGATAATAATCCCTGCTTTTACGGCCACATCCTCAACCGTATCTGCCCATTCCATGCCTTCTTCGATTAAATCTTGGCATTTCCCTTTTGTTCTTGAATAGCCGATTATAGGATAGCCGGCCTTCATAATATTTCTTGCCATGCTTTTCCCCATTACACCTAACCCAATAAAGCCAATTGTCTGTTTTTCCATCAATAAGCCCCCCAAAAAGTTCACATCTTCTTCATTTATTCTATCATATAGAATCACGGCTCGCCGCCAAGAGACAGAGCGCAAAAAAAATCAACTGGTTTCCCAGTTGATTAAGAAAGGGGGGTCACTAAAAGCATGTTGCTGTTGTGTCCACTACTAAGTTACCCCTATTTTTAAGTTGCCAAACATAAAAATATATTTCTACCAAAAATTTATTTCTTTGCTGTAGCTTCCTTAACTAGTTCGACAGTTTGGGATGCTGTTTGCATTTGCAATGCCTTTTCAGCCAATTCTTGCATATCTGTTAATGACAAAGTTTTGATTTGCGAACGAGCACGAAGGATAGAAGTCGCGCTCATTGAGAACTCGTCCAATCCTAAACCGACAAGAAGTGGGATTGCTAGCTCATCGCCTGCCATTTCTCCACACATGCCTGCCCATTTACCCTCTTTATGCGCTGCATCAATCACCATCTTAACAAGACGCAAGATTGCCGGGTTATATGGCTGGTACAGGTACGAAACCCGTTCATTCATACGGTCTGCAGCCATTGTGTATTGGATCAAGTCGTTTGTTCCAATACTGAAGAAGTCAACCTCTTTCGCGAATTGATCAGCAAGAACGGCTGTAGATGGAATTTCAACCATGATTCCAAGTTGGATGGAATCAGATACTTGAATTCCTTCTTGAACCAATTTCGCTTTCTCTTCTTCAAGGATTGCCTTCGCTGCACGGAATTCATCCAATGTAGCAATCATTGGGAACATGATACGCAGGTTTCCATAAACAGATGCTCTCAAAAGGGCTCTTAATTGCGTTCTGAAGATATCTTTTTCTTCAAGACATAAACGGATTGCACGGAAACCTAGGAATGGATTCATTTCCTTAGGAAGATCTAAGTATGGAAGCTCCTTATCGCCACCAATATCAAGTGTACGAACCACAACAGGCTTTCCTTCCATGCCTTCGAGAACGGCTTTATAGGATTCAAACTGTTCATCTTCAGAAGGCAGATTTTCACGGCCCATGTAAAGGAACTCAGTTCTGTAAAGGCCCACTGCTTCCCCGCCATTTGAAATTACACCAGACAGGTCATTTGGCGTACCGATATTTGCTGCAAGCTCAACATGATGGCCATCTGCCGTAACGGTTTTCTCATTTACAAGCTTAGCCCATTCAAGTTTTTGCTGTGCATATGCTTCAGCCGCCTTCTCATACTGTTCAATCAATTCTGGTGTTGGATTGATGTGAACCTCACCTTTAAGGCCATCAAGGATGATGATATCCCCATTTTGAATCGACCCAGTTGCTTGCTTTGTCCCAACAACAGCTGGGATTTCAAGTGAACGAGCCATGATAGCAGAGTGAGAAGTACGCCCGCCGATATCAGTTGTGAATCCTTTTACAAAATCTCTGTTCAATTGTGCTGTGTCAGACGGTGTTAAATCTTCCGCAACGACAATTACCTCTTCGGAGATCATGCTCGGGTTAGGGATTTGTACATTAAGTAAGTGGCTGATAACACGCTTCGTAACATCACGAATATCAGCAGCACGTTCTTTCATGTATTCATTATCCATTTGTTCAAACATCGTAATGAACATGTCTGCAATTTCGCGCAACGCAAATTCAGCATTAATGTTCTCTGATTTCACTTTTTCTTGAACTGCACCAAGCAATTCAGGGTCATTTAAAACAAGGATATGAGCGTCAAAAATTGCCGCTTTGTCTTCACCTTGTTCTACTTTTACTTTCTCACGGATGGCTTCCAATTCTGATTGGGCTTTCTTAACAGCGTTATCAAGACGCGCTAGCTCTGTCTCAGTATCCTCAATCGATTTCTTGCTAACAGTTAAATCAGGTTCAATTAAACGATAAGCTTTTGCTATGACAATCCCATTAGATGCTGCTATTCCGTTTAACATCGCTGTCATTACTTAGCCAAGCCTTCTTTAGTAAGAGTCTCTTCGATTGCATTCAATGCTTCTTGCTCATCGCTGCCTTCTGCAGAAATCGTGATATCAGAGCCACCGCCAATACCAAGGGACATAACACCCATAATGGATTTCAAGTTCACTTTCTTTTCTTTATATTCTAAATTAATATCAGAGTTGAATTTACCTGCTGTTTGAACTAGCAAAGTCGCTGGACGTGCGTGAATTCCTGTTTCGTCGATTACGTGAAAAGATTTTTGTACCAAAATAATCAAACTCCTTTATAAATAATTTCAGGCCATTAGTATTTTCTAGCTGCTGTATCTTTATGTGATTTTACCCAAACTCTGCGGTTTCTATGTATAAAGCATTGAGCAGTCTAAATTTCCGGACCCTAATCAATAGACAGGTTAACTCCTATCACATAAAATGTACCGAAAATTCGCAAATACTTCAACGCTTTTTATTTCATGAATGATAATTTTCCCGCGGATACTCCTGAATAATAAGAGTGTGTTTACCGATGCAAAGAAGAAAAAATCAAACATCCATTAAACACTTTATACGTAAACCGCAAGATGACACTAATTCCATAGCCAAAGAGAACAAGGAAATCAAAATCACAAGGAAATAGCGCCATTCGGCCATCTTAATTTTACACTAGATTAATGTGAGAAAACAACTAGAAGGAGTAGACTTTAACCTTATTTGCGTAAAAATTCACTTATTACTCATAAATCATTTTTTTCGTCATGCCACCATCCACGATAATATTCTCTCCATTTATGAAATTATTGCGTGAATCGCTTAGGAATAAGCATAATCTAGCTATATCAGCTGGAGTGCCCACTCTCTTGGAGAAATGCTGTTCATGGTCCTTTTCACGCAGCTCTTCGTATTCCTTCGTCTCTATCCAGCCCGGGCTAACAGCATTGACACGTATCCTTTTTTCAGCCAATGATGCACTTAAGGCATGAGTCAGGGCTATAATTCCTCCTTTTGTCGCTGCATAGGCTTCCGAATCAGGTTCTGATTGAAAGGCTCTTGTGGATGCAATATTGATGATACATCCATTCTCCTCCATTAACTTCGAACCTTCCCGGGCAAACAAAAATACAGATCGTAAATTAGAATGAATAATACGATCCCATTGTTCTGTCGTCATTTCAAGCAACGGAACAAAAGCAGACACACCAGCATTATTAATTAAGATATCAAGATGTCCGAACTGCCCTCGAATAACATCCATTACATGAAGAGCTGTCGCTTCTTCACCGACATCCCCCTCAATGAATAATGCATTCACACCTGCATCCTTTAAGGTAGCGGCTGCCTCCTCTCCGCCCTTTCTATCCTGATCAACTAAGATAACATTTGCCCCTAGCTCGCCATAAAGCTTTACAATCTCTCTTCCAATTCCATTTGCAGCTCCGGTTACCACTACAACTGATTCTTTATTCACCATATAGATCACCTCTTATAAAATTGTGTTAATTTCCGAGAAAATTCAAATTTCAGGAAAGATTCCCCTAAATATCGATCGTTTCTCTATAGAAAACATTCTATTTATTGAAATATACCTTGTCATATCACCATTTCCCCTTTTTACACATCATCAAATCCTCTGTACCTTAATAGATACCCGGGAATAAATGAGGTCGCTCCTCAAAGCAGGCTGATATAATGGAGGAATTCGAAAACATAGCTGAACAATATACGCCATTGATTCATCACATGATTAAGCGGTTAAATATCTATAAAGATAAGGAGGAGTTTATTCAGATTGGCCTGATTGCACTTTGGGAGGCAAGCAGGGCCTTCGATCCCGCCAAAGGACAATTTATGTCCTACGCATTTACGACCATAAAAGGTAGGATGCTGTCACATATACAGAAAACAAACAAAATCCATGACAGGGAGACAAGCAAAGAAGTAGAATTGGAGGACTCTGCTCAACATGAGATGATGACGCTCGAATGGCTCATTCCAAGAGCCTTCCTCGATTCTTTAACACCTAATCAATCTTGCTGGCTGTTCCATCACATCCAGCATGGCAAAACCACGGCAGAAATCGCTAAAGACTGTCTCACAACCACCGCATCCGTAAAATCGTGGAAACGGACAACGATTAAGAAGCTACAAGCATACTATAGATTACACCCAGAAGCTTTTTCATGAAAAAAACTGGCCAATGCTTTCTTTGCATTGGCCAGTCCATATTTAACTTCTCGGCTCATCCAAATATTCATAGGTGACGCTGCCTCCGAGATGGGCAATCCCTCTGAAATGCTTAAAGTCGGCCCGTTTTACCAATACCGCACGAAAGCTGAGAAAATCTTCCTTACTCACATCTAACCGGGCAATCTCCTTGTTTTTTAATTGCTCAAAAAGACGCTCAATTTCTTCCTGATTCATTCCGCTAACCACTCCTTTAATATGATTCCATCATACATTTTTATCATTAGGACGTTCAAGACCTTTTAACTTTTGAATAATTATCAAAAAACACAAATTAATGACTTACAATTTTCAAGTTTTATACTATAATGACAATAATAATCTTCAAAAATCTGAAATCAAGCATATTAATGGAGGAAGAAGAATCTTGATTCCTCATGCATACTAACGTCCATATAAACTCTAGAAAAGGTGTGAACAGTATGAAAAAAGCCAATGTAGGAAACATCATTGAATTCCGTGATGGCTTGCGCGGAGTTGTTGAAAAGGTAAATGAGAATTCTGTTATTGTCGACTTAACCTTAATGGAGAACTACCGGGACCTTGAGCTAGAAGAGAAAACAGTCGTCAATCATAAAAATTATACAATTGTCAACGAGCTATAAAGGCGAGACCCTGAGTCTCGTTTTTTTCGTTCATGCCACTCTCTTCCTATTTGTAATAAACTCCGCTATAATTAAAACCGATTCCTTTTTGGAACCTTTCACTAAGCTCTACATGAGACAGAGAGCATAACAGAAAGCAGGTTTAATATTATGATTGTAAAAACGGATAAGGATTTAGACGGCCTAAAGGCAATCGGGGCAATTGTATCCCGCGTGAGGGAAACAATGAAAAACGCGACCGTACCGGGCATAACAACTCTTGAACTCGACCAGATTGCCAAACAATTGTTCAATGAGACAGGTGCCATCTCTGCTCCTAAAAATGAATATGATTTTCCTGGCTATACATGTATCAGTGTAAACGAGGAAGTCGCTCATGGTATTCCAGGCAAGCGTGTCATTCAGGATGGCGATCTTGTAAATATTGATGTATCTGCCGTCTTAAATGGATATTATGCAGATACCGGCATTTCCTTCATGGTCGGACAATCGGATGAACGAATAGAAAAGCTGTGCCAATGCGCCGTAGACGCATTCCATAATGGCATCTCGAAGGCCAAAGCAGGATCTAAGAAGAATTTAATCGGGAAGGCTGTATACAACACTGCAAGAGCCAATGGCTTTAACGTCATCAAGAACTTGACTGGACATGGCATCGGCAGAAGCTTGCATGAAAGTCCAGATCATATCCTGAACTACTTCGATCCATGGGACAGCGAGCTGCTCCAGGAAGGTACTGTCCTCGCGGTTGAGCCCTTTATCTCGACAAAGGCTTCCATGGTAACTGAGCTAGGAGACGGATGGACCTATGTAACGAAAGATAAAAGCTTGGTCGCTCAATGTGAACACACCATTGTTGTGACAAAGAATGAACCGATTATTCTAACCTTATAATAAAAAGCGAAAAGAGAAGGGCTTCCTTCTCTTTTCTTTCTACTATATAGTATCTGACTGAACAGGAGCATGAACATGAAGCATATTATCAGGGACAGGCCTCTTTTGCTTTGCCTAACAATCGCTTATTTACTTTTATTCTTCTCATATCGTGACTTATCTATATTCTGGTACATATATACAGCATCAATGGCCTGTTTATTCGTGCTTGCCTACCACGTGGAAAGACCACAAAACAATTTTAAGCTTTCGGGTACGCTCATGATCGGTTTCTTATCAGGAATGCTTATGTATATAATTACTTGGGCTGCCAGCAAGGTTCTCCCCGCTGTCCATCCCCCTCTACAGAATCAGCTGGAGGATTTATACATCCTTCTATCACCAACAGAGACTTGGCAATACGCCATGCTGATTCTTCTGATTATCCCTGGTGAAGAAATTTTCTGGAGGGGATTGATTGAGAAGCGTTTGCTGACTCATATTAAAACGGTACAAGCTGTACTCCTATCCACCCTGCTCTATTCTTTGCCACTTATCTTTTCCGGAAATCTGCTGTTAGTACTAGCCGGAATTGGCGGCGGATTATTATGGGGAACAATCTATGCTTGGAAAAGGAGCCTGTCAATGGTGATTTTCTCTCATCTGCTGTTTGATTTGCTTCTGCTGGCCGCTTTCCCACTTGTTAGACTATAACTTCATTCCTTCTTGATCATCAGCAAGATTAGAAAAGACAAACTTATATAACCAAACAATGGGTATAGGTACGAAATTAACGGACCATAATCAATTTGGCCAATGAGCAGGCAGAAGCTTAATATAAAAACATAAAGTGACCATGATGGCAGCCCGGTCACTTTCTTTAATTGCCTCTCAAGCCCAAAAGCATTGCCGATCAGTGAAGTGAAGATTTCACCAAATATGATAAATAAATATAGTCCATACAAAAACGGAGCAACCGTCTTCATGACATACGCTGTCGGGATATTAATGTCCGCTAACCCGTTAACAGATGATAATGAAATATGACAGCTGAGGAGAACAAGAGCTAACAAAATTCCGCCTAAATTTGCGCCTCTTTTAATCAATTTCTCATCACCAATTTCCGTAGCCAAGGGAACGAGAACAGCTTGGGTTAAAGCAAGATTGAAGGCTGTATAAGAAAACGGTGATAGGAAAGCCTTAACGCTAACCATGTCTGGCATATTCAGCAAATGACCCACTCCCTTCAGCGTAAAAAGGGATATAATCATTAAAATAATATTAAACATGACCATCGCTGGGACGACGAAGGTGTTGATGGATAACAGACCATGAATCCCCCAGCTCATGACCACAACAGCCAAAAAAGCCGTAAACACCATCCCGCCCATTTTAGAGAACCCAAGCTGTTCCTCAAAAAGCCCACCAGCACCTGCCATCATCACCCCTGTCACTCCGATAAGCATAATCATGAAAATGGCATTTATAAAAATGGCCAAGCGAGAACCAAACAGCCATGCATTGAACTCCATATAATTCTTCAAATCATGTTTAAGGGCAATCATCATCATCTTAGTGCCCAACCTGATAAATATATATCCAGCTAAAATGATTCCTAGCAGCCCGTACAATCCGTATTGCGTAAAGAATTCATAAATTTCCTTGCCTGTTGCAAAACCAGCACCTATCACGGTTCCGACATACACGGCAGCGACTTGGAATACGCTCATCCATTGTTTATTCAAACTTGTCCCTCCTCCGCCTATAGACACTTTATGCCAAGGAAGGGCTGATATGAATACAACAGTTAAATTATCCTCTTTAGCCTGAAAGATTTCTATATCACGAGCGTCATAAAAAAGGAACAAGGGCCGAATTCTCTCAATTCAGCCCTTGTTCCTTCATTTATTTAGCTGGAGTTGCCTTCCCTATCTTTTTCATGCATTCGATGGCGATGGCTTTCTCTTCATTTGATAAGACATTCATAATCTCTTCAATCCGCTCTTGATGAGCCGGGAATATTCCTTCGAGAAATTCCGTCCCGTCTTCTGTGATCTGCGCATAGGTTACCCGCCTGTCAGTTGGACAAGCTACTCTTCGAAGGAAACCCTTCTTCTCAAGCTTATCAACAACATAAGTTATACTGCCGCTCGCAAGAAGAATTTTATCACCAATATGCTGAAGCGGCTGTTCCCCCTTATGATACAGCAGCTCAAGCACGGCGAATTCCGTCGGGTTTATCCCTTCTTTTTGTATGAATTTATTTGTATAATCATTAATCGCCCTGTAAGCTTTAGACATCACCACAAAGAGCTTTAGTGATTGACTTGGTTCGACCATTTCCTCTAACCCTCCGAATTCGTTTGTATTCAAGAATCTCGATTTGCGTTATTATACTTCTAAAATACATAAATGTAAATTATTTCGCGATAAATAATTGAGGTATTTGTTTACACTCATAGGTGCTTTAGAGCGAGTCAACACTTTTTTGGAGGCATGTGTCGAGGGTTGGTCAACCTTGCAGCAAATGATTGGATAACCAATAAAATCACTAGGTTCGGTTATATTTCATTCGTGTGTATTGATTAATTAACTGGTCTAGCTGCCTGCTCAAAGTGATCGTTCCTTGATCTAAATATCCGTATTCCGAAGCATAGTTAATCATCTTCTCTCTCGCGATGTTAATATCTGCTTCTAGAGTGACAAAATTCGCTTGTTTCACGACAATTCCTCCTATGCAATCTTCCTTTTTTGGATTATGCCAAACTTCTTTATAAATGTAAATCAAAAATCCAAATATTTCATAAAATTGTAAAATTATTAAGCCAAAGGACATAAATTGAACCTCCTTGTCGAAAGAAGGTTCAGGCATTTTCATGAAATATAGGGAGATATAGCTGAAAAAGTGTCCCCTCCCCTTCCTTACTGTTTACTTCAATCCAGCCTTCATGCTCTTCAATTATCTTATATGTAACCATCAAACCGAGCCCAGTCCCTTTTTCCTTTGTTGTATAGAAGGGCTCCCCAAGTTTTTTTAGAACTGACTTTGGAATGCCAATACCATGATCTTGTATTGACACTAGAATATGATTATCAAAGAACAGTTCAGTCGAGACCTCAATTATCCCTCCATCCGGCATAGCCTCTATGGCATTCTTAATCAGATTGATAAATACCTGCTTCAGTTGATTTGCTTCACAATGCACGAGCGGCAGTTCGCCGTATTTGATGTCAAATTGAATATTAAGCATCGCAGCCTGCGCACTCAACAAATCAAGCGTCTCACTTAAGACCGTGTTCACTTGCTTAATTTGATAAGAAACGGCCTGAGGTTTAGCTAATATCAGAAAGTCAGTGATGATGGTTTCAATTCGCTGCAATTCCGAGGTGATGACCTGAAAATAATTGTCATACTCCCCCTTCATACTGCCTTCAAGCAGCTGAATAAACCCTTTAAGCGCCGTCATCGGATTGCGGATTTCATGGGCAATCCCTGCCGCGAGCTCTCCTACCACATTTAATGTATCTGATTTTTTTAATTGCTCTTCCATCTTCAGTTTATCCGTGATATCACGAAACACGGTCAAATGAACACCATTCACGATATCTGGCCGGGACAAAAAATCCAATTGCTTTGTTTGCCCATTCTTACAGGTTAACTCACAAACAAAATTATGCTGTGTATTCTTGGCCATTAATGAAAGATGACGCTGTAAATGTTTCTTTTGGTTTGGGTCAAGGTCAAAAATATCTTGAAAGGTTTGACCAATCAGCCGATCATGAGGCAGACCAATGATATCAGATGCCGGTTCGTTTACATCGATAATTCGTCCATCCTCCCGCCAAATCAAGATTCCATCAAATGTTCCATCAAAAATTCCGCGAAACTTATCCTGCTGGAGCAATAATCCGTCGTCATGTTTCTTCGCTGCTACTGCGGGTTTGCCTACCAAAAGGAGATATCCAGAACCCTTGATAGGTTTTGTACTAATTTCAAGCTCATTCACTATTCCATCCGGCCAATTATTATTAATCTCTACTTTGCTATAACCCTCTGTATGTTTAAGCACGCTAACCCATTCATCACCCAATAGATCACTTAAGTGAGATTGAAATATTTCAGATTTCGGATAGCCGAATAGCACGCTGGCCTTTTCATTAATATGAATAATTTGCCCATTCTTTTGAACAATGATGATGGCTTCTTCCATCAGTGCAGATATTTCTTCTATTAAATGCGCAGAGGCATGAGACATTACAGGCTTTTGAACCGCTGAAAATATCGTATAATACAATCCGCTATGCAGATTATAGCTTGCCTTATACTGATACTGGATTTCTACTCCTTCCATCTCTACATAAAAAAAACCTTTACATCTTTTACTTGTTCGCAAATCCCCCAAGCTTTCAGCAAAAGCATGCGCACTCTCTTCTGTCATGAGTTCAAGAAAATTCTTCCCAAGCAATTCATACCGTTCCTTGACCATGAGATTGGCAAAGGCTTCGTTAATATCTAAAATAGTGCCTTTTCCATCATGAATAACAATGGAGTGGCTAATGCCATTAATTAAATCGGTATATAAATTCTGATTGCCGATTGAGGATGGAAGAAGTGTCCCATCTCTAACCATAAGCATATAAATGAATTTTTCAGGTTCCCCATCTTCCTTGCCGTCAGCAGCGGCAAATAGTTCAATTTCAAGAGGGTGTGCGGCTTGCAGAAAGGTTGTCCATTTATCAAAGGAATAGCCATGCTGAAGTAGTTTCTTCACTTGAAACTTCACCAGTTCACTTGAAATGCTGGAGAAGAAATCTTTCAGGTTCCTAGGACGGTCTACTTGACCTAGCTGCTGATAGAGCTTGCTCGCCCGGCCATTTAAAGAAAGAATATTTAAATCCTTATCTGTGATAATAATGGCTTCTGAATGAAATTGATAAAAATGATTCCATAACTGAACTTCTTTTCTTAATTTTTGGTTTTCCTCTTTGGTTTTAGGCAACCCTTCGCCCAAATTTGTCATTTGACCATCACTCAAGAAAATCCCCCCTTTTACTTCCGACCTTTATCACTTTTAAAATTTCTACAAAATACGGGCATATCCTCTTTATTTTGATAATATTGTGGCAAACGGTCTAAATGTCCCATTTAACTAGGATAAGAAGGCCTTACATTCTATTCTCCTGTTCGCTAAACAAAAAGAGACTGTCCCCATTATTCAGGGGGACAGCCCTCTTCTTTCATTATAATCCCGGATGTTCATGCTTAGCTTGCAGCTTCATCCAGCGTTTATTAACCTCTTCTTCAAATTCACGCAGCAAATGTGCATTCTCTTCTCTTAGCAAATGCTTCGTTTTGCCCATATATTGAAGCCATTCCGCTAATTCTATTCGTTTTTTCCTTGCATCAGGATTATACGTGATAACAGTATCTCCATTTTCCACCTCATAAAGCGGAAAGAAACAGGAATTTACGGCTGCCTCCATAATTTTCGCTCCATCTCGCTCATTCGATTTCCAGTTTAATGGACAAGTAATGAGAATCTTCCCATAGACTGTGCCGACGTTTTGAGCATACCACTGGGCTTTAGCCGCTTTTTTGATTAAATCCTGCGGAAAAGCTTCAGAAGCGGTGAATACATATGGAATGCCAGTTGCCGCCATGATTTGAGCCGTATCTTTATGATGGAATGCCTTCCCTTGCTGTGTTTTCCCGACACCTGTCGTACTGGTCATATTTCCGATTGGCGTTGAATAGGACATTTGGGACCCTGTGTTCATATAACCCTCATTATCATATTCAAGCATAATGAGCTTATGGTTGCGAAGTGCGGTACCAATTGCCGATCCCATGCCGATATCCATTCCTCCGTCCCCAGTAATCATAACGAAGGTCGCCTCATCACTAACCGCAATCTCACCTCTGCGTTTCTTCTCAAGGAATGCCTCTAATGTACCTGACAAGGTCGCTGGCCCATTTTGGAACAGATTGTGTATCATCGTTTGCTTGTGCGAACTATGCGGATAAGCTGTTGTAACAACATAGGCACACCCTGTCTGGTACAAAACGACGACATCCCCCTCTATGCCCTTAAAGAATAGTTCAAGGGCAGGGAAAATCCCACAGCCCGGACAAGCCCCATGGCCTGGAGCCAGTCGTTTAGGCTTTTCCATAAGCGCGCGTATTGGCGGAATGCGAACCTTGAGCTTGCCGGTTTCCTCATCTGGAGTGACCTGAATCAGGCCTGTCTTATAAACATCTCCTGTATGTGGCGTTAAGATAGGCTTTATGGCTTTATCATCCTGTCCAGGTTGAACACCATGATAATCAAATGTTTTTTGGACTTCTCCCGTTTGCAATGCTTCTATTGCCTCATTAAAGAAGGACTGGGCATCTTCTGGGTAGAAATCTTTCCCGCCCAAGCCAAATACACGACTTAATACAAGCGTTTCATTCCCCTTGATCTCTTGGAGGGCCGATTTCACCTCATGCGTTAAATTCGGACCGTTTGCTCCATAAGAATCCGCTCGTTCACCGACCAGAAGCACCTTTACATCTTTTAGGGCCGCTTTAATTTCTTCCTTAGGGAATGGACGAATGATATTCGGGCTTATTACCCCAGCCTTAACCCCTTGTTTTCTCAAGCGGTCGACAACATCCTTTGCCGTCTCAGCAGCTGAATTCAAGAGGAATACCGCAACCTCAGCATCTTCCATTTCATATAGATCTAGTGCCTCGTACGAACGGCCAGATAGTTCCCCATATTCCTTCGCAACTTCCTTAAATATCTCTCCTGCGCGGTACATCGCATTCGATTGCTGATAATGGTTATTGGTCAGGTCATCGCCATTCATATGGGCACCAATGGTAATCGGATTATTTACATCAACATGCGGGAATTGTGATGGACACTCCCCGACAAATTGCTGAACTGTCGCACGGTCGCTGAAATAGCGTACTTTACGCTTTTGATGAGACGTAAAGAAACCGTCATAAGCCACGATGACCGGCAGACGGACATCTGCATGCTCTGATATTTTAAGTGCCATGATATTCATATCATAAACTGCCTGAGGACTGCGGGCAGTCAAAATAACCCATCCAGTATTTAAGGCATAGTACAGATCTGAATGATCTCCGCGGATATCAAGCGGACCGCTAATGGCACGAGTCACAAGATTCATGACCATCGGGAAACGGGTACCGGCTTGAACAGGAAGCTGCTCAAGCATGTACATGAGACCATTCGCGCTTGTTGCATTGAAGACACGGGCGCCAGTGGTCGCTGCCCCATAACAAATTCCCGCAGATCCATGCTCACCGTCAGCTGCGATTAACTTGATGTCATGCTCTCCTCTTGTTTTCATCACATCCAAGTATTGGGCAATCTCTGTTGAGGGAGTGATTGGGAAATAACCCATAATATGATAGTTGATTTGAGCAGCCGCCATGGCTGCCATTTCATTGCCGGATTCAAATGTCGTGATTTGTTCTGCCTTCATTAATTCGTTCTCTGCCATTATTCAACACTCCCTTCTTGTAAAGAATGGTGATGCTTTACGGTATTTTCTTCTGCGAATCCAAGTGTCTCGCGCATCTCTGCTAAAGCACTTGTCGGACACGCATCGACACACTTTAGGCAGCCTTTGCAGTATTGGTAATCGATTCCAGACAGGAACATCTGCTTGCGGCCGCGCTTATCTTCTCCTTCCTTCCATACAAAACAGAAATCTGGACATGCGGTATCACATGCGGCACAATGAATACATTTCTCTTGATCCCAGCTTGGAAGGAACCCCTGTCTCGAACCACTCATGTCCTTTAGCAAACTGTTTCCTTGCGCGAGAATGGTTCCGCCGATGACCTGTGTTTCATATCCGAGGATAGGCGCTGGCTTAGTAAAGCTCTTCGCTGCAGCATTTGATGGAACCTGGTATTCCTTAAACTGCACCTCATTATACCCGCGCTCAAACGTGCGGATATTCGGTTCAACTAGATGAGGGTATTTTCTTTCAAATGTTCTTTTGATGACATTTTTCATTGAATCTGCATCAAGGAAATCGCAAATACGGAACAATGCGCCAAGCATCGCTGTATTAACTTTTGTTTTCTCCTCTACGGCTATTCCAAGCGCATCCACTATAGCAAGCGTTCCATAAGAAAGATTCAAGTCTTCTTTGATTTCATCAAAGTTCCTGATTGAATTTACGAGGACAATTCCGTCCGGCTGCAAGCCGCTGACGACATCCACCATTTTATATAAAGCCTCATGAAAGATCCCAATGACATTTGGTTCTTCAATCGGACTATGATCCCTGATTTCAGTATCTGCATCTGCGAAACGGATAAAGCTTTTCACAGGTGAGCCTTTTTTCTCAGATCCATAAGAGGCAAAGTTTGAACCATTGAATCCTGATCCAAGCACCCCTGATTCCGCTAACATTTTACCGGCTAGATTTGCTCCAAGCCCTCCAATGGACTCTAACCTGATTTCATAGAAGCCATTTTTATTCTTTTTTGGCAGTATGGTCATGTTTCTTTCCCCCTTTTCGTTCTCGAAGCAAAAAAAAAGAACATTATGTTGCTTAATTCAAGTTTTTAACAATCGATATCTTGTGTAATTCTTCTTGAAGACACTTTGAGACAACAGTACAATTATAATATTATTGTGTATCTATTCACATAGTTAAATCTGGTACATAAGGATTGTTTTAGGAAAGATTGTTTTAGTATACAATCGAGTGGGAAAAATAAAGAAAGGGTTTCTAAGATGAACTTACCAGGAGGATATCATGAAGGAAAGAACCTGCTACTTTGATAATGCAAAGTTTATCTTGATGGTTTTCGTTGTATTCGGGCATATCATTAGAACCTATATAAATGAAAACGAATTAATCTATGCCATCTACAGTACAATCTATACATTCCATATGCCGGCATTTATTCTTGTCTCCGGCTTTTTCGCTAAAGGCTTTAATAAACCGGGCTATATAAAGAAGCTGACAAAGAAATTAATATTGCCTTATTTAATTTTTCAGGTCGTTTATACCGTATATTATTACTTCCTTTTTGACCGTTCGACCTTCCAGATTGAACCGTTCAATCCAAATTGGGCTCTTTGGTTTCTGTTAAGCTTATTTTTCTGGAACTTGATGCTCTTCATTTATACGAAGTTCAAGCCGGCAACTGGATTATTGATTGCCGTTGCTATTGCCCTTGGCATCGGGTATGTCGATTCAGTTTCCAATTTCTTAAGCTTATCCAGAACATTTGTATTTTTTCCATTCTTCCTAGCCGGATATCATTTGAAGAAGGAATTCTTTGAACGTTTGACTTCATTTAAGAGCCGAATTATTGCTTTGGTGCCATTTGTCATCCTGTTTATTTGCTTTTATTATTTTATCACAGTCGACAGCCAATGGATGCTTGGCTCCAAACCATATTCAGAAATGGAGGGGACAGCTTCTGTCATTTCAATGTTCAAGAGGCTAGGTATGTTCGGACTGAATGCCATCATGATTATCAGTTTCATGGCTTTAGTTCCCAGAGGGCAATACTTCTTCACACGTTGGGGCACACAAACCTTATATGTTTACCTGTTGCACGGGTTCTTTGTAAGAACATTCCGCTTTACCGGCCTGAAGGAATATTTCACGACTGTTGAAAGCTATCTTTTGTTGGCTGGTATCGCACTCTTGCTGACGATTATTCTATCCAGCCAATTTGTTGCCTCCATCACCCAGCCATTTATAGAGCTAAAATGGAAGAATGCAAAGAAAATGCTGCACGAATGGAAATATTACGCTTATTTCTATAAGGAGAAATTCTCTAAAATCGTCAATGACTGAAATGACGCCTGCCTATATGGCAGGCTTTTCTTATGTTTTCCATAAATCCCTGATAGATTAGAATGGAAATCATCCCCTTCCTGTTATTCCTATACAGAAATATGGTAAGATTAATTGCTAGGAAAACGCTGAAAGGACGTATTGCACGCTCATGAAGATAATTGGAACAACACTGAATGCCAAATATATTCACACGAATTTGGCTCTTCGCTATTTAAAAGCCTATGCTGCACCAGATTATAATGTTGAAATTGTTGAATACACAATCAAAGACCCAGTCATGAATATAGTCACAGACCTATATAAGAGAAATCCAGATGTTATCGGGTTCAGCTGCTATATTTGGAATATGGAAGAAATCAAAAAGGTCGTCACAATCTTGAAGAAAGTACTGCCTGATGTCCATATTGTACTCGGCGGACCTGAGGTTACCTATGATCCTTTCTTCTGGCTTAGGGAAATACCGGGAGTTGATTTCATAGTCATAGGGGAAGGAGAAGCAACATTTAAGAACTTGCTTGCGGAAATTGACGGCAGAAAAGACTTCCATCAAGTTCAAGGTATCGCTTTTCTGGAAGGCACCAAGCCAATCATCACACCTCCAGCAGCAAAAGTGGACTTAAAAACCTTGCCGTCTCCTTTCCGTTTTGAAGAGGATATTCCGAATCTATCCAAACGGATTACGTATATTGAAACAAGCAGAGGCTGCCCTTTCAATTGCCAGTTCTGTCTGAGCTCAATCGAAACAGGCGTCCGATTCTTTGACCGCGAACGAATTAAAGATGATATTCGATTCCTTATGAAAAATGGCGCGAAAACCATTAAATTCATGGACCGAACCTTTAACATCAGCCGCAGTTATGCGCTTGATATCTTTGATTTCCTCATAGCTGAGCATGAGCCAGGCTGTGTCTTCCAATTTGAAATTACGGCTGATATCATGAAGCCTGAAGTCATCGAATACTTGAATGAGAAAGCACCAAAAGGTTTGTTCCGCTTTGAGATCGGTGTTCAATCAACAAACGATTACACAAACGAGCTGGTTAAACGGAAGCAGAACTTCGAAAAGCTGAAGCGTACGGTAACCATGATCAAGGACGGGGCCAAAGTCGACCAGCATCTGGACTTGATTGCGGGACTCCCTGAAGAAAATTATGATTCCTTCCGAAAAACCTTTAATGATGTATTTGAGATGAGACCTGAGGAACTGCAACTTGGATTCTTGAAAATGCTTCGTGGTACGGGTCTGCGCCAACAGGCGAAGCAATGGGATTATCAATACATGGACCAGGCACCATATGAGATTGTCAGCAATAATGTAATGCCGTTTACCGACATTATTCGCATCAAACAGGTTGAAGATGTCCTTGAAAAGTATTGGAATGACCACCGTATGGACCTTGGTGTTGAATATCTGGTCAGTACGGTATATTCTTCCCCATTCGATTTCTTCCAAGAGTTCGGTTCCTATTGGGAAGAGATGAACTGGTCAAGAATCGGCCACCAGCCAGAGGATTTGTTTAAGCGTCTCGCTGAATTCAATGAGAAAACTCATCCAGAGAGTCAAGAAATGCTTCTATCCTTGCTAAAGATTGATTATCTCAAGAAGCTCTCCTTTAAACCGCGGAAGCCTTGGTGGGTGTCTTCCATGACAAAACAGGAGAAATCACCCTATTACCAGGCTGCGATTAAAGAGCCTGAGCGAGTGAGCCCGGAATTTGCTGAGCTTCATTTAAATGAGAAGGATATGTATAAGCATGTCTTAATTGAGGAAATTGATTTTGATTACCACCATTACCTCAAAACGGGTGAATACCGTACACAGAAAAACCTGCTGCTTGCTTATTTTAATCCAAAAGAAGGCGGTAGCAAGCTCTTTATTACGAAACCAGATAATCTTCTCTTACAAAACGTATAGAAAGCATACTGGGACGCTGACCAACAGGTGGCACCCAGTATGCTTTTTCTTACTTACCCTTTCTGCCGCGGTTAGAATTACGATTAAAGCCCTTCATTTCACTCTCTCCTCCAGAAAATTCTGCCGAGAATTCCGTCTCCTGCTCATTGGTCTCTCTTAAGTTTCTTTTTGGAGTTTTACTTGCTTTCTCCGCTGCATCAAATTGGGCTTTTCTTTTCATTCAAGATCTTCCTTTCCTTGTCAGAATCCTTATTACTATTTGTTCTGAGCTATTTATTCATGCGTGTTAGTGACAGGGAATCGATACCTGTTCATCCATCCTTTAAACCGAATGAAGAATCGGTTTGACAAGCATATTATGAAGGCGGAATAATAAAATTCCAGCACAAATGAAGAAAGCTGAGGTGCTTATAAATGACAAGCCGAAATAAATTGCTTGTTCCAGGTGTCCAAGAGATGCTTGACCAATATAAATATGAAATTGCTGCTGAATTTGGAGTGACCTTAGGTTCTGATACCGTAGCACGAGCGAACGGATCTGTTGGCGGAGAAATAACCAAGCAGCTTGTGAAACTTGCTCAATCGCAAATGTCCGGAAAAACTAAATAATATATGGCACAAAAATGCCCGGATTAAATTATCCGGGCATTTCATTTACCTTTGTCGGTTTTCGTTATCTTTCTGGCCTTTATGTTTCTGTTCGCTAATATTTCTCTTTTCCTTCTTTTGCTCATTCTTTTTTCTTGAATCATTTTTTTTATTTGGGTTATCTCTTTTCTCTTTGTGGCTTTTCTTCGATTTGTCATCATTTCTCTTTATCGAATGTTTCGAATCGGATTCCCTATTAATGGTTTTACCTTCGTTACTAGGCTTTTTAGTCTGCTGGCGATGCTTTTTATCAGTTACATCGGAATTGTATTTTCTCATTTCACTAACAGGCCGTTTTAGCTCGTCTTTTTTATTCAGTTTGCTCTCATTCGAGCTATTTTTCATTTGACTTGTTGAAGGTGATGATGTAGTTTGATTGTTTTTCTTTTCTGACTGCTCCTTGGAATGGGCAGGTTCTAGAGGAACTGAAGGTTTTTTATTTTCCTCTATTGGAACTTCAACCTCTTCCTTTATAAGATTGTCCTTGTTTTCGTCTTCAATCTTTGAGGTGCTTTGGTTACGGTTCTCTTTCTTCGCTGTATCTTCTTGAATTTGGACATCTAAATAAGCACCCGTCGATAATCCCTTTTCCTTGGCATTCTGCCGATCATCCATAGATGCTTTTTGTGTCTCTATTTTCAGGGAACTTCTCTCAGTTGCATGAACATTTGTCAACTTTTTCTCCAAATTCTGCTCAAGACTCTTATCTTGGTCCAGAACTACTGTCGAGAACACAATTTCTTTTTCGTCTTGTATCTTTCCTTCTTTATGGAGAAGCGAAAGGATTTTGGAGACAACAATGTTTAAATCTTGATTCTCCCATTCCTCCAAATCAGCGAGCATCTCTTTACCTTCTTGATCAATCCCTTGGATATCCAATACTTTCATCTCTTCTGAAACACTCAATTCAACCCCTGAATCCATATCTAAACTGACATAGGCATATACTTTCGAATTCCCTATAATTAGCGGCAAAATGCTAAATACCAATAATAAAGATGCAGCCATTGCCAGTATGGTTTTAATAGCCGTTTTCTTTCTTTTTGAGAGTGTTCTTGGTATACCATTTAACATGTGAGGTTCAATGTAGATAAGGTCCCCTATTTGATTAAATTCATGGTTATTTTTAATTTCTAGAAATTCGCCCTCTGGTGTTATAACCTTTAGCTTATTCTCGGAAACCTCTATAATGACCCCTTCCTTCAATCCTTTAGCACCCCCTTTATGTAGTCACTCAAAAACCGGTAATCACCTGAGAGTACCAGAACCATAGCCACAATATATATCCGATTTCTTTCAATTGTCTTGCGTGAGACATTCACCTTGCTCTCCAGAATCTTTAAAGGAAGCTTCTTCTTTTGAAATAAGTAATTGAGCATAGAAGAATCTTCAGCCACTATCCTGGCGATGGATATAGCATTCTTACGAGCATCCGCATGTTTAGGTGATGCTTGAACCAATTGGTCAAATGTAATACCAAAAGATTGCAGTCTGCCAGTAAAGCTTTTGATTTCATCTCTTCTTCGCTCAGCGTCAATTTCTTCCTTATGGAATTCAATTGATCGATCTGCCTCTAGCAGGCTTTGTGCATATCCATCTTCTGTAGCAACGCTAAAATCTATAGATAATTCTTGTTTTTTTCTTGATTGTACTCTAAGATGATCGATGACTCTTCGCTTGATCATCGTATCTGCAAAGGACAGTAAGGCTGTCCCTTTTTCATATGAGAAACGATCAATGGCATCATTAAAAGCAATTAATCCAATACTGAATTCATCATCTGTGTCTGTTATGTAGCGTTTGCAGACAGAGGAGACTGATCTTTTGATAAACGGTTTATATTGCTCAATAAGATCGTTACGTAAATCAAAGTCCCCTTTTTGTATGGAATACACCATATCTTCCATACTCTGACGTTTCTTCAGAGCTGAAAAGAACACTCCTAACATAGAATTCACCCCACCCTGCACAAATTATACCACAGGATGTAAATTCAGGTTATAAAGGGTATAAATACATATCAAAGAACTATTTTCGGCACTAAAATACGTCTATTTGACTATCCCTCTCCAGCTATCACCTTCTTTAGCATTATCACCATCTTTACTATATGGTACGTTATGCCCATTTACTTATTGGGGGTTATTCTTGAAATTCAGTATAATATTCCTAAAAAAAAAAAAAAAAGAAATCCGTATGCTATGCATACGGATAAATAATTTAGCTAATACTTGAATCTTCTCCAACTTGCTTGTTCGCTGACTTGCCAGATACAAACCAGCCAATTACGACAATTGCTAATAAGACTGCCCAGAAGATGGCTTTCCATACTGTTGAATGAGGGAAGTGTTCATCAATGATACCAACACTTGGGTGCGCTAAAGTTAAAACAGCCAGCTTCACACCCACCCAGCCTACAATAAGAAAAGCAGCTGTTTCAAGAGAAGGGCGTTTGTTTAATAGTACGACGAACTGTGTAGCGGCAAATCTCATGATGATTAATCCAACGAAACCGCCCATGAACATAACAGCAAATTGTGCACCGTTAATGCCCCCAATATCGAAGTTACCCACTTCAGGAAGAGTTACAGCTAGTGCTACAGCCGCGAGCATAGAATCAATTGCGAAGGCAATATCAGCCACTTCAACTTTAAGAACTGTCATCCAGAACCCAGATTGTTTTCTTTCTTTTACTTTCTCATTATCTTTCTTCACGACATAATGCTTAATCAGGTAATTGATCATGATGTATAACAGATATGCCGCTCCAATTGCTTGTATTTGCCACACATTGACAAGGAAAGAAATAAGGAACAGGGAACCAAGTCTGAATACAAATGCTCCAACAAGGCCATAGAACAAGGCTTTTCTTTGCTGTTCTTTCGGCAAATGCTTGACCATAACGGCCATAACAACCGCATTATCAGCCGCCAGTATTCCCTCTAATCCTATTAAAACTACTAACACCCATGCATACTCTAGTATCAGTGCTGCATCCATAAAAGTTATTACCTCCTTTAAATTTCCAACTACTTCCAATCCAACAAAAAAGACCCCTGCCAAGTAATAGAATTACTGGCAAAGGTCTTGCTAAGCATTTGTCATGAATAAATGCCAACAAAGCCGATGGATTCAATCCACGTAATGACGACTTTGTTTTAGGTTTCCCTAACGCTACTCCCCTTTGATTGGGTTCATATTGGTTTGTATGTTTATTATAGGGGCAATCCTCAACTTCTGCAAGTATAATATTTTCCTTCTACCAATCGCTAAGGATAAATTAAGATTTCGTCATCCTGATTAATTTAAGATATTCTTTCAGCACATCGTTTAAAGAAGGTGACTTTTTAAAATTGGCAACAAGAAGATTCCGGAAAGAATCATATTTCCCCTTATATGGGTACCATTGAATCTCTGATTTCTTGTACCCTAAATCTTCCATAACCGCCTTTTCGTGACAGAACATGCGGATTCCGTTTTCTCCATGATACCTTCCTACACCGCTCTCTTTCACACCGCCAAATGGGAGATGATTGTTCGCAACAGTAATCACCACATCATTGATCAGAACAGCTCCTGATTGCAGTTTCGATGAAATCCTTCGTGCCTGCTCTTTATTCTCAGTCCACACGCTTGCATTCAATCCATAACGAGTTCCATTGGCGATCCTGATTGCTTCATCTTCCCCATTGGCTTTAATGATAGGCAATACTGGACCAAAGGTTTCATCTTGCATGATGGCCATATCTTCCTCTACATCTATTAGGACAATCGGTTTGATATACATAGATTCAGGATCCCAATCAGAAGGGTGTTCCCCAGTAAGAAGACGTGCCCCTTTTTCCAAGGCTTCTTCCACCTGTTTTTTGACAATATCAATCTGCATGCGCGAAGTCATGGAACCTATATCATCATCCGGCCCTGAGCCTTGTTTCAAGTTATTGACGATAGGGAGGAGCTCCTCAATGAATGGCTCCAAAATCTCGTCCTCTATAATTAACCTTTCCACACTCATGCAAACTTGGCCGCTATTCGTAAACGCTCCCCAAGCAGCTCCTTGGGCCGCTCGCTTCAAGTTAGCGTCCTTTAAAACAATCATCGGGTCTTTTCCGCCAAGCTCTAAGGTCGTTGGAATCAGATTCTTAGCCGCCGTTTGCTGTATGATCTTCCCGGTTGCCACCGACCCCGTGAAAAAGATATAGTCTGGCTTTGCATTAGTCAGACTTGCTCCAAGTTCTTTTCCGCCATGTGCAACCTGGACGACGTTCGGAGGGAAGTTCGCTTTTGCAAATAAAGTCTCAATCAGCTTCCCGACAGCAGGCGTTACCTCTGAAGGCTTCAAAATAACGGTATTTCCGGCCGCTAGCGCAGATAGCATTGGTGATAATGATAACAGAAAAGGATAATTCCAAGGGGAAATGACGAGCACTGTGCCCAGTGGCATATATTCAACCGAGGATTTCTTACCCATCAAGAGAAATGGCGTTTTTACCTTTTGACTTCGCAGCGTCTTCTCAGCATGCTTTTCGACGTGCAGCATAGCATCCAGTGAAGGCATAATATCAGCGACAAGGGCATCGGTCCTGACCTTTCCCACATCTTTAGCAATCAAATCGGCAATCTCATCTATTTGTTCAACAACCGCTAAACGTAAATTCTTGATATAGGAAACACGCTCACGAACAGACAAATCTCTCCATTCTGAAAAGGCAGTCCGCGCGTTCTCCATCATAGCAGATGCGGCAGCTGCAGGTGTTTCCTCATATTCCATGATAAGCTCCCCAGTTGCTGGCGCATATACTTTAATTGTTTCTTTATTTACAGCCTGCATCACTAAATACCTCCTTATGTAATTTCAATATGAAATTCTGACCGTTGTTTATTAGCCCGATAATAATCAATCATTGGCAGGACTCCGTCTTTAAAATCCGGACATTGGATACCGCTTCCTTCAAGATCTGTCTGGGCATTTGAACAATCGAAATAACCCTTCCAGCTGAAATAATCGAGCGATTCTACTTCAACACCGAAATATTGACGAACGGGTTTGATTTTCAGCATCGACTTTGTAAGCACAAAAGGGATATATCCTTTCGGTTCCTTCCCATTATACATGTTCGTAAACATCCGATAAACCTCTGTTACTGTATATGGTTTAGGATCTGTCAGGTGGTACGTTTTACCGACTCCTTTAGCATTTAAGCTCAAATAGGAGGTTGCCTTAATAATGTAATCAATCGGCACAAGGTTGATTACACAAACTGATTTCGTGATATAAGGAATAATGGGCAGGAAACGCACCCTATCAAGAAAATTTAAGATAAAGTATGGTCCATCAAACTTAATTGTTTCGCCTGTTGTTGTGCTCCCTTTCACGATTCCAGGGCGAATGATGGTTACCGGCACCTCATCCATCAAGGAACGCACCAGGACCTCTGCTTCATATTTCGTTTCTTCATAAAAATTCTTGAAGGCTTCGGGTCTTATCAGTTCATCTTCATAAAGATTCCCTTCCCTTCTTCCAGCTACGTATGCCGTGCTAAAATAGGTATACCGCTTAATGTTCGGAAGAGTTTTCACAAATTCATTCATATTTCTCGTGCCTTCCACATTGACGGAATAAGCGATTTCCTTTGGCACGGCTAAATCATAAATGGCAGCCAGATGGAAAACATGCGTAATATCCGCTTTCTCGAAAACGCTTTCATCCTTCGGTATATTTAAACCCGGCTTTGAAATATCCCCAGCAACAAACAGAAATTGTTCCTCACTCAAGTGAAATTCGTGTATGATTTTATTCCTTTCGTCTTGTGCCTTTTCAATTTGTGAGGGCAAAACGATAGCAACCAATTTACTGAAGTCTGCATCCGTATCCAAGAGCTCGCGAATAAGCTGGTTTGATATAAAACCTGGGAATCCAGTAAAAAAATATACATGCTTCATTTTATCAACTCTCCCTTTTACTTTACACTATTGTAAGAACATTCTGAAAAATATGTCAACCATTTTTTAACAGGAAAAAGCCACCTCTTTTAAGAGGCAGCTTAATGGGGCGTTTATCTTTCATGCTGGTCCATCGGGTTGTAAAGTTCCACATCAGGGTTCTTCTCCTGGAACCAGCGCAGCGCGAAATCATTTTCAAATAAGAAGGCATATTGGTCATAGCGATCGCGCACAAGCATACTTCTTGAGCTTGAAAGTTTCTCATCCACCTTATCACTAGTCGTCCAGCGAGCAATTTTATCGCCCATTCGCTCCATGATGACTTCTGTATTGTATTCATTTTTCATCCGATGCTCGAATACTTCAAACTGAAGCTGACCGACAGCACCAAGAATATAAGATTCAATGCCGACTGTCTTAAAGAGCTGGATAGCTCCTTCTTGCACCAGCTGATTGATCCCTTTATGGAAATGCTTTTGTTTAAGCACGTTTTTAGCGCTGACCCTCACGAACATTTCAGGCGTGAATTGTGGAAGTTTCTCAAAGGAGAAAGCTTCCTTCCCAGAAGTAAGCGTATCGCCAATTTGATAAGTGCCTGTATCATACAGACCAATGATGTCACCTGCTACCGCTTCAGATACATTATTTCGTTCCTCAGCAAGGAACTGGGTAGAATTGTTGAGTTTCATCGGTTTTCCTGTACGGCTTAACGTGACGTTCATGCCTCTTTCAAATTTACCTGAGCAAATGCGGAAGAAAGCTATACGGTCACGGTGCATCGGGTTCATGTTAGCCTGAATCTTAAAGATAAATCCTGAGAACGTTTCTTGAACAGGCTCAATCGGCCCGGCGGAGGATTCCCTTGGGCTAGGCATTGGCGCAAATTGCAAATACGTATCCAAGAAAGTCTGTACTCCGAAGTTTGTTAGAGCACTTCCAAAGAATACAGGAATCAATTCCCCGTTTAGTACCTTCTCACGGGAGAACTCATTACCAGCTTCATTAAGAAGCATGACTTCTTCAAGTGTTTGCTCATACAAGACCTCGTCCATGCCTGGATGGCTTCCTTCTACTTCTCCATCCTCATTGAGCGGAATAAAGCGCTGCTCTTCTTCGGCTTTGAACATTTCAATGCGATTATAGAAGCGGTCATAAATACCGAAGAAATCTTTTCCCATGCCCATTGGCCAATTCATTGGGTAAGATTCAATTCCGAGCACCTCTTCAAGCTCAGCCAACAGCTCTAGTGGCATTTTCCCTTGGCGGTCCATTTTATTAATGAAGGTGAAAATCGGGATTCCTCTCATACGACATACCTTAAACAGCTTCAAAGTCTGGGCCTCGATCCCTTTCGCTGCATCGATAATCATGACTGCACTGTCAACCGCCATCAATGTTCGATACGTATCTTCACTGAAGTCTTGGTGACCAGGTGTGTCGAGAATGTTCACCCGTGTCCCATTATAGTCAAATTGCATGACACTTGAAGTAACCGATATCCCACGCTGCTTCTCAATTTCCATCCAGTCACTCGTCGCATATTTTCCTGTTTTTCTCCCCTTCACGGTTCCAGCATCACGAATCGCGCCACCGAAAAGCAGCAGCTTCTCTGTCAGGGTCGTTTTCCCGGCATCCGGGTGGGAAATAATCGCAAAGGTTCGTCTTGATTCTATTTGCTCTTTTAAATTTGTCATATATGCCATCCTTTATATAAAAGTCCATCTTATCACTATACCACGCAGACAATCATTATGTGAATGATTGTCTCTAAATAAACGATTAGTCAAACAGACATATTTTCTCACATCCAGTTAAATATAGTCAATTGCCTAAATCGATAGTAGAGGACTATTTTCAGGGCAAATTAAAATCAGAGCAAAAGAAAAAACGAGCTTATCGCCCGTCTTCCTTTATGCAACACGCTTCTTCTTGCCAAAAAAGCGCTTGGATAAATACCCAAGAACAGCTGGTGCTGCTGCGACTAATATTCTTTTCATGAATCGATTCTTCATCAGTATCACCATCCTTTGTATCACATTACCCGTATTCATGAATGGGTAATCAGCATCCACGAAAAATTACTATCAATTACCAGTCCGAAATAATATTGATAATTCAGGACATGTATAGTAGGTTAATTAGTGCTAAATATCTACAACCAGGAGGACTACATCATGGAAGAACAAGGTCTGAAGTATTTTGTGGCACTTGCCCACAAAAAGAAAAGACTATTGGATAACTATCCGCTACATTATTTTATACGAGCAATGCTGGCAGGGATCTTTGTTGGATTCTTAATTGTCACATGCTTCCGAACAGGTGAATATTTCCGCGTGGCTGACTCGCCATTTGCTTATCTATTCCCAGCCTTATTCTTTGGCATCGCCTTGATTTTGATTACATATGGCGGAGCTGAATTATTTACTGGTAATACGTCTTATTTTACGGTTGCCTATATGCGAAAAGAAGTCGCTTTACGTGATATTGGACGGAACTGGGGAGCCTGCTACTTAGGAAATGCTGCAGGTGCCATTTTCCTAGCAGGTCTTTTCTATTTAACTGGCATTTTCAGCCATATTCCAAATGATCATTTATTGCACGAAATCGTTTCATATAAAATGCACGGATCTGTCACAGCCCTTTTCTTCAAAGGAATTTTGTGTAACTGGCTTGTGTGCTTAGCAGTCTTCCTGCCGACTCAAGTAAAAGGCGATGGAGCTAAAATGGCTATGATGATTCTCGTCGTGTTCTTGTTCTTTAGCGCTGGCTTTGAGCATAGCATCGCCAATCTTTCTTTATTCTCTATTGCATTGGTTTCGCCACACCCTGATACGATTTCCATTGGTGCAGCAATCTATAACCTGATTCCTGTTACCCTTGGCAATATTGTCGGCGGAGCAGTCTTTGTGGGCATGCTTTATCAATTCCTTAGCAAATCAGCGACAAGATTAAGCCTTGAGGATAACCTTAACCGTGTCGACGAATTAGCTAGAAAAGCGAAATAATTTCACAGCAGAGAGCCGAGGTCACTTTCCCTCGGTTCTCTTTTTTTATCAACCAAAAAGGCAGAACCTTTATGATGCGGTTCTGCCTTTCCCTTATTCTCATTCACATTATTGCATGACGGCTTCTTTATTGACTTCAATCAATTGGTATTCATTTTCTCCCATAGATTCCCCAATCAGGTCAACCAAATGGGCATGGTGCGTGAAGAAGATGACTTGCGTCTTTTGTGACAGCTCCCTCAGGATGGCTAATGTTATCTTTGAACGGTCATTGTCAAAGTGAACAAGAATATCATCCACAATAAAAGGGATTGGTTCATTTTCTTCACAATATTTTTCTATACTGGCAACGCGCAAGGCTAAATAGAGCTGGTCCTTCGTTCCATCGCTCATTGCCTCGATGCCAACCTTCTCCCCATTTTTGACACCAAGGAGAACTTCTTCATCCTTCTCATTATAGTCAACCGTCAATCCCTCAAAGGAATAGAGTGTCAAGCGAGCAAATAAATCGGATGCACGGGTAAGAATCGGGTTCTGATTTTGAGCTCGATAATATTCAATTCCCTTTTGCAGGATCATGACAGCCAGTCTTTTCTCCACATACTGTTCACAGAGATTAGATAGTTCAGCCACAATGGACTCTCTTTCTTCTGTAGCGATTACCGTTGAAACAGAATTCCCCTGTATTTTTTCTTCATATTCCTTCTTGCAGACACCAAAAGCCTGGTTTGCCATGGAGCGATTCTCATCTATTTCAGTCAATTCGAGTTTTAGCTCTGCCAAATGGACTTCGAGAAGATCCATGTCCTGCTCCATCACTTCCCGCTCTAATTCATGAACGGATTGTCCTCCAGCGACTTCCTGAAGAATGGTCATCACGCCATCAACTTTCCTGATTAATTCCTGTTTCTTCTCAAACTGTTCCTCGACGGCTTGCAATTGTTCTTCTGTTTCAACACCTGCTAATTCAAACAAAGACTGCATGGAAGCCTCAGCTGACTTTTTCTTGGAAGATGCCGTTTCATATTCGGCTAATCGTTTCTCCAGCTGACTTTGCCATTCTTTTTCATCACGCTGATTTTGCTGCTGTTGCCGCAATGCCTCTGCTAAATTAAAGACAAGGGATTGAATATTCACAGGCTTAGGCCAGCCTACCTGATCCAATATAGCCTCAACCTTATCCTCATAGTCCTTCACAAACCTCATACTCGCATCCATCTTTATGTTTAGCTCTGACCATTCATCATATAGATTGATGCAACGATCATAGCGTTCGATTTGTTCAAGCGCAGATTCCGTTGAAGAAGCTGCGTCAAGATTTAGCGGAGTGATAGCTTCCTGCCAATCTATTTTCCACTCATCAAATTCACGTACTTTTACTTTTAATTCCTCTTCAAGCTTGGCGAGATCCGCTTTCCTGTTCAGCCATTCTGTTTCAATCGCCTTTTTTTCATTTATACGCGCCGATTCTTTATCCTTGAAGACAGATGCCTCCTTTAATAAAGACTCTAATGAGTATTTTTCATAGGATTCTTCTAATGGCTTAATGGATGATAAAGCCTCATATAACCGTTCCTTCAGGTGCTTGCTTTTCTGCAAGAGAAGCGCACAGGAATCTTCTTCCTTCTTGCACGCTGAGAGCAGCTGCTTTATCTCCTTATATTTCGCCATCCAAGCCTTCATCTCTTGTGGAGAAAGAGGATTCATTCCGTACTCCAGCCAGACTGATTTCCACTTCTCTTTAAATTGCCGTTCCTCTTCATGCAGATGATTCAACGTGTGCTTATAACCTTCAATCCGCTTGCTGGCTCCCTCAATATCATTCAAATATTTTTGCTTCATACCGACCTTAGCAGATTCGTGCCTCATTACATCAGCCAATTCATCCGCCTTCCTTGAACGGCTTTCATATACATCCGCTAATGTTTCCTTGCCAGCATAAAGCGTAATCGCTTCTACCTCTACTTCTTTTCCTTCAAGAGTTTGTCGAACAAGTTCCCAGCCGGCATCACGCGCATCTCTGGCATCCTTTAGATGTTCCTCGGTCGGAATTATCGTACTTGCTTCAAGATTACGCAGGTTCATTCGGGCAGCTTCTAGAAGCTCTTCCTCCGTATTAATCTTTTGTATCCAGGAAAGAATCTCTTCCTTTTGAATCCGTTCTTCCTCAATGAACTTTTGAATGGTTTCGTCCAAAATTCGAATTTGAAGGATAGAAAAATCTTCCCGGCTTCCTTTCCATATAGGAAGAAAAGTTAATTCAGCGTCGATGTTCCGATGCATTTCAGCCACTGTCATTTCTTTTTCTGTTATCCGTTGCCCTAATCTTCCCTCTTCATGAGCAGCGGACAAGGCTGATAGCAAATCATCGACTGCATGTACCTCACCAAACTCTTCGCACTCCCTCTGCTTTTGTGCGACGATCTCTTCTAAAACAGATATGCGCTGCCGCAAGTCAGCGATAGACTTTTCGAGCAGACCATGTGCTTCATGCAATGAACGAATGTCTCTCTTGCGTGATGGAAGGATTCGGAATCTCTCCATCTGTTCCATTTCCCCGGCACCCATATACGCCAACAAATCATTTATTTGGTTAAGACGATTCTCCGCGCTTCCTTTGATAGCCTCATAGTCACGCTGTTCCTTTTCATAAGCCCCAATGTCACTGTTAAGGGAGCGGATGATGGACTCTTGCTGTAATATACGCTCATCAACTTCAATCTCCTCGAGCTTAGCTCTTAGCTGTTTCGCCTCCTGGTTTGCTGAACGCACAGCATCTGCACAATCATGAATCGTTTTGGATAAATTAATCCTTTGCAGGGAACAATCAATAGGGAGATTAGGCACAGCTTCATACTTGGCCAATTCCTCCATCAAACGATTTCTTTCCATTATTTTCGGATGAGCTGTGCGCACTTTTTCCAGCTTCTTAATGGCGGCATTTACCTGAGCATATTTTTCTCTCAGTTCTGCAAGGGAGGCTTGCCCATCCTTATATTCTTTCTCAAGCTCCTTCCATTGCCGGGCGAGCATGAGTGAATCATTAATTTTCTTAGTCAAGTCTTTTTCTTTTCGTATAAGTTCATTAATTGGCGGCTTTGAGCCTCCAGCTTTATATAAGTTTTTGCTTTCCGATTCTAAACCTATCATCACATTTTTGATGGCATTCAAACCAGAAGCCGCTGCAAATAAACTTTCACCGACATTGCCATGGCTCTGAAGCAGTGTTTCTCCGCCTTCACGCAATGTTTCATGATTTAGGGCAAACATGGATCGAAAAGTGTCCTCTGATAACACATTCATGTATGGGAGCAATGAATGATCGGGCAGAGCCTGTCCATCTTCGCCAAGAAGGGTCTTTGTCTTGCCTTTTCTTCTATAAAAGGATAGTGATTCTCCCCCGGAATTTGAAATGGTCCCGCCAATTCTCAGCTTAGAGTTGGGATGAAGGAAGGAATCCTTCGAATTATGCGGAATTCCATATAATAGCTGAGTAATGGAGCGCAATAGCGTACTTTTTCCTGCTTCATTATTTCCATAAAGTATATGAAACGAGTGATTTGGCTGAAAAGGAATGGAAAAATTCGTGAAATGCCCAAAAGCATTAATCTCGAGCCGATCAAACCTCATACCCTTTGTCCCCTTTCTTGCAGCAATCCATCTTTAATGAGATCTTTAATGGTAAGCAGCTTTTCCCTTAGAGCATCCTCTGAATCTGGGATGACCTGCTCCTCCCCGCGCTTCAAATCCATCGGCAAAGCGTTATGAAGCGGCTGGAATTCTGCTTTTATTTCCTCAAGCAGCTCTTCATATGATAGGTCATCCATCCATTCCAGCATCCCAATAATCGGATTCGCATTTTCGCCTTCAGAAATGACATGCGGAGCACTTGTCTTGATTTTTAGCTTTTCAAGCCATATATCGCCTTGTCCTACTGAAAAAGCCATTGAACGGAGGTCATTTAACACAGCTTCCTTATTGTTCACAAGCTCTGAATGCAGTGCCGTTTCACCATTTAAAATAATCCGTATCGCAAGCATCCTGCCGGCCGCCGAATCAAACGCGCGTACAATTTCTTGTTCGGCCTGAGCCAGGAAGTCATCATATAGAGTCATATCCGTGAGATCCGCTTCAATAACTTCCCATCTGATGACATCAAGCGGGACATGGGTCATTTCCTTTATGCTTCCATCCTCCACCTCAACAAGTGTACATCCCTTCACACCTGTTTCTTTACTGTGACGGCTTTGGATATTGCCAGGGAATAAGATGACGGGTTCTCTCTCACATAGAAATTCCCTCTTATGAATATGACCAAGGGCCCAATAGTCATATCCTTTCCCTTTCATATCCTCAATCGAGCAGGGAGCATAATTTTCATGACCTTCTCGCCCTCCTGCTGAGGTATGCAAAATACCGATATTAAAATAGCCTTCCACACTATTAGGATATCCTTTGGCCAGGTTATCGAGCACAGCTCTTGAACTGAACCCTTGACCATGTATGGCAACGCCTATTTCATCTAAACGAATGCTTCCGCATTTCTTCACGTCAAACACATGGACATTGTCAGGCAGCTTGATCTCTTTCGTAATCACGCTTGCTGCATCATGATTTCCTTTGATCATGAAGACAGGGATTTGATGTTTCTCAAGCCTTGCCATCTCACTGGCAAAAAATAAGCCGGTATTATAATCCTTCCAATCGCCGTCATACAAATCTCCTGCTATGATAACGAAATCTACTTGCCTGTCGATGGCCAAATCAACGAGATTGATAAAGGCTTCTCGCGTAGCACTTCTCAATCGTCCGACCGGTGCCCCAACGTATCGTGACAAGCCTTTCAACGGGCTGTCCAAATGTATATCGGCTGCATGGATAAATGTGAAATTCATCGCCTTTCGTCCTCCTTTCGCGCATTCAAGAACAGTCTAACTCTTAGTGATAGGATACCATAGATTCCTCCCCATTTTTCTATCTGGAAATAAAATAATAAGAACATGTGTTCTGTTTGATTTTAGTATACCCTCTTTCAAGTAATTATGCATATGAATTTCTCCGAAAAAAATCCCATGTAAAAAACTTGTTCTTCCTGATTGAAACTTTTACAATTGCCATCCGTAATACTCTTATATCGCGGATCATGGTTTTCGGAAAAAACACTAGAGCAAGACTAGATTTTTTTTGATCGAGAAAGCTATGAAAGCCATTAAAACAAGGAGTGAAAGAATGTTGAATTCATATACTGAATCAAGCCGGTATGCCCTCCCAAAAATCCTGCGGGCATTTACCCTTTCATTAGCCATATCATTGCTAGGATTCATCACCGGGAATTTTGTGCCACCTGCCCTATTCCTCCCGCTCATGATCTTAGAGCTCATAATGCTGATAGCAGCCTTCTTTGTAAGAAGGAGAAAAATGCTTTCCTATAGTTTCTTATATACATTCACCTTTATTTCCGGCATCACATTGTATCCGGTCGTTACAAGTTACTTGATGACCATTGGAGCAAAGCCTGTTCTAATGAGCCTAACGGCAACAGTCATTATTTTTGGAGGTCTTTCGCTTTATGCTTCCACGACGAAACGTGATTTCTCCTTTTTAGGAGGCTTTCTGACAGCTGCGCTGCTTGCCCTTATTGTCATCGCAATCTTTAATATATTCTCGCCTTTATCCTCAACGGCAACGCTCATTTATTCGTTTATCGGCATCCTCGTTTTCAGCGGCTATGTCATATTTGATGTCAATCGGATAAAGCAGCATGGCCTATCAGATGAAGAAGTCCCTTTGATGGCCCTCAACCTGTATCTTGATTTTGTTAACTTATTTCTATATATTCTTCGTTTCATTGGAGTCCTCTCCTCCAGGGATTAATAAGCTGTCCTCGTTGTCCGCCGTTTTTACGGCGTTTTTTTATGACTTGAAGATTTACCAAAACTCCCCGAGAGTTTCCTTTACATACTTTCTTGATTTAAAGGCAAATTAAAAAAGCAACGATAAGAAAGAATGAGACGAGGGTGTAATTATGAGTTCTAAATCTGATAAGTCTAAAGTAAGCGTTTGGTGTCTTGCAAGCATTTCTGCAGTTCCGCTTATTATGACGCTGGGCAATTCCATGTTAATTCCTGTCCTTCCCATATTGGAGAAAAAGGTATCCATCTCCTCATTTCAGTCCAGCCTGATTATCACAAGTTATTCGGTCGCCTCTATTTTGCTTATCCCGATAGCCGGATATCTCTCTGACAGGTTCGGGCGAAAGATGATTTTATTGCCAAGCCTGGCTATCACCTTCATCGGGGGCCTTATATCAGGCTTTGCTTCTTGGAAGATGGGAAACCCTTATATGACGATTATCATCGGAAGAATCATTCAAGGCATTGGTTCTGCCGGCGCTTTTCCCATTATCCTGCCTTTGGTCGGCGACTTATACAAGGACGATGATGATGCAAGCGCTTGTTTAGGGATTGTTGAAACATCCAATACGTTTGGAAAAGTACTGAGCCCTATTCTCGGTGCCGCTCTTGCTTTATGGATATGGTATATTCCATTCTTCTCGATTTCTTTTTTCAGCTTGATTAGCTTCTTAATGGTCCTCTTTTTTATCAAAGTGCCTAAAAAGAAGGGTGAGCCGACAAAGCTTCATGACTTTTTGCAGGAAGTCAAAAAAATCTTTCACACAGACGGAAAATGGCTCTACTGCGTTTTTATCACCGGAGCATTCATTATGTTAATTCTATTTGCTGTTCAGTTTTATTTATCAAACATTCTGGAATCCAGATATGATATCCATAATATTAAAAAAGGGCTCGTATTAGCTATTCCCTTGTTCTTTTTATGCGTGGCATCCTTCATTACAGGGAAGAAAATCAAGGATAATATTAAAGCCATGAAAATATTGATTATATGCTCTCTTCTAATAGCAGCCGCTTGCATTGCCTTCACCTCGCATCTGGACAATCTTTTTTGGCTGATTGGGATATTATCCATTTTCGGAGCAGGACTGGGGGCCATTCTGCCATCTTTGGATGCACTCATAACTGAAAACATTGAAAAGGAACAAAGGGGAACCATTACGTCCTTTTATAGCTCCGCCCGGTTCTTCGGCGTTGCTGTCGGTCCTCCTCTCATGTCTTTTTTTATGAAGAAAAATGAATCATATCTTTTTTACTCCTTTAGCGCCCTGGCCATTTTGCTCCTAATCCTCATCGCTAAATGCATCAATGCTAAGTCTGCAGAAAGTAGCAGCTGAATTTGAAATTGCTCTGTCTTATACGAGGCAGGGCATTTTCCTTTGTTGTTATCTCAGGAAGGAATCGTCTAGATATGATTACTCTCTCCATAAAAGGGAATGAAGGAATAAGAGGATTTTTCCTCGCATTACCAACGAGGAGGGAATGTATGCAGAAAAATATGATGAAGGCTGTTGTCATTGAAACTTATGGAGGAGTATCAGAGTTAAAGGAAAAGGTAGTGGAAAAGCCTGCCCTGCTTGATAACCAAGTGCTCGTGGAAGTGAAGGCTGCTTCTGTCAATCCGATAGACTGGAAGCTGCGGGAAGGATACCTCCAAGAACGCTATGACTTTGAATTCCCTATCATTCTTGGTTGGGATGTTGCCGGGATTGTGACAGAAGTCGGAAAACATGTTCAAGAATTTCAAGTAGGAGATCGTGTTTTTGCCCGTCCCGAACTGACACGCTACGGTACATATGCAGAATATACCGTTGTCGATGAGCTATTGCTTGCAAGAATTCCAGATAACATCTCCTTTGAGGAAGCTGCCTCCGTTCCGCTTGCAGGCCTTACGGCTTATCAAGCATTATTTGATGTTCTAGAGATTATGGAGGGACAAAAAGTGCTAATTCATGCAGGAGCAGGCGGAGTCGGCACTTATGCCATACAGTTAGCGAAACTAAAGGGTGCTTATGTGGCGACTACTGCCAGCAAAAAGAACCACAGCTATTTAACTTCACTTGGTGCTGATCAATGCATTGATTATAAATCCGAATCATTTGAACAAATATTAAATGAGTATGACGCAGTATTTGATACAGTAGGAGGCGAGACTCTCTCTAACAGCATGAAGGTGCTGCATAAAGGCGGCAAGATTGTCTCCATTGTGGAGCCCCCATCTGAACAAGAGGCGCAGCGTTATGGAATCAGGGAGGAATATCACTGGCTTATCCCGCGCGGGGATCAATTACAAGAGCTGGCCAGCCTGCTGGAACAAGGCAGATTAAAGCCCGCCCAGCTTGAGAAATTCCCCTTCACCGAAAACGGTGTCAGAAATGCCCAAGAGCTTAGCGAATCAGGCCATACAAAAGGAAAAATTGTCATCAAGATGGGCTAACACTATTTCTTGGGAAATCATACAAACTAAAAAATGGAGTGGAACCAAATTTGGTTCCACTCCATTTTATTTTATTGGCTGTTTATTAGCGATGAATGGTGTCCATCCCTGTATTTGACTTAACCAAAATCTCATCAAACTTCGCCTCATCCACCTTCTGGCGTGATAAGATGGTTCCTAAATATCCCGCAATAAAGCCTAATGGTATGGACACAAGGCCTGGTGTTGTGAGCGGGAAGAGTGCCTCACCAGTCAAGATGGCTGAACCATCCGGACTGAATACATTCGGGCTGATGATGACCAATCCGACAGAGGAAATCAGCCCGACGACCATCGCACTAATCGCACCGTTTGTGTTGAATTTCTTCCAATAGATCGTATAGAGAATAACCGGTAAATTGGCGCTTGCTGCAACCGCAAACGCGAGCGAGACAAGGAAGGCAACATTAAGGTTTTGTGCAACCAAGGCTAGCAGGATTGAGATAACTGATACACCAATGGATGCATAACGCGCCATCTTTACCTGTTCTTTTTCGCCTGCCTTTCCTTTACGGAGAATCTCATTATAGAAATCATGCGCAAATGCAGAGGCACCCGTAAGAACCAATCCAGCTACAACAGCCAGGATAGTTGCGAAAGCGACGGCAGATACAAAGGCAAATAGCATATTACCGCCAAGCGCCTGGGCTAATAGTGGTGCTGCCATATTCCCTGCTGCATTGGCTGAGACGATATCTGTTGTACCAACAAAGGCTGCTGCTCCGAAACCTAAGAATATTGTCATGACATAGAAGGCGCCGATAATCCATGTTGCCACAACAACCGAGCTTCTTGCTGCTTTAGCATCCTTAACCGTAAAAAATCGGACTAAGATATGAGGCAAGCCTGCTGTCCCTAAAACAAGGCCCATTGTGAGCGACAATGTATCAAGCCCTTCCGTATATTTAACACCAGGATTTAGAAATGTCTCTTTCAGCGGAGTGGCTGTGCTCATATATTCAAACATATAAGGGATACTGAAATTAAACTTCGCTAAAACAATGACAGAAATGATGAAAGTCCCGGCCATCAAAAGAAGTGCTTTCACGATTTGGACCCAGCTTGTCGCATGCATTCCACCAAAGATGACGTACACTGTCATCAGGGTACCGACAATTAAGACCGATGTCGTATATTCAATCCCTAACAATAATTTTATAAGTGCACCAGCCCCAACTAATTGGGCAATCATATAGAAGATAGAGATAGAAAGCGTATTAAAGGCAGCAAATCCCCTAATTTTTTTTGTATCAAAGCGGGCTGCCAGCATATCTGCAAGCGTATATTTACCAAGATTCCGAAGAGGTTCTGCAACTAGATAAAGAACAACTAAATATGCAACCAAAAACCCGATGCTGTAGAAGAACCCGTCGAAGCCGGCAAGTGCTATCGAACCTGCGATACCAAGAAAGGATGCAGCCGACATATAATCGCCGGCAATGGCCAGACCATTCTGCCAGCCGGTCAGACCACTGCCCGCAGTATAAAACTCACTAGCATTGCCCGTTCGTTTGGAAGCCCAATAAGTAATCAATAACGTCACCAATACGATTCCAAGAAACATTGTAAAGGCAGCTACATTCATTTAGAAGTACCCCCTTTACGCATTTGGAGAATTCTATCGGTTAAGCGGTCAAACTCACCGGCCTTTTTCGAGTAAATCATGCATAAAGCCCATGTCATGATAAATTGAGCGAAGGCAAACACCCATGCCCAGGTAATGTTTCCATAGAAAGAATTATTAAGTACAGTCGAATACGAGGTCAAAAGTGGCAAAGCAAAGTAAAAAATCAAGAAAAACAACGTCATAGGAATGATGAATCGCGTCTTAACATGCATAAGCTTTTGAAAATCTGCTGATTGTACAATAGCCGTATAATTCGTTCGGCTGCTGTCCTCCTTATAATTCGGACTCTTTTCTCCCATTTATCCGTCTCCTTTCCCGTTACCCGCTGGGTAAGCGTTTCCAATTTACAGAATATTTATATTATTTGGCACAAACAAATTATACAACAATGGGATAATTAGGTAAACAAGTATTTTTCTGTAATATCAGTATAAGAAAAAGGGCCCATAGGCCCTTTCTTTTGGCTAGAAATATTTACGCGGATCAACAGCGTTTGATTTGCTGATATTCCAAGGTCCTTCATGAAGCTCAAAGTGCAAATGCTGGCCAAACGAATTTCCTGTATTTCCCATCACACCAATCTGCTGGCCCTTCTTAACAGTTTGTCCGTTACTTGCCATACGTGAGCTCAAATGTGCATAGACAGTCGTATACTGCTTGCCATTGATGTAATGCGTAATAAAGATAGCATTCCCATAGGAGGATGAGAAATAAGACCTGGAAACTACCCCGTCTGCTGCTGCGACAATAGGTACATTCCCAGAGGCTGCAATATCAATTCCGTTATGATTTTTCCCCCATCTTCCGCCATAACCGGAAGAATAATAACCGGCAGAAGGTTTCATGAAGCTGCCGGATGAACCGCTGCTTGCTGGAGCAGGGGCAGCCTTAGGCGCTGACACTGAGCTTGATGAGCCAGAGCTTTTACTTGAGCTTGTGCTTGGAGCAGATTGCTTCTTCGCTTCTGCTGCCCGCTGTTTAGCCAGCTCGTCTTGACGCTTCTTCTCAGCTTGCTTCTGTCTGGCAATCTCTGCTTGACGTGCTTGCTCTTGTGCGATGGCTTTCTTAATAGCTGCTTCTTGACCGGCTAGGATGTCTGCTTCTTCTTCCATTCCGATTTTTTCTTTTTCAAGATGCTTTTGTTCCTTTTTCAATTGCTTCATGAGCTGGTTTTTCTCTTTTTTCTGTTGTTCCTGCTTGGCCTTCATTTTTTTCACTTCAGCCATCATGGACTCTAAGTCGCTTAACTTCTTCTCAACGGAAGTCTTCTTTTCTTCTAATTCTTTCTTATCACGCTCTTGTTCAGCGATCAAATCTTGGTCTGCATCCATAATAGCCGATACAGCACTTAACCGCTCAACAAATTCGCCGAAGTCACTCGCTCCAAGCACGACCTCGAGATAATTCTTATTCCCGCCAGTCACCTGATATGAACGGGCTCGTTCCTTTAGTAGTTCATTTCGCTTTTCAATCTTATCTTCCAGTACTTTTATTTCTTTCTTCAATTCTTCAATTTGTTCTTTCGTCTTCGTAATCTTAGTATTTAGCTCATTGATTTTGTTCTCAGTTTCCTTCATTTGTTTTTCAAGCTTCTGAAGCTGCAAGGCTAAATCGGCTTGTTTGCCCTTCACTTTATCGATGGATTTCTCGGCATCCTTAATATTTGAATGGACCTTCGAACGGTTTTCTTCAATTTGACTTTCCTTCTTCTTTAGTTCTGATATAGATTCGGCTGAAGCATACCCAGCTGAAAACATTGAACCTGCGCCAATAGCTACGGCCATATTAAGTGCAATAAACGATTTCTTCACAATGAATGATCCCCTTTCAATTTAAAGCCACGACTCTTTCTCTCTATCTCACTTAAATCTCTTCTATATTTAGCGAGAGGATTATAATAGAATTACGGACTTGAATAAAATCTATCAATTATGTATTGATACTCCAATTCGACCATTATCTACAAAAACTTCCAATAAGTTCATTTCTTGGTACGGAACTAATTATATCAATCATTAATTTCATTTCCACTATATAAACATTACAGTTGTATTTCATGGATTTTTTTGTCTGTAAAATAATTAATATTATGTTGAATTATGTAGTTAATTTACTACTATATTCATAGAAACAATGAATATACGAACTTTATTTAGTTCATTAATCCCATAACTTTCAGCTTATAAAAAGATTAGAAAAATCGGCAACGACAAAAGTAAATAAATTCTGACAAATATAATTTTACTCTACATAAACCAGATCCTCTATTTAAAAGGTTTTTTTACTCATTTTAAAATCACAAAAATACCATAATAATTCAGCGAGATATCATAATGATTTCAGTCCCAATAAATAAAGGGTAAATATTTTCCGTATTCACAGTTCAGGTTTCTTTTTGGATAAGGAATCTCCATTATTCGACTTAATCCCTCCTCATTAGCAGGTTAGTGAAGAGAGTTATCTTTTCTATCCACTTGGTATTACATCTAGTGAAGAAAGGGTATCTTCTATATACTAGGTATACAATCCAGTTCTGAAAGGAGAAATCTATTGATGGCTAAATTTAATGCCCTTGTTGTAAATAAAGAGGACGAAGAATTTTCTGTGAATGTCAAAGAACTCTCCATCGATGACCTGCCTGAGGGAGAGGTTCTTATCAAGGTCAAGTATTCGGGTGTAAACTATAAGGACAGCCTGGCGACAATTCCAAATGGAAACATTGTACGTACATACCCCTTCGTTCCCGGCATTGACCTGGCCGGAGTGGTCATGTCTTCCGATGACTCCCGCTTCAAGGAAGGCGACGAGGTTATCGCGACAAGCTATGAAATTGGCGTCTCCCATTATGGGGGCTATAGCGAATATGCCCGCATTCCAGCAAAATGGATTGTTCCGCTGCCAGAGGGACTCTCTTTAAAAGAAGCGATGGTCATGGGGACTGCCGGCTTCACCGCAGCCCTTTCTGTTCAAAGACTTCTCGAGAGCGGTGTCACTCCTGAAAGCGGAAAGGCTCTCGTTACTGGAGCAACCGGGGGAGTCGGAAGCTTTGCGGTTTCCATACTTGCCAATCTTGGCTTCACTGTTGAGGCAAGCACGGGTAAAGAATCCGAAGCCGGCTTTTTAACTGAGCTTGGTGCTTCCGCAATCATCTCCCGTGAAGAAGTGTTTGACGGAAAGATACGGGCATTAGGGAAGCAGAAATGGGCAGCTGCTGTTGACCCAGTCGGCGGGGAGCCACTGGCCTCTTTATTAAGCCAAATTCAATATGGGGGTTCTGTTGCCGTCAGCGGATTGACAGCTGGAACAAAGCTTCCCGCAACTGTCTTCCCGTTCATTTTGCGCGGGGTCAATCTGCTTGGAATTGATTCTGTTTATTGTCCAATGGAAACAAGACTATCCGTATGGAAACGGCTGGCGACAGATTTCAAGCCTGATAATCTTGATGTCTTCATACAACAGGAAGTTACGCTTCAAGAGCTACCAGACTTCCTATCCATCCCGCTAGAAGGCAAAGCAAAGGGCCGGATTCTTGTGAAATGTGAGAGTTAATTGAGTGAAAAAATGGAAGTCTGCCGGCAAGACAGACTTCCATTTTCTTATGAGGTTTCCCTTTTCTTGCGAGGGGCTCGTTTACGTGCAGGTTTTGCTTGCGGCTTCGTTTGATCGATGGAAGCTTGGAGGGCAGCCATCAAATCAACAACATTGGATTTTTGCGCCTTAGCTGCAGCAGGAGTAACCGTTTGCTCTGCCTTTTTGCGTTCAATCAGCTCTAATAGAGCAGAGCGATATTCATCATGATATTTGCTCGGCTCAAACTCAGTTGTTAATTGATCGATAAGCAATATGGCTGTATCCAGTTCTTTTGGGACAACCTCTTCTACGACAGGAATATTGGGTACATCTGATGCTTTTCGGACTTCACTAGGAAAATGGATGGTTTCCATCAACAAAGTCTGCTCATACACACGAACAACCGCCATTGATTCCTTCGCGCGAATGGTAATTTTCGCTAGACCTACCTTGCCAGAGTCCTTAAGCGCTCTTCTTAATAAGGTATAGGCCTTCACTCCGCCCTCATTCGGCGAGATATAGTAGCTCTTCTCAAAATAAATAGGATCAATCTCTTCTATCTTGACGAAATCAATGATTTCAACTGCCTTCTCTTCCAGCTCCTTCTTGATAGATTGCAGCTCCTCTTCATCTAGCACGACAAACTTCCCTTTTACATATTCGTATGCCTTTACGATATCCTCCTGCGGCACTTCCTCCCCGCATACCGAGCATACTTTTTTGTATTGAATCGGGGCATGACACTTATTATGTAATGTGCGAAGAGGCAAGTCTTGATTCTCCGTAGCAGCATGAAGCTTGATTGGAATACTGACAAGACCAAAGCTGATGGTCCCCTTCCAGATTGTATGCATAAGAACACCTTCTCTTTTTGCCATTATCATGTCCAAAACCATACCGTTTCATCATCTTGCTTTTAAGATAGCAATCAATTCTTTGATTTGGCTTCCCTGTTGGACAGCGAAATACCCCTCAAATGGATCCATGCCTCTCTCTACTCTTCTTTGGACTTCTTCCATCAAAAAATCGCCCGTGTTGATTCCCCGCTGAACTTCCTGCCAGTATAAGGGAACGGCAATTCCTGGCTCCTCTGTTTCACGGGGCGAGTAGGGGCAAATGATGGTCTTTTTGAAATCATGCTGGATATAGTCCACATATAATCGGCCTCCACGGTTCTTCTTCAAACGCTCTACGGTAAACTGAGCAGGGAATTGCTCCACTAGATAGAACGCAATGAATTCCGTAAATACCCGTGTTTCTTCATAAGAAAGAATGTCATCGTTCAGGGGCAAATGAACCTGAATTCCTTTACGCCCAGACAATTTCACGAAAGAATGGAGATTAAAGCGGTCGAACAGCGTTTTCATTTCGAGGGCTGCTTCTACGGCAAGACTTAAATCCCCAAGTGAGGGAGGGTCAAGATCAAAAATTATTTCTCTCGGGAAAGTTGAATCAACGGTATTAAATGGGATATGAAATTCAATGGCCGCTTGATTCCCAAGCCAAAGTAATGTTTGGCCATTCTCACAGATGATATGGATATCGCTTCCTTCTCTAGCCTTTCGGACAAAGTGTGGAGCATGCATGGGGGCAGATTTTTGATAAAATCCGCTTGCACCAACTCCCTCAGGATAACGCTTAACCGTGAGCAGTCTCCCCGAAAGAAACGGCAGCATTTTGTCTTTTATTGTAATCAAATACTCCATGTACCGCTCCTTTGTAACACCATGACTTGACCATATTTCCTTATGGGGATTGGTCAGCTCAAGCGATTCATATTGGGCAAGAAAGAGATTGACCCATGTACAGGCTTGCCAGTCATGGGTCAAGAGCAGCCTCTCAAACCGAGGGTTGAGCACATCCCCCTCCTGTAAAGCACTGAAGCTAATTTCCACGCAAATGCCAGGCGGAACATCCAAGCTTTCTGCTTCCTCTCCTGCCCCTCTCTCGATTAAAAGCTTTAAAAGAGCTTCCTTCTCCTCTTTCTTGAACCGCTCCTTCACGACCGCAATGGTAATGACTTCTTGCCCTTTTAGAACGGCAACCTCAGCAAGTCCTGTCCTCCTGTCTAATTTGCGCAGAAATGTTGCAGCATAATATCTCATCAGCGCTCCCCTTTCTCAAACCGGCACTCAAGCGGTTTCCGTTCTACAAAAGAATCGAGTACTGGCTGACGCAGAGTCTTGGATGCGGTCCATTCGAGGAATTGGATTTTCACCGTGTATATTGGGCTTAACCACTGGCAATCCCTAGCCTCTTTATGCGGGTGGTCATATGGGCTATTCGGTTGTTCAGCCCGTTCAAGATACTCTTGAATTGTCTGCCATTCCTTGTCGCTGTACCGGCCTCTTCCAGCTTTGCCGATGTAATAAAGCTTATTGTCCTCTCCATATAAGCCCAGCAGGAGAGAACGGATTCTGGTGCCTTGTTTGATGAACCCGCATACAACGGCAATCACATCCAGGTAATTCTTGATTTTTTGCCAGCGGGGGTCCTTACCGCCAGGCAAATAGCATGAGTTCAAATCCTTGCAGACAATTCCCTCAAGGCCTTGTTCCTTCACGGCCCGCAGCAAACCATCTCCCTCATCGAAATTCTCCGTTATACGTATATGCTCTGTTTCTTTGATGATTGACCGAAGCATCTGCTGCCTCTCATGCAGGGGCTTGTCCATCAGTGAAAGACCGTTCATATACAGGCAATCAAACACCATATAAATAATTGGAACCTCATCTCTCATAAGCTCAATAGCTTCCTTCCCCCTTAGACGGTCCCGTTTCATGACCTCGTGAAACGATGGCTTCCCGTTCACAAGGGCGATGACCTCTCCATCAAGGATGAAGCTGTCTTCTTTTGAATAACTTTTTGTTTCGACTAGCTCAGGATATTGGAGTGTCCGGTTATTTAAATGACGATTAATAACCTCTGTCTCAGCACCTGATTTATAGACAAGAATCCTCACCCCATCCCATTTCACCTGGAACGCCCAATCTCCTTCAACAGGAATATGGGAAGCCGAGATAGGCTCAAAAGGAATCAGCGGGTCCATAGAACCTCCTCCTTTTATCATATTCCTGTTAGTATGGTGATTTAATTGGGGGATTATTTTTTGTTTTACACAGCCAAAAGCATGTAATATTATGGAAAGAAAGTGACTGGAGGAATTAACCTTGAAAGCAGTTCTTCAATCCATATATTTATCAGCCATTATAAACCTTCTTTATTTCTTTGGAGAATTGGCCACTGGCATTGTGCAAACTGTTTTCTATCAACCCAATTTACCCGAAACAAATGATGTATATTTTCTCCAACAATCAATCGCCTTCGGCTATACAGGTAACCTTGCAGCTTTCAGTATAAGAATGGGTCTTGGAGCCCTGCTAATCTTTATCCTTCTGAAAATATTAGAAAAAAGGAGAATTGCCAAATAAGCAAATAACTGGCCAAAGCTAAAAAGGACTTCACAATCAGCGAAGTCCTTTTATCTATTCATATAGTCTGCCTGGTTTATCATCCCAGTCTATATTAAAGCAATGATTCCGTTCCATCTATATAAATTTCTGTACCGGATATATGGCTCGACTCATCTGAAGCAAGGAAAGAAACGAGGCTTGCCACTTGTTCTGGCTGCCCAGGACCTTTGGCGAGAGGCTGCATGCCTTCCGGATATTCGATCGGTATCTCAATTTCCTTCACACTCTCATTTTTTTCAGTCGAAAGATCTATATTAGTCTCGATAGCACCTGGACAGATGGCATTTACCCGAATTTTGTAGCGGGCAAGCTCTAACGCCGCCATCTTCATAAAGCCAATCTGCGCTGCTTTTGATGTACTGTAGGCTGCCATGCCAAACCCTGCAAACCGTCTATTTCCATTAATGGAGCTTGTAATGATTATGCTGCCGCCGTTTTCTTTCATATGCGGGATGGAATACTTCACGAACAGAAAAGTACTTCGGAGATTAGTTTCTATCGTTCTGTCCCAATCAGATACATCTAGATGTTCAATGGAGGACAACGTACCATTAATACCTGCATTGCAAAAGAGGACATCTAGTCTGCCGTACTTCTTGACGATATCATCGATAGCTGCTTCAATCTGCCGTTCTTCTCTGATATCCACCTCATGTATGCATGCACCGCCGCCGCTATTTTCAATATCTGAGCGAACCTTATCCGCACCGGTATAATTGATGTCCAATAAGCACACGTGAATACCGCTCTCAGCCAATCTTTTCGCTGTTGCGGCCCCAATACCAGAACCGCCACCAGTCACAATCGCTACTTTTTCACTTCTTTGTTCTTTAAGCCCCATCATAACATCCCCCCATCATTGTATATACTTATTTATCCAATTGGCATAAATCTAAAACGTACCAAATATTTGTTTAACGGCGAATGACTTTGTTCCCTTAAATATTTTTATTGCTTCCCCTTATAAAGCAAGCTTCTTACAGGTATAATTGAAGTAGCTTGGAAATGAGCCGAAAGGAGTATCAGCCGTCAATGTATTCAATCAATCAGCTAGTAAAAAGCAAAGGGTTTATCCGCTTTCTAACCTTTTTAATACTCATAATACTCTTTTATGCTCTAAGAGATATGATCAATTTGATATTATTCACCTTTATTTTCATCTTTCTAATGGGCGGATTAGAGCGTTTTATCTCCGCATCATTGAAGAAAACGCTTAAAATTAAGATAAGTCCCCAAGTGATTATTATCATATTATATTCTGTTTTAATCTCTTCCATGGTTATGGTTATCTATAAGTACATACCTATAATCACCATGCAGCTGACACAATTAGTGAGTGCTTTAATTGAATTCTATAAGAACCCGCCAGATAATCGTGCAATTGAAGTTATTATTAGCGCCATGAACAAGCTAGTTTCTCCCACTGATATCGAACAAAACGCAAGTGCCGTTTATACATATGCCGCTGATATCGGCAAGGTCAGCTTGCAGCTATTTATATCTATTTTATTAAGCCTGTTCTTCCTATTAGAGAAAGAAAGAATCGGCCGTTTCACAAGTACGTTCAAAGACAGCAAGCTAGGAACGATTTTCAGGGAACTTCAGCATTTAGGAAATGTGTTTGTCAATTCCTTCGGAAAGGTGATTGAAGTGCAGTTCTTGATTGCCTCCGTTAATGCTGTATTATCGCTAATCATTCTATATTTCTTAGGATTCCCCCAATTACTTGGGCTCGGAATCATGATTTTTCTGCTTGGTTTAATTCCAGTAGCAGGCGTCATCATCTCTTTAGTACCGCTATGCACGATTGCTTACCAAATCGGCGGCGGCATGCATGTCCTATATGTCATTATCTTAATAGCAGCCATTCATGCGCTAGAGAGCTATATCTTAAATCCTAAATTTATGTCTGCCAAAACACACTTGCCAACGTTTTATACCTTTCTTGTCCTCGTGCTTTCGGAGCATTTCCTCGGCATTTGGGGCTTGATTCTCGGGATACCGATCTTTATCTTCGTACTTGATATGCTGGAGGTTCCAAGTATCAGCGGCTCTGATCCAAAGAAAACTGATAATAATCCTGTCATTGAATGAAGATAAGTTTTAAACAAGGGAGATAGAATGTTTAACCACATTCTATCTCCCTTGATTTTTTTACTAATCCTAGTCAAAAATGTCGCTCCTCTTTCTCTCCTCACAGAAAAGCTCCTTTTCTCCCTTTATACCAATTGGATATTTAAAGTGAATTGTATCGTTAAGTATGGAGGTTACAGATAATTGAAACTATTTTCAGCATTATAATTGGAATTTATTATCCTGTTTATGGGATTTTTGGTCATGTCATTAAGAAAAAAGCCCTTGTCTTAATGAACATCATTTTGTGGATGCAGGTTTTCAGGGGATGAAAAAAATAGTCTCTCGTATTTTAGGGACTATTTTAATAGCCGCTGGATTTCTCATTATCCTTTAGCCATTCGCCCTACCGATTAAGAAGAATATATAAAAAACCATGGCAAAAACGCCATGGTATGTCTAGTTAATTCGAACGATAAAGTTCCAATAATCTTCTCGTAAATCCAGGAATGTCCTTTCCATCATTGACTAGCGACTCAGCAAGCTTTCCTTCATGGATAAACAAGATGCGGTCACCAACCTCTGCGGCGACATCCATCATATGAGTCGAGAACACAATCATCATGCCCTTTTTCTTCAATATCTGAATCAATTCAATAAATTCATTGATCCAAAAAGGATCAAGTCCGTTTGTCGGCTCATCCATAATGAGCAATTCAGGATCAGCGAGGATGGCTTGGGCTAGGAGCAAGCGCTGGCGCATTCCTTTGGATAAAGCCTTCACCTGCTCTTGCATTTTTTCAACTAAGCCAATCTGCATGATAATCTGGTCAATCTTATCCTCAGACACCATACGCAGAGAGGCATAGAACCGGAGGAACTCCCAAACACTCATCTCTCCCTGCGCCAAAAATTCATCTGGCATATAGCCAATATCAGCAACATAGGCCATCTTATCTTTCTCCATCTCAATTCCATTTAAGATAACTTTCCCCGCTGTTGGCTTCGAAATTCCCGCCAATATATTCAGAATCGTGCTCTTCCCTGCACCATTCCCGCCGCAGAGGACGACACACTCCCCCGCTCTCATTCTCATCGAAAATGGGTGAAGGGCTTGATTTTTCTTATATTGTTTGGACACTGCCTCCAATACCAGGTTTCCGTCTAGTTTGCTCTCCTTCTCTTTAACTTCCATATTGAAAGACCTCCTAAGAACGCAATTACCGTGAATCCGTATAAAAAAATAACGCCCCATACGATTCCTTGTTCGAATAACGGAACAATTGAATCATATGCCTGACCGAAGATAGAACCGGCATTCAGCCTCACAACAAGGAAAAACCGCGTAAATTCAGCCGGATTTATGAACATAGCCGTTTTCATGACCGGCCCAATCATCGGATATGGCAGGGCACTCGTCATGGCAATCAATAAAGTCGGCCAAATCATGATGAGCACGAACCACCCCCCTACAGAATAGGTCAAGGCCTGCCATCTCGTACTGACAAAGGCGCCCAAAAATAAACCGATACTAAGAAAAAAGAGAATGAGCAGCAAGGAAAAGATATAGAGCACAAGCATCCAATTCATTGAAATCGATAGACCGGTTATCAACCCTAGCAGCATACTCAGCCAATAGGCGAGTGAATAACTGACTGCCTGTGCAGTAAATTGTCCGCCGAGCTTTCCAAAAAAATAGGATGACATCTCCAGCGGATATGTGCACAAAAGACTCCACTGACCATTCTCCATCTCACCCGCAATCGCGAACGATCCGTAGATAAGCATAAAGAGCGGCAAAATATACAGCATGATATTGACGATTGTCCCAGTAATATTCGTGTATCCTGATATAGAGCCATTCGTTCCCTCCAGGATAATCAACAAGCTTATGACTAAGAGCCATAGAATGAGAATGGCGTAGTATGACTTTTGCCTTGTAGTGGTTTTCCATTCAGACCGCCAAATCGTCCACATCAAACCTCCACCTCCATCACTTGAGCTATATGAACAAACAGGCAACCTAGAAACGGTTGCCTGAATCTAATCTTTTTGTCTCTTACATGCTATGACTGTGCATACCTTTCTTTTTGTCCATTGCCCATTCATGGTTTGCTAAATCTGAATATGATAATACTTCACCTGAATGTTCTTCAGCGTAAGCTTTTGCATCATCAGCATTTTCAAAAGATATGACATGGTAGGACATCGGTGTATCAATCTCTGCCCCGTATACATAGGTCGCATCTTCCTCGTTAATCCATTCCTCTGTGTCAAAATCTCGGACAAATCCCTGCTCTACTTTTTTGTCCTCATTTTCTTTCTTCCATTTGTACATACAGCCTATATCATCAAATTTCAGGGACTTCCCATCTTCAAGGATGAGCTGGGTAGCATGCTGATCATTCGCAACTGACATATTACATGTCGCGCAAGTATCCGTCTTTTCATCGACAGCTACTGGCTCCGCTGCCTCCTGATTATTACAAGCACCTAACATCAGCATTAAAACAATTGAAAGGATGGATAATCCCACTAATCCAGATCTCTTCATGACTTTTTCCTCCCCGCCAAAAATAAAATAACACTCAATCCAAGCATCACAAATGCAACGACCCAAACAATAAAAGGGCTGCCAGCACGTCCTTCGGCATCCTGTTCTGGTTTCATCAACGGCTCCGTATCGGCAAGCACTGCATTGTCCGTGCTCTTAAGCATCTTCTGTAAGATGCTCATACCGGGCGACTGAAAAAACAACTGATATTCCGGTACTTCATCTGTCAAGGACAAAAAGTATGGATCTGCCTCGTACGCAAGATCACCATAACCGTCCTGGTCAACATCAATCTTTACGGACGAATCCCAGAAGTTTTGGCTGACGGTATTACGGCTGCTCTCTATCGCCTGCGCTTCATTCAAATTCAACTGAAAATGATTACCTGAAACTTCATTATCAGCTGCTCTTAAAAACTGGATGGCTATATAATTAGACGAGAAAAAGTTGTCCTTCACTTGATTATCCAGAGACTTCTCAATCATCAATCCAATCCTATTATTAATCAGTTCATTGTCTCTGATCATTACGCCTCTTGAGTCATAAATTAGCAAGCCTTGCGCATTTACATTTTCATTGTTATTCTTCAGAATGTTCCGTTTAATAAGCGCACCATCCGCCCCCATGATCATTGCACCTGTATAGCTGTTTTGGACATCATTTTCAGTAAGAGTGATTTCCTGTGAATACATAATATGAAACCCGTATCGTGCCTGCTTGACTTCATTCTCCGTAAATAGATTCCGATGGCTATCTTCTACATAAAATCCATCTTCTACGTTTTTTACGATGTTCTCTCGCAAAATATTATCATCTGATTCATCTAAATTCACCGCACGCTTCCAAGCTTGCCCGATAATTTCTGTACCTTCCACCAATACATGTCTTGCCTTATACAGATTAATCGCTGTTGTGGCTGTAGTGATTTTCATGTTTGTAAGGCTATGTCCTTCACCAATAACGCTGACTGCAGCCGTGGCATTTTCTGAAGCCTTTACAGTAAGATTATCAATAGACACATCATTTCCATTAATGGAGACAGCTGCTTCCTCGCCATCGTATACAATCATCGCTTCATCTTTTGCTACGATACGGATCGGCTTCCTTATATCAATCGGCTCATTATAGGTACCGTTTTCAATCACCAGCGTCCCGCCTGGTGGAGTCCTATCGATTTGCTCCTGGAGGCTTGTATCAGCGGACATAGCATCAATCATTAACAGCCAAATTCCTGTCACCAATAGGAATATCCGCAAATAATACATTCAACACCCCTTCTTTTTATGGCTTTATTTCTGTCCAGATGTACATGGACAGAACCATCTCCTAACTGATTCTTCATTATTATTTTACAAAATAATTTTCAGAACTTACTAGCATTATAGACTATCAAGTAATCACTACTTACGAACCTGTTCACAAAATTGTAAAATAAACTATTTCATAATTCTTATATAATAGTTTCCCTATCTAATTTATATCCTTCTATCTTATTTCAGACATAAACCACATCAAAAGGACCAGTCTTTCCACCTTTTTACTTCTCCATTTTCCTGTTAAAATTAAAGGAACTGACTCATTCATCAGTTCCATACGCTAAACAGTGATTGAAATTTTCTTCTCCTATGCAAGAGTCGCAGAAGGGGCTCAGTCTAGAGACCTAGTTAAAAATCAAGCTTGAGGTCATTATCTAAAAAAATGATTCCAGCTAAACTTAAGGCATAAGGAAAGAATACAAAATGAAAAACATCAGAAACACCATAGCGATTATATTCGTCTTTATTGTCAATATTGGGCCCATTTCTGGTTCTGGTCATTACGAATACTGCTAAAACACGAAATAAAGTGCTCCTCCCACATCCAAGCCTTTCAACCTCTACCATAGTCTAATCATTTTTTATCTAACATCGCTAAGTTATATATGGCCCGATGTAGCATGCCGGTGAATCTCCCATTGATGGATTCACAATCATCCACCGTGCTTATTTGTTATCTTACATATATAAATCCGTTATTGAAGAAGCCTTTAATCTTTTAAAAGGAGGAAACATCGTGAATCCAGCTCTCTCAGCCGAGAAAAAGGAACGATTGGCACAAAGAAATATCCTATTATTTATCATCGGAAAGTTCATTTCATTATCTGGCGCGAGCATTTATTCCTTTGTCATTGGGCTTTATATACTAAAGGTCACTGGTCTTGGCACGAGCTTTGCGATAGCACTGGTTTGCGCCTCATTGCCCCGGATTCTTTTCGGCCCGCTTGCTGGAACAATCGCAGATAAGGTCAATCGAAAAATGCTCATTATTCTCTCTGAAGTGGCAAGCGGACTATTAATGGTGTTCATCTTGTTCTATGGGTATTTTTGGGGACTCCCGCTGTTCTTGCTTTATTTATCTGAAGCACTGCTGGCCATCACATCGACCTTCTTCTCAGTAACAGCCTCATCAGCGCTTGCCTCCATGGCAGGTGATCAAAACATCCAGAAAGCCGGATCTTTGAACCAATCCGCCTCGTCCCTTGCTGGAATTATCGGTCCGCTCATTGCAGGTATCCTATATGCATTCCTTTCCATTGAGCTCATCGTATTGCTGACTGCGGTGACGTTCTTTAGTGCAGGTATCATTGAATTTTTCATCAGGTTCAACTTATATGAAAGCAAAAATTCAATCAGGCCTTCAGAGCCATTTTTTCAAAGCCTGGCAGGAGGATTCCGCTACCTTAAGGGAAATGGTTTTCTATACAGCTTGCTCAAGATAGCCTTCTGGATCAATTTCTTCTTTGCCGGTATTAATGTGGCTATCCCCTATATCTTAAACAACACCTTGAATTTTTCTTCACAGGCATATGGTACGACAGCAGCGATGGTCTCTGTCGGGGCACTTGTCTCTTCCTTGATCATCTCGAGACAGAAGGAGCATAATCAGAAGACTAGAATGATCCGTAATGGTTTTCTCCTGATGTCAGTGCTTATCAGTATGATTGGGATACCGCCATTGCTTGGATTCACTTCATCTGCCTTAAATATCAGCTATTATATCATTCTGCTTGGTTTAACGGGGGCCTCCATCATGATTGTTAATATCCCTATCATGGTTTTGATTCAACGTACAACACCAAATGAAATGCGCGGCCGCATCTTTGGTTTAGTAGAAACAATTGCAGCGGCCATATCCCCCCTTGGCATGATTCTGTTTGGACTTTTACTTGATTACATCCCGTCTTTCTATGTCCCATTCATCACGGGCGGAGCCTTTCTTTTGATCGGCGTATTCAGTTTAAGTAAGTTACCGGAGCCAGCAGAGACGAAGCTGGCCGGATAAACAGGAATCTGAATCTAATTAAAACGAAATGCTTAATAGACCTATTATCAAAGGAGGTAAACCTTTGCCGACATATACTCACTTTAGCAGCAAGCAGCAGGAGCTCATTACTTTATTCAAGAATCAGGCATACAATGAATGCCATAAATTGCTTCACGAAATGGAAGATGAATATCCGCTTATGCTTGATAAACTGGCCTTTTGGAAGGCAAGCCTCCACCTGGCGGAAGGGAAGAAAAAAGAGGCCGTCAAAACCTTGCAGCTAGCTTTTGACAAAGGTTATTGGGTTAGCCCTGAAATGTTTTATATGGATGATGAATTTAAAGCTCTCGAGCAATTGCCTGATTTCAAAGAATTAATCAGGCAATTTGATGAGGCACTCACTAGAAAGAAGGCATCATCAAGAGCACTTTTATTGGAGAAAGGACATCCAAGGGCTAAAACAGGTATCTATGCCTTACATATGAGATATTCGAATGCCGAGATTTTTTCGGAAATATTTTTGGATACAGAAACGGAAAATCAATATGCCTTTGGTTTTGCACAATCCTCTCAAGCGATGAGCAGCCATGCTTATGTATGGGATGATGAAATACAGGCAAAAGCAGATATTGAAGAAACACTAAGCTTATTTCAAGAAAAACATCCATTTGATGATTTGATTATCTCAGGTGGCTCACAAGGAGGAAAACTCGCCATTGAACTAGGGCTCACTCATCCTTCTGCCAGAGGATTCATCGCTGTCATCCCTTATATTAAAGATCTATCTAAGATGGAAAAACTAGCAAAAGAATACAGGAATGAGGCAAAAGGTGTCATCATCGCTGGTGAGCAGGATGCTGCCTATATGCAAACCCTCAAGCTTGTACAGCTATTAGAGCATCATCACATTCCACACAAATTCATTTCTATTAAAGGAATGGGCCATACAATTCCAGCAAATTTCACCCAGCGTCTTAAGGAGGCAGTCGACTATATCCTGGATTAATAGAAAAATAGGTTTGAACATAATTGAATTTTCAATGTCCAAAACGGAAGGTTTTTACTAAAATCTAGTCTTAGTTAATCTAAATCATTAATTTCGTCGGAAGCAGGCTGACTCCTGCTGATTAGCGGACAGAGGATACTCCCCAGAAGTGCCAAAGCACTCTAGGAGGCTCCCCTGTCCGCCCCTAGGTTTGTTCTTCTACAGTAAAATTACCGGCATTCTAGTAGCGATATTCAAGTTAAACTAATTAAAAACGCCGAACCATTTTAACTATGCATTAAAATGGTTCGGCGTCCTTAGTTGTTAGAAACCTTTTATCCCAGTCTTTCCCATCTCTTACCGATAAACGATGGAATACAAATGATATCCCCCGTCTAAGTTCTTTACGCTTATTCCATTGCCTTCAAGGATGCGTGCAGCTAGGTAGCCGCGCATGCCCACCTGGCAGGTGACATACAGGTCTTTATCCTGCGGAATTTCATCTAGGCGGCCGCGGAGTTCATCGATTGGGATGTTAACAGACCCCTTGATGGCCCCTTTCGCTACTTCTCCTGGAGAACGGACATCTAATAAATATCCTCCATTAGCGACAATCTCGTCGATTTCATGCCATTGAACCGTTTCAGCCATGCCTTCCATAATATTGGTGGCGGCATATCCAGCCATATTGACCGGATCCTTTGCTGAAGAATACGGCGGCGCATAGGCAATCTCAATATCTGGCAGATCAAGAACCGTCATATTGCCCTTAATTGCTGTTGCGATAACATCAATTCGCTTATCGACGCCTTCTTTTCCTACAGCCTGGGCCCCGTATATACGACCGGTCTCTTTATCAAAAATCAGCTTCAAATTAAGTTGAGCAGCACCAGGGTAATAGCCGGCATGACTGTTTGGCGTTACATGTACGACCTCGTATGGCACGCCAAGTCGTTTCAATAATTTCTCATTGCTTCCGGTTGAAGCAACAGATAGATCAAACACTTTTGCAATGGATGTTCCGAGAGTTCCATGATAGACCGCTTCTTTCCCATGAATATGGTCAGCAACCAAGCGTCCTTGCCTGTTCGCCGGCCATGCAAGCGGAATATAAGTATCAGTGCCATGGATATAATCCTTCACTTCAATCACATCACCGACTGCGTAAATGGAAGGGTCAGAGGTTTGCAAATGCTCATTAACCTTTATGGCTCCTTTTACACCAACCTCAAGACCAGCTTCCTTGGCAATCGTGCTTTCAGGCATCACGCCGATTGCTAGAAGAATCATATCAGATTCGAGCTCGATACCGCTATCTAGCCTTACTTTTTTCCCTCCATCAAGAATGGCAGACACATTTTCTTCAAGGAGAAGTTGAACACCCTTCTCACGGAGGTGAGTATGAACAATTTGCGCCATCTCGAAGTCAATCGGAGCCATAACTTGGCTACTCATATCGACAATCGTTACATCCACACCGCGCTCACGCAGATTTTCCGCAATCTCCAGACCAATGAAACCGCCGCCAATCACTACCGCCTTCTCAGGCTTCTCTAAATCAACCTTCTCCTTAATCCGATCGGTATCAGGAATATTTCGCAGTGTGTATACATTATTAGCCTCTTCAATTCCCTCAATCCTTGGCTTAATCGGACTAGCTCCAGGAGAAAGAATTAATTTATCATATGACTCTGTATATTCTTCACCAGTGGCTACTTTCCTTGCCGTTACGGTTTTGGCTTCACGATCAATCCCAACGATTTCCGTCCAATTACGGATATCGAGATTAAACCGCGTTCCCATACCCTCCACGGTTTGAACAAGCAGTTTATTGCGACTCTGGATAACCTCTCCCACATAATACGGCAGACCGCAATTGGCGAAGGATATGTACTCCCCTTTTTCAAACATAATGATCTCATCTTTTTCACTAAGACGACGTAAACGCGCTGCTGCAGATGCACCGCCAGCTACCCCTCCGACAATCAGGATTTTCATCTTATTTTCCTCCTCATGATAAATCTATAGCTCAAAGTTTAATATACCCCCACAGGTATGTCAAAGGATTTTTTGTGAAGATTATTTGTCCTTGCGAAAATTATATCACTATCACCCAGGCACTTTTTACTGAGTTGCCTAACAATTGAGCGCACAAAAAAACATGGAGGGTCATATATATCTGACCCTCCATGATCTCTCAATGTTTTATTCTGTATCCACTGCAAGAGCGGCTTCCTTCTGATAGGCACGTTTAATACGCTCGGCTTCTTTTTGGTTCTTTGGCAGGTAGCCATAGAACAGGATTCCGCTCGCGAGCAAAATGACTCCAAATAGGAAGGTAGTCAAATCTGCGGTTCCTTTAATGATGACCCAAATGGAATAACCAGTAGCTAAAAGTCCAATCAACCCATCAAAAATTCGCGAACGCTTCTCATGTGCTTGGTAGGTTTCCCCAGTCCAGACCAGCTTCAATTGGAAGGTAGAAGAAATCAAATAAGGCACTAAGTAAGATAGCGTTGCAATATAGATGATAAAATCAAAGGCTGACGCAATCGAATTCGAGATTGTCGAGAAGATGAATAACTGACCTAAACCATTAGAAACAATCATCGAAAAAGTCGGTATGCCATGCTTATTTTCTTTAAGAAAGGCCGGTATAAAGAGACCCTGCTTCGCCGCCTGGTACGGAATCTCCGCACTCAAGAGCACCCAGCCAATCGTCGAACCAAACAAGCTGATCAGACCCACGAATGCAAGCGCCTTCCCGCCAACTGGTCCAAGTACTGCAGTGATCGCATCAATGAGCGGTTTATCAGATGCAAGCAAAGCATCCTGCGAGAGCATTCCCATCACGAGTGTGCTTATCCCCATATAAATCGCTATGGCAATCATGAGACCGACAATGGTCGCGGACTTTACGTCTGATTTCCTTTTTGCACGGGAGGCAAAGACAACCGCGGATTCAACCCCGAGAAACGCCCATAGAGTAGAAACAGCGGCTAAGTTTACTTGTCCCATAAGGCCATGGCTAACACCGCTTCCATCTACTTTCATTTCAACAAGTGGCAGGATATTTGCTTTTTCAAAGGCGAACAAGCCAATGATGATAAATAAGCCAAACCCAATAACCTTCCCTGCAGTCGCGATGAAATTGATTTTGCCGGCATGATTAATACCGGTCATAATAATATAGTGAACGCCCCAAAGCATAATCGTACAAACCATGAATGTTAAAGCATTACCGACCTTTAGCGTAAAGTCGCCAACAGTCAGCAGGACAGCCTGGCTTGTTAAAATAGGGAAAAATGCGGATAAATACCCTGCAAATGTGGTAACAATAGCGATGTTACCCGCAAAGTTGCCAATCCAATACCCCCAGGTCGACATAAAGCCTGATAGCTTCGAGGCAGTAGAGTCCTCTTTGAACAATTCCTTTGCATATATTTGCGGCCCGCCGGTCAAATGCGGCTTGCGCATAGCTAAATTCCCGAATACAAGCGCAATCATTAAGACTCCTAGTCCAGTTAAGCCCCAAGCAATAATAACGCCTGCCGGGCTAGCAACCTCCGCCAATGTACGAGGCAGCATAAAAATTCCCGAGCCGACCATATTGCCGACAACAAATGCCGTTAAAATCCAAAATCCCAGTTGTTTATTCTGATTCACTAGTCATTCCCCTTCCAAAACTGATGTACTACCATTTCAGACATTATCCATGTTTTGGCTCAAGCGAGATGTGAACTTTCTTTATGTAACAAACTATATGAAGCTGGCCTATTTTTTTAGAAACAGGACTTACAATCTATTACTTTTTGCTTCGATAGCCGACAAAAAAAACAAAAAACACACCTTTTGGAGCAGGTGTGTTGTGTTTAAAAAAGGTTCACACCAGACAAAAACGGATAGTTCTCCACGGGAGCATATTTATGTTCCCATGACAGTCCTGCGCCTATTCGGCTGCAGTCCCAGCTACCATTCCCGGAAAAGAATGGTGCTTCGGCGATATTTCCTTTCGGCTAGCGTCCTCAAGCTTTCCGGCTCTTCATACTAGCTTACTGATAAATATCGCGACCTCTACCTCATCTTTTCTGATGAGGATTTATATCATTATTCATTTTCGTATGTTCAGAATACTATTTTTCGGCACAAAATGTCAATAGGAGTCAGGGAAAAACAAAATGTTATACTATTCCAATATCTCATTCACCCATTTATTCTGGAATGCGGTGATGCTTGCATATTCCTCTTCCAACTTGCGGTAGATACTGATATAGATCGGAATAAGCTCCTCGTAAACTTCGACATGCTGCGTATTTGGAGTGTGAACATGGGTTGTGCCGACAAGCGTTTTTACGACCGAGAAGTCCTGGATTTCTCCGATAGCGTAGCGGCCAAGCACAACCGCACCAAGACAAGAACTTTCAAAGCTCTCCGGTATCTCCACCTCTTGATTAAAAATATCAGCAAGCATCTGCCGCCATAATGGCGATCGGGCAAAGCCTCCTGTAGCTTTTATCTTCTCTGGCACCCCTATTAATTCCTGCAGAGCAAGCAAGACGGTATAAAGATTAAAGATGACCCCTTCCAATACGGCTCGAACCATATGCTCCTTTTTATGGTGCATCCCCAGCCCAAAGAAGGAACCGCGTGCATCCGGATTCCAAAGCGGGGCTCTTTCACCTGCCAAATATGGATGGAAGAGCAGTCCTTCTGCTCCAGGCTTAACTCTTGAAGCAATCTGGGTTAATACCTCATAGGAATCAATTCCGAGCCTTCTGGCTGTTTCTACTTCAGCAGATGCCAGTTCATCCCGGAGCCAGCGAAATGTCATCCCGCCATTGTTGACTGGTCCGCCGATTACCCAATGCTTATCGGTCAAAGCATAACAAAATATACGCCCTTTCTCATCTGTCACCGGACGGTCTGTCACCGTTCTGATGGCCCCGCTCGTTCCAATCGTGACTGCGACAATTCCCGGATCTATCGCATTCACGCCAAGATTGGAAAGGACCCCATCGCTCGCACCTATGACAAATGCTGTACGAACCGAAAGTCCCATCTTTTCTGCAAATTGCTCCTTCATCCCGGCAGTATGCCAAGTTGTCGCAACAGGCTCGGACAAGCGGTCTCTTGTGATTCCGGCCGCACGCAAGGCTTCCTCATCCCAATCCAAGTCTGCCAATGAGAACAGTCCTGTTGCAGAAGCGATAGAGTGGTCAATCACAAACTGAGAAAACAATTTATAAAAAACATATTCCTTAATGGAAATATACTTATAGGTCTTCTCGGCAATATCAGGACAATCATGGGTTAACCAAGCGATTTTCGCCAAAGGAGACATCGGATGAATAGGGGTGCCTGTCCGCATGTAAATCCCATGCCCATCCATTTCATTCTTGATCTTATCCGCCCATGCCTTAGACCGGCTGTCTGCCCAAGTAATACATGCGGTAATAGGCAGCCCTTGCTCATCAACAGCAATAATGCTGTGCATCGCTGAGCTAAAAGAGACAAAACGGATATCATCCGGTCCAGCACCGCTCATATCAACAACATTCTTGATAGCTTTTATGACCGCCTGGAAGATTTCTTCCGGGTCCTGTTCCGCAATCATTGGCAAAGGGCTGTGCAGCGGATATTCTACATGACTCACGCAATGAACCTTTGTTTCCTCGGTAAAGAGGACCGCTTTTGTTGAAGTCGTCCCAATATCTACCCCTATATAAAACATTATGAATCCCCTCATTTCTGCTGATAATTCCCGTAATAGAGAATATTGTAAATGGCAATACTGCTGATAGACAATCTATTTTTTTGGAGGACCATCCTATGAAGAAGCTCATTATCAGCATCGCATCCATCATGATTTTGATTCCTTTATCAGGAGCTAGACCCCTTGTCGAACGAGGGGACATCATCCATACAGCTAATGCTCGCAACCCGATCAAGGAAGGACAGCCCGCTCCAGATTTTACTTTGCAAACCGCCGACGGCGAGCAAATCCGTCTCTCTGATTATCTGGGCGAAAAAGTCTTGATAAACTTTTGGGCCTCATGGTGCCCACCATGCCGGGAAGAAATGCACGTGTTCGAAAACTATTTCATTGCTAACAAACCTAAGGCTCACCTCATTAGCATCAACCTAACTTATGCAGAGAAAGCAATTGATGATGTTCAAGGCTATCTCAGAAAAAACAACTTAACATTCCCTGTCCTGCTCGATACCAAAGGAAAAACGGGTGAATCCTATCAAGTTCTCACCCTGCCAACAAGCATATTCATTGATTCCAACGGCATCATCCAGAAGAAATGGATTGGTCCTCTAGACAATAAAACCCTCCAATCCATCCTCTCAAACTTGAAGTAGGCTTGCTAGAATTTCGTTCATACCCTAATCTTACAGAAAAAAACATAAAATATACAAATTTTTACTTAAAATCCATTTAATTTCATAGTACAATAGAAAAAATAAGTTGGATTATCATTTTTTAAAGGGGTGTTACTAGATGAGAGCTTACCAAATATTGATTTCGGTCATGCTAATTTTGATCAGTGTTTTTTCTGTCAAAAACCTCATTACGGGCCAATGGGACATCCAATATGCCATGCTGAATGGCGGGATGGCCATCATCGTTCTCGGTATTTACAGAGGGTATATGAAGTATGTGCAAGAGGAAGAAACCCAATAAACAATAAATACTCGGCTGATTTGATTCTATCAAATCAGCCTTTTTCCTGGGAACAGCCCAGCATCTTTTCCCCCGATTGTTAACAGTCCTTCAACCGCTCCCACTATCATATGATCAAGGTTATGCTTCAATTTACACCCTATTCCCTTTTTGAAGCCGGTTCAATCAAAAAGAACAGGAACAAAAAAAACCCTTAGGCTTTGTTGTCCCAAGGGTTAAATCTTATTACAATTTCATTGATTCAGGCTGCGGTATCGTTGCTCTCTCTATTTCTTGATCAAGCTCTTTCGTATTCGCCTCTTTTTCCTCGGCAGACCAGTGAAGGACCTTCGCCATTTCTTCAATGACCCCTTCCTTCCACTTCAAGACGGACTTAATATCAAATAAAAGTGTACCCATCCTTCGGTTGAAGAAATCTAGCGGGGTTGCCGCCAATTCATGCTCAATGGAATAATGAAGAGAAACAAATAGGTCAAGAGGAAGTCCTGACAGCTTCGCTTCTTCCTGATAAACATAGGCCATCTTGAAAAGGAGCGGCGCATTTGATCCATATTTTTTTAAGATAGCAATGGCCTCTTCTTTAGATAGTCCAGCATCAATTCCCTCTTTGATATGGTTTTCGATATATCGCTCAAACTGCTGAGAACCGCCTACATGCCCGCCTGAGATTGGCATTTTTTCCGTAGCGCAGCTGGAGAAGAGCTTATAGCCTTCTGAACGGAACTGCTTAGCCACAAGGTTCACGACCGTTTCAGCCATCTTGCGGTAACCCGTTAATTTCCCACCGGCGATTGTAATTAACCCGCTATCAGAAACCCAAGTCTCATCCTTTCGAGAAATTTCAGATGCACCTTTGCCTTCCTCGCTAATCAGCGGCCTTACTCCTGCCCAGCTGGATTCGACATCATCCTTAGTCACCCCAACTGTCGGGAACATATAATTGATGGCATCAAGGATATAATCCCTGTCTGCATCCGTCATTTGCGGGCTTTTAGGATCGGTATCATAAAATGTATCCGTTGTACCGACATAGGCTTTTCCATCTCGAGGAATAGCAAACACCATCCGCCCGTCTGGCGTATCAAAATAAACGGCTTGCTGCAAAGGAAACTTTGATTGGTCAATGACAATATGGACACCTTTTGTCAGCTGCAGAACCTTTCCTTTTTTGGAATGATCCATCTCACGAATTGTATCTACCCATGGTCCGGAAGCATTGATGACTTTACGGGAATGAATGGTTATCTCTTCCCCATCAATCATGTCCTTGCCAATAATGCCTGTAATTTTGCCGTTACTATACACTAATTGCTCAGCTTTCATGTAATTGATAACAGTCGCTCCTTGTGCAGCTGCCTCCTTCATGACTTCAATAGTCAATCGAGCGTCATCTGTACGGTACTCGACATAATAGCCGCCGCCCTTGAGTCCATCCTTCTTTACAAGCGGCGCTCTTTCTAATGTCTCTTGCACGGAGAGCATTTTTCTGCGCTCCTGCTTCTTCACGCCCGCAAGGAAGTCATACACTCTAAGTCCCATTGACGTAGAGAATTTCCCAAATGTACCTCCCTCATGAAACGGGAGCAGCATCCATTCTGGGGTCGTGACATGCGGACCATTCTCATACACGATTGCCCGCTCTTTACCTACCTCTGCAACAACGCCAACCTGCATCTGCTTTAAGTAACGCAATCCGCCATGCACCAATTTTGTTGAGCGGCTGGATGTCCCTGCAGCAAAGTCCTGCATTTCAACTAAAGCGACCTTCATTCCGCGGGTAGCGGCATCAAGTGCGATTCCTGCTCCGGTGATACCCCCGCCAATCACTAAAACATCAAAATTTGTATGTTTAAGTTCATTCTTGTAATCACTTCTGCGTAGACTATTAAGTTCCATTTGTTCTACCTCCTCAATTTCTACCCTGATCAAGAAAAAAGAGACCACAAAATACATTACCCCTTGCCGGAGAATGTATTCGTGGTCTCTCGAAATCTCTAACCAAATATTAACTTGTCATTAGTATATCATTTACTGCTATGAAATGGCAGTAAAATTACTTGAATGACCGCGTGCTTGCCACGGCTTTTTCCCAGCCTTCGACTAGCTCTGCACGTACCTCTTCTTCCATCTTCGGTTCAAATGATTTCTTCACAGCCCATTGCTTGGCAATCTCCTCTTGTGATTCCCAGAAGCCAACGGCAAGTCCAGCCAAGTAAGCAGAACCTAGGGCCGTTGTTTCATTTACCTGTGGAATTTCAACTGGAACATTTAGAATATCGCTTTGGAATTCCATCAGGAAGTTGTTCTTAACGGCGCCGCCATCAGCACGCAATGTTTTCAAGCCAATGCCTGAATCCTTTTCCATCGCATCGAGAACAGCTTTAGTTTGATAAGCAAGTGATTCAACTGTTGCACGGACAAAATGTTCCTTTGTTGTTCCACGTGTCAATCCAAAGACAGCACCTCTTGCATCACTATCCCAATATGGCGTGCCAAGACCAACGAATGCAGGAACGACATACACGCCATCAGTGGAATCTACGCGTCTGCAATAAGCTTCACTGTCTGCCGCATCTTTAAACATGCGTAAGCCATCTCTTAACCATTGAATCGCAGAGCCAGCTACAAAGATACTTCCTTCTAATGCATATTCAACTTTTCCATCAATTCCCCATGCAAGAGTTGTAAGTAAGCCTGTCTCTGATTTCACTGGTGTTTCGCCTGTGTTCATCAGCATGAAGCAGCCTGTACCATACGTATTTTTCGCCATGCCCTTTTCAAAGCACGCCTGTCCAAACAAGGCTGCCTGCTGGTCGCCTGCGACACCGGCAATCGGAACACTCTCTCCAAAGAAATGGTATTCAACCGTTTCGGCATATACTTCAGAGGATGGGCGAACTTCCGGAAGCATAGATTTTGGCACATCCAAGATCTCAAGAAGCTCATCATCCCATTTCAGGTCATAAATATTATACATAAGGGTACGTGAGGCATTGGAATAATCCGTCACATGCGCTTTTCCGCCTGAAAGCTTCCAAATGAGCCATGTATCAATTGTACCAAATAGAAGTTTGCCTTCATTCGCTTTTTCACGGGCCCCTTCTACATGATCAAGGATCCACTTCACTTTTGTTCCTGAGAAGTAGGCATCAATCAACAAACCTGTTTTTGAACGGACTAAGTCTTCGTAGCCTTTTTCTTTCAGCTCTTCGCAAATATCATTTGTTTGGCGTGATTGCCAAACGATAGCGTTGTAAACTGGCTTCCCAGTCTCTTTATCCCAGACAACAGCTGTTTCACGCTGGTTCGTAATACCGATACCTGCGATTTGGGACGCAGATACACCGGCTTCAGACAGACAGCCTGCGATGACCGCTAGGACAGATCCCCAAATCTCATTAGCATTATGCTCAACCCAGCCCGGTTTCGGAAAATATTGAGTGAATTCCTTTTGAGAGGTATGAACAATCTCCCCAGCTTTATTGAAAAGTATCGCCCTTGAACTAGTTGTCCCCTGATCGATTGATAAAATATATTTCTCCATTTTGTTCTCTCCCATCCTATTCATCACTGAATCTATTTGTTATTTCTTCTAACCGTTATTATCTTACAATCTTGCTTTTGTTGGCTCATCTGACGCTTGAATAGCTGCATCCTGATTCTTCGGGCCAATAGCCAAGGCAATCAGCAATACCACGACAGTTGCCGCAAGCACCATCCAGAATGTCAACGTCATTTCACCAAGGAAGAAAGCCTGATGGAATAATGCCCCTAAAGAACCGCCAAGGATTGGACCGACAACCGGTACCCAAGCATAACCCCAATTGGATGGACCTTTTCCTGCAATCGGCAGAATCGCATGGGCAATCCTTGGTCCAAGGTCACGCGCTGGATTGATGGCATAACCAGTAGTACCGCCAAGAGCCATCCCAATTGCGACAATCAAAAGACCAACTGCAATCGGGTTTAAGCCTTCCGTAAACTCATTCGCACCAATAAATTGCAATCCTAGCAATAAGACGAATGTTCCGATAATTTCACTTAAAAGGTTAGAGAAAGCATGTGGAATCGCTGGGCCTGTAGCAAAAACGCCAAGCTTTGTTCCAGGGTCTTCAGTTGCTTTCCAATGCGGGAAATATTGAAGATAAATAATAGCTGCACCTAAAATAGCACCAATCATTTGAGCGGCGATGTAAGCAGGAACCTGACTCCAATCGAATGCTCCAGCAAACGCTAAACCAATTGTAACAGCAGGATTTAAGTGAGCTCCACTAATACTGCCAACGGCAAATACGCCAAGTGTTACCCCAAGACCCCAGGCAATCGTGATGACAATCCAGCCAGCATCCTTTGCATAAGACTTTGTTAAATTTGCACCAGCACATACCCCTGCCCCGATAATGATCAGGATCATTGTACCTAGTACTTCACCCATAAATGGTGTCATGAATACCACTCCCTCAATGTTTTTATGGTCAAAAAAAGAGCACAGGTATAGCAACCCATCTATGAGAAATAAAGGGCAACGCTTACCTGTGTCTCCAAGTCTCGACCAGAATTATTAACTTAATCACAGTATAAAACTTGTTGAAAGCGCTGTCAATGACTTTTCTTTCAAAATTATTACTTTTTTCTCATTTTACAGAAAAATGTTCCCACAATTTATGATTCGAACTCGTGATAGATGTAGCGCCAGCCGCCAATGCTTCATGTGCCTCTCTCTCAGTCCGAATCAGCCCTCCGGCAAACACCGGAATTTGGAATCTTTCTGAAACCTCCTTAATCATGGCAGGCATAGATCCCGGGAGGACCTCAATATAGTCCGGCTGACATTTCTCCACAATTCTGAAGCTTCTTTCAATCGCATGACTATCAATCATGAAGATACGCTGAACCGCCACGACCCCATGCTTTTTAGCTTGCTGAATCACACTTGACTTAGTAGATATCAACCCATATGGGCGAAATTCCTGACATAAATACTGTGTGCCATATTCATCATTTTTCAATCCATGTATTAAATCTATATGAAAAAATAATTTCTTATTTTTAGATTTTGCCATCTGTGTGACATGCTTAATCTGAGACAAATGAAGTTCGAGCATAACTCCCGCCTCGAACGGTGATTCTAGAAATCTTTCAAAATCCTTCATATTTGATGATGCTGGTAATATACTTCGTTTCATGCTGGCACCCCCCAACTAAAATATGGAACAACCACACTATTTACACAAAAAGAAAATCCTATTATGGAAATAATACACCATATAGGTATATATAACCAGTAGATAGGATTTTCTATTACTATTCTGTTAAGCTGCCAGATCACTATCCTCAACAGCTCTGTCTTTCTTGAGGTACGATACAGCAAAGGCCAATCCCGCAAACAAAGCAAGGAAAATGAACAATATGCCTCCGTTAACCAGCATGCCGCCAAAATCATCAAGCGAAATCAATGATCTAAAGCCGGCGATAGAATAAGACATCGGCAAGAACTGACTTAAATTTCTTAAATATTCAGGCAGCATATCTATTGGCAATGCTGAACCTGTCGTGGAAAGCTGCATAATCAAGAAGGCAGCTCCGATTAGTAAACCAATATTCCCTAATAGCATGACAAGGAAAAATGCAATGGTCATAAACGTCAAGCCTGCCAACATGGCAAAAGGAATCATAGATATCGTATTTAAAAATCCAGAATGAACGTAGAATGATGTAAAAACGGTCAACAAAATGGCCTGACCAGATACCAACAATGCAAGGAATCCATATCTTCTCGCATACCATGCAAGAGGCGACATTTCCGCGCCTGCCGGTCTTCTTACTCCGACTGCCATGACCATCAGCAATGCACCGACAAATAAGGCTAGTGATAAAACATATGGCGCATTGGCGTAACGATAGAATGGATAACCGTTTATTTTTTCGCCAGCTAATTGAACTGGGTTGGCCAATTGAGATTTATTTGCATCCTCTCTGTTTGTGGCAGCTACCCTTTTAGCTCCATTGTCTAAACCTGTTGCTAGTTCCTGTGTTCCATCCTTCACTTGACCGACACCATCATCTAACTGCTTAACACCGTCTGTCATCGCTGCCCAGCCAGTCTTTACAGTAGCATTGCCATCCGCCACTTGCTTCGCTCCTGCTGCAAGTGTTTGGATATCCCCCGATTTCGCTGCTAAGGAAGAATTGAGCTCCTTGCTTCCATCTGCCACTTGGTTTGCACCAGCTGCCAATTGACCTGAACCGTCAACTGCGGTTTTCCAGCCTTCGTTGACCTGAGCGTTGCCGTCTGCTACTTGTTTGGCTCCTGCTGTCAATTCACTTGTTCCAGCAACAGCCGTCTTCCAACCTTCATTCACAGATGCATTGCCTGCTGCGACAGTGGTCAGTCCACCATTGAGTGACTTAGCTCCTGTTGTTAGGGCATCCCAGCTTGTGTTTACTTTTGTAGTACCAGCTTGAATTTGTGTTGCTCCTGCAGCAAGCTTCTCAGCTCCATCAACAAGTTTTTCTTGACCAGGAATAATCTTATCTCCAAATTGAAATGATAATGCTCCAACTCCTGGCTTTAGTTTATTGGATATACCTTGAGAAAGAGCTACAGATCCATTTTTCAATCCATCCTCTTTAGTTATACCACTATTAACTGCCTCTACACCTGCTGATACCTTGCGAGCACCTTCTAAAAGATCATTATATTCTTTCGTTGCTTTTAAACCAGGTACTAACTCGCCTAATTGTTCAAGACCCTTTGCTACATCTGAAGCACCTTTTGCAAGGTCAGGTGTTTGAGATGCAAGTTGATTCAAGCCAGCTGCCAAAGCCGCACTACCTTCTTCTAATGGCTGAATCCCTTCATATATTTGGTCTACTCCAGCTTTTGCATTTTGAAGACCATTTAGCATACTAGTTGTACCATCTTTAAGATCCGTTGCTCCTTTATTTACTGCTTTTCCTCCTTCAGCCAACGCCTCTATCTGATCCTTATTTCCAGATAACTGACCATACATCGTTTGAGAACCTTTCCTTAAATCCTCGGTTCCTTTTGCGAGCGCTTCGATGTCATTTGATTTTGAACTTAAGGAGTTATATAACAAACCTGTTCCCGAAGCTATAGATTTAGCCCCATTTGCCAATGTTTCAATATCCCCTTTTTTCTCGCTCAAGGACTGATTAAGCGTCCTGCTCCCGGCCGCCACCTGACCGGCTCCATTTGCTAACTGGCCAGACCCCTGGACCGCTGTTTTCCAGCCTGAATTCACTTGAGCATTACCAGCTGCTACTTGATTAGCTCCATCAGCCAGCTTATTAATGTCTCCTGCCTTGCCTGTTAAGGAAGTCAGCAATGTTCCTGTCCCATCTTGAAGCTTCACTGAGCCATCATTGAGCTTTTTAGCTCCCTCAGCACCTTCGGAGAATCCTTCCTCTACATCTCCTAAGGATGCGAAGACGGTTTCTGTATAGGTTTCTGTGATTTCATTTGAAAGCTGATTGCTGATTTTTTCGATTGCCGTGTTGGTTGCCGTTGCGGCAATGAAATGCAAGCCTTCATTTTGGATGTACTTCAACTCAGGCTTTTCGGGATTTTCGTCCATGACCGTCGCAACCTTCCTGGAGAAATCCTCAGGAATTTCAATCACCATATAATAATCGTTATCTTTAAGTCCGCGTTGTGCTTGGCTGCTGTTTACGAATTCCCAGCCTAAATCATTGCCGGCCTTTAATTTCGCTTCTAAATCCTTGCCCACATTCACCTCCTTGCCATCGTTCACCGTTCCAGCGTCATTATTGACGACTGCCACAGGCAAATTCGATAGATTATCATACGGGCCCCAGCTTGGCGTGAGCATAATTAAGCCGTACAAGAGCGGTACCAGTAATACGGCAATAACCGACACCCAGAATCCTCTGCTTTGTCTAAGGCTTGCAAATCGATTTCCGTTATTAAATTTGTTCATATCTAACCCCCAGTTTGTCCGTAATATCTATGTAATGGTGGTTATGAAAGCGCAACCACTCGTATAGAGATTATATATTCTGAATAGCCATTCATAATCCTGCAAGAAAATTAAAAATATTGTAAATATTTTAGATATTTAGACCCTTTATTTTCAAAACAAGTAAAACTTATAGGAATATGTAAGTATTTATTATCGACGATAGAAAAAAGCAAAAAAGACCTCGCCCTTAAATAAGGCAAGGTCTAGTATCATTTCATTTCGGTCTTTCAAGAATGAATTGTTCTCCCAATTTCATATAATGATTGCCGGCAAGACGGCTGACTGGCCGTAATCCCTCAGCATCAATTTGTCCATTTTCATAGATGGATTCATCAATATGATAACGGGTGACATTTCCGATGATAAGGTCGCAGCTAGCGTCATCAGCCACCTGTCCGCCAAGAGGAATCGCTTTGGCGAGTGTGCATTCCATCCTCACCTTTGCGGGGACGATTCCGGGAACGCGAACGGTCTCACTTTCAGTCAATTGGAAGCTTGACACCTCAAGCTCGCTTACGCTTGGAGGAAGCTCAGCTGCAGTTTGATTTGCATCTTCTATATTGCTTTCATCCGTCACATGAACAACAAACTCGCGGGAGTCCAATATATTTTGAGAGGTATCTTTCTTTTTCCTGTTCTTTCTTTGGACAGAAACAGCAATCATAGGCGGATTTGCGCTCACAATCGTAAAGTAGCTGAACGGAGCTATATTGACAACCCCTTCATTTGAAATAGACGAAACAATCGCGATTGGGCGGGGAATAATCGTTCCAGTCAGGAATTTATAATTATCCCTCTCACTCATAGCCGTTGGATCTATTGTAATCATGCTAACACCTCCATCAAGAAAATCGCTTCCTGAACCAGTTAGCTGCGGCATCGATCTCTGCATATGTGAGCTGGTGCCCATAGTTTTCCCAGTGCAATGTGACATCAGCATTTTTATCGGCAAGCATTTCCGCTAGTTCTTCCGTTTCCTCTGGAGGACAAATAGGATCATTCCTGCCCGCTCCAATAAAGACAGGTAGATTCGGCATTTCAGGTAATTGTATATCTCGGATTGGAACCATCGGATGGAGCAATATGGCACCAGCAAGGACATTCTCATAATGGAATAAAAGGCTCCCCGCAATGTTTGCCCCATTGGAATAACCAATTGCCAAAACATTATGCCGATCAAAACCGTACTTATCGGCTGCTTCGTCTATGAATTCTCGGAGCTCCTCTGTGCGGTATTTTAAGTCCTCTTCATCAAAAACCCCTTCTGACAATCTCTTAAAAAAGCGTGGCATTCCATTTTCAAGAACATTCCCTCTCACACTCAACACAGATGAGCCAGGGGAAATCCGTTCCGCAATCGGCACAAGGTCCATTTCTGTCCCGCCTGTTCCATGAAGCATGAAAAGCGTTGGTGCCAGCTCATCTTCCCCTTTTGAAAAATAATCAATCACGGCTTTTCACCATCCCTAATATAAGACATATATCTCGAATTCAGTATAATAGATTCTTAGATAATTTACAAAAAGGAGCAATTGCTGTAGGTCACGTATTCTACTGATTCCCATTGTACAATTTTCTTTTTGATGGATTTTTCAAGCCAGAATTCCCAGCAACCATACACTTTCCGAGATGTATTCTTTTCGCTGATTCAACTACCCGATTAATCCTCATTAGTAAAAGGAGAAAATGACTTTGTAATCATTCCGTGAATAATGAACGAATACCCTATAAAAGTGAGTTTATTTTCTATTGGTTTATTTTCTCACGATAAAAGCAATTTTTTTCGTCAATGACGGACATATATATCAAAGAAATGACAAATTATTATAAGAGATGAGATTTTTCGTCTCTTATGTAAAAGGGGAGGGTCCAAACAGAATGAGATTATCGCGCACGCAACGAAGCAAGAAAAAGAAAAAAGCGATTAGAAGAAGCCTTTTGAAGATTGGAATATTATTTGTGGCAGCAGGCATCCTGTATTCAGGATACACCCTATCCAGCTGGGGAGAAAATTTTTCCTGGGCAAGTAATTCTTCAACGACAGATTCAGCTTCCACATCTTCTCTAGCCGCATCATCCACTCAAATTACCTACAAAGAAGCACAAGGAAAAGTAACTGGAATCGCAGATCAGCATACCATTGAGGTGGATTTAGACGGAAAGATAAAGACATTTCAGTGTCAAGAAAATAGTCCATGCAGGTCTGTCTTAAATAAGCTAGCAGCAGATGACGCAATCGTCCTTTATTATTCTCAAGACAAAAACGGCCAAAACCAAATCGCGGATATGGCCATTATTTATACACCTAAGCAAGGAGATTTGGTTCAATACATAGAAGCGACTTTTTCAGGCATGGCAGACTCCCATACCATCGAAGTGAAGTTACCCAAACAGATTTCTGCTGCTTATCAGCTTCGAGGGTCACTTTTGAATACCGATATTACGAAGAAATTCACAAGCGGGGATCGTGTTCTTCTGACCGGCATTAAGACAGAAGAGGGTATCATTATCTGGAATATGGATAGGCCGCAGAATTAACCTCAATCAATCATGCAAAAAGCAGGGCAATCAACTACTTGAATGCCCTGCTTTTTTTGTGTGCAGCAATTCCACACTCAAGGTCTATAGTACTGGCTGGAAAAAGAGCATCCGGCTGGGGTCCTCACCGTAAAAGTTTAAAGTGAAGGCCGCCCTTGGTGCTCATTCCTTCTTAAATTATTGTCTGTTTCTGCGAATTTCAGCAAGGTCGGCTGCCACTTGGCTTAATTCCTCTTGAATAAGGATTTTTTCCTTAAATCGCTCAGGCAGCTGACCATAGCCTGTTTCAATCCCTTTAAGCCCGCAGGCAATCGCTGCGACCGTATCTGTATCATGTCCCTTATTGGCTGCAGCAACTGCCACCTCTTCAAAGGTCTTCCTATTGGACAGGATATGTACGACCCATTTCATCGTATGTACCACAAACCCGTCTGGCAGGCAATCCGGCTCACTTGTGAGCGCCTCCTCATAAAGCGTGCCCGCTGTTTCTTCACGGAGAGATACGGCTAATTCATCCCCATTTAATAAACGAGAGGCGATCCGGTTATAGATCAAGCAAGCGTCAGAGGCTAAATCATCATAATGTGTCATCTTGGAGTGACGAATCGTCAGTTCCTCCATTTTCTTTTGGTCTGAGTATGCAAGCGGAATAGGTAAGCATCTCATTAATGAGCCATTTCCAGCGCTCTTTCCGCTCAAACGATGATGAACCTCCTTAGCCGCTTCCTCCCAATTATCCTTATACGTAGTCAATACCTGACTGATGATAATGCCGACATCCTTTGGCTTTTGAGCGTACCAGCTCAAGAATTCCTCCCCCATGTGCGGAATTGGATCATCTGGGTATTGAATGATTCCTTTCGCGACACATAAGGTCATGGCCGTGTCATCGGTTACCTCGCCTGGACTTAACTGCCATACCCCGCCTCCAATGATATCCGTTAACTGTCCATATTTATTCTTGATTTCCCGTTCGGACATAAATTCAGTTGTTCCGCCCAGAGCATCTCCAATCGCAACACCGAATAAACCGCCTTTAATTTTATCAAGCATTCACTGCACCTCTTTTGATTTCGACTAACTATTATTTTAACATAGTTAACGATTGAAGAAATGCTCCTATCGCTATTGGCGTGAGGCTGCAATATGCTTCCTTACATCCCCTCCCATTACTTCTTTATTATACAAATGGCAGGCAACGAAATGGCCTTTATGAACCTCCTGCCATTCAGGCTTCTTCATGCTGCACGCTTCCATTGCGTAAGGACATCTTGTCCTGAAAACACATCCGCTCGGCGGATTAGTCGGACTCGGGATTTCCCCTTCTAACAAGGTTCTCTCGCGCGCATCCTCCACATCTGGGTCAGGAATGGGAATCGCGCCAAGTAATGCCTCCGTATATGGATGAAGTGGGTCCGCATATAGCTCCCTACTCTCCGTCATTTCGACCAAATGACCTAAATACATTACGCCAATACGATTGGCCAGATGCTTGACCATCGCCAGGTCATGGGCAATAAACAGATAGGTCAGCCCCTTCTCCATTTGCAGCTTTTTTAGAAGGTTCACTACCTGCGCTTGGACAGAAACATCAAGGGCAGAAATTGGTTCATCGGCAATGATGAAATCCGGGTTCAGGGCGAGTGCCCGGGCAATGCCGATTCTCTGCCTTTGACCGCCGCTGAATTCATGCGGATACCGATTGGCATGGTCACGGCTTAAACCCACATTCTCTAATAGCTCGATTACCCGATTCATCCGTTCTTTCTTATTCGGATAAAGGTTATGGACCTCCATTGGCTCAGAGATGATTTCCATAACGGTTGAACGCGGGTTCAAGGAAGCATACGGATCCTGAAATATCATCTGCATATCTTTGTGAAAACTAGCTCTCTCTTTATTGTTTAACGACCTTGTATCCTTGCCCTTAAAGAGAATTTGCCCGTCTGTTTGTTGATAGAGGCCAATAATCGTTCTTCCCAAGGTTGATTTACCGCAGCCTGATTCCCCTACAAGACCGACCGATTCTCCCTTTGCAATATGAAAGCTAATCCCGTCGACAGCTTTGACTACGTCCTTTTGGCTAATCTTAAAGTGCTTTTTCACTCCCGCAAGTTCAAGCATGGTATCTTCTTTCATTCTTGTTCCCCCGAATTCCTGTGATAGCGGCGGGCACAGCAAAGCTCTTTCTCATAAATTGTCCCTTCAAGCAGAATACTCTCTATCGATTTCCCCGTCTTCGGCGAATGAAGCAGCCGGCCATCACCATGATAAATTCCGACGTGATGGATCGGTCCCTTCCCTTCCTCATAGGCAAAAAACAAAAGGTCCCCTGGCTCAATAGCATTGAGTTTCACTTCTCTTCCTCCCTGTGCCTGGTCACCTGCATCGCGTGCGATGACATACCCATTTGCCTTTAGCATCGTATAGGCAAATCCAGAGCAATCATAGCCATAGCTGCTGACACCGCCCCATAAATACGAGAGTTCGAGGAACCGTTCACCCGCTTGGCAAATGGCCTCGCCTGATTTTTCAGGAAGCGATTCACCTTCTTTTAATAGTTGCACATCTTCCTTATGCAATTCCCCTTTGCCAAGCGGCGTTTGAACCATGATGGTTTCACCGCTGTCACCTAGGAAGGGCAGGGCAGTTTGGTAACAAATCGGAATGGTGGAGTCCATTCCCTCGATATGCAACAATGCCATCTTGCTTTGGATGACAGCCATTCCTTTTTTGACATCAGCTGCATCTTTAATGTCCCGCAGCTGGCCGAGAGGAACCCATCCCGGATAGCCTCGGCTATCCTTTGAGGAATACTGGCTCGGTGCAATGATGGATGCCCATTCTCCCTCCATGCCAGTAACAATCACTTCTTCACCGAATAATAGCTGTGTTTGGACTCGATTAGCATTGTGTAAATCCATCAAATCTGAAAGCGCCATCGACATCAGCCACTCTGAGATTCTTGCCGGATTGCTTGTTGCCGGCTGATCTAGTTCCCGCGGAGACTGATTGGATGTCCAGACTGTTGCGACAGATACAGCGATTTGCATTATTTTTTCTTCCATTTAATCTCCTCCCTCATGAGTTTGAACACGCTTGATGCCAAGACCCTTCCCATCCGGCAAATGAATTTTGCTACCCTCGTATTGTAATCCGCCTTCGAGGATGTTTTTTGATAGCATTAAAGGGGCATCGAAATCAAAGCGGGTGATGTTTTTCTTGCTTGCCGCAAAATGGGCAGCAGCCGTAATGCCCAAATGCGTTTCAATCATGCTTCCTACCATACACTCCATTCCAGCGGTCTCTGCCAGACGATTGATGATTTGCCCTTGATAGATACCCCCTGCCTTCATAAGCTTTATGTTGATTAAATCCGCCGCACGCATTCTGATGACCTCTAACACTTGCTTTGCCGAAAAGACTGCTTCATCAGCCATAATTAATGTATCTACATGATCAGTCACTTTCTTCAGCCCATATAAATCCTGCGCTATTACGGGCTGCTCAACCAGCTCAATGTCTAGCCCTTCGTCTTCCATCTGCCGGATGGCCTTGATTGCATCTTTAGCAGACCAGCCCTGGTTAGCGTCAAGTCTGATACGGATTTGCCCGCCAGCCCGTTTCCTGATTTCTTTCACCCGTTTGATATCTTGGGCAATATCCCCGATACCGACCTTTACCTTTAAAACCGAAAAGCCTTCGCCAATATAGCGCTCCGCATCATCCCCCATCTCCTCTGGGCTGTTCACGCTGACAGTCATGTCCGTCTCAAGCTCCCCGGCAGCTCCGCCTAAATATTCATATAAAGGAAGCTTGCTATATTGGGCAAGACAATCATAGATAGCCATATCAAGCGCAGCCTTAGCGCTCGTATTGCCAACCATTACCCCAGCAAGCCCAGTGAGTACCTCCTCGTAAGCTAGAAGATTACGCCCTATTAAAAAGGGGCCAAGATAATCCTTTATGGCGGCCTCTATGGAAGTCAGTGAATCCCCGGTAATCGCGACTGTTGCCGGCGCTTCCCCCCATCCGCTAATTCCGTTATCACAATCGAGACGGACAATGAGCGAATCAGCCGATAACACGGTACGTATGGCTGTTTTAAACGGCTTGATGAGCGGCACACTCACATTGAATGTATCAATATTCGTTACTTTCATTCGCTACCCCGCTTTCAATCGCTAATGTTTTAGAGGTAGTATCAATCGTGGCTATTGTGCCAAGCGGTATAGCAAAATGGGGATCACAATGGCCAATCATAAATCCCTTCATTGCCGGCTTCCCAATCAAGTCAGCATAATGACTCAGCACCTCTTCAAGCGTCAATGTTTTTTGGCGCTCTGGTTCCCCGTCTGAGAAATCACCAATGACAAGCCCCTCAATTGCTTGCAGCTTTCCCGCATTCCAGAGCTGGTTCAAATAGCGGTCAACATTTCTCGGTTCTTCATGTACATCCTCTATAAAAAGAATTTTCCCATCGGTATCAAGCTCATTTTTCGTACCAAGCGAGGAGGTGATCAAACATAGGTTGCCGCCGACTAGCTCACCTTCCGCCTTCCCCTCGACTAAGACATCAAGCTCGTTTAGTTCCTCTGAATAACAAAGCTTATCTCCGCTGAATAATTGTTTAAATGAATGCTTCGTTTGCGAATGAACGTCCTTTTTTCCAATATCACTCGCTAGCATGGGACCATGAAAGGTGACCAATCCAGCGCGCTGCCTAATGGCCGTATGAAGATAGGTGATATCACTATAACCCCAAAAAATCTTTGGATTGTCCTTGATGATTTCATAGTCTAGCCGATCAGCCATTCTCGCTGTGCCATATCCTCCGCATGCACAAAAAATCACCTTAATATCCGGATCTTGAAACATGTCCATTACATCAGCTGCCCGCTCCTCATCCCGTCCAGCCAAATAGCCATATTGTTTTTCAATGTTATTGCCAAAAACAAGCTCTAGCCCTAAGGTCTCTTCAAAGAATGGAACAGCCTTTTTTAAATTGGCCAAGTCTGGAGGACTAGCCGGAGCAATGATTCCTGCCTTGTCTCCTCTTTTAAGCTTATCTGGTCTTACAGCCATTTTTCACACTCCCGCCTTTTGAAAAGGATGTTCGAGGCGAACATCCTTTTCTTCAAATGCTAGATTCTCTTTATTGTATTCATCTCGCCCTTGTCCTTAGGCTTATTTTTTATCCGCCCACTTCAGCTCTAGATAACCAACTGGATGACGGACGATATCCTTCACTCCATCAGCCTGCAAATACAATTGATTGTAGAAGTGAATTGGAATGATTGGCATCTCACCCATCAGGATTTGTTCAGCCTCATACATCAATTCATAACGCTTCTCCTCATCACTTTCATCCTTCGCTTCCTTAATTAACGAATCGTACTTTTCACTGCTCCATCCTGTTCGGTTCATCGAATGGCCAGTTTGGAAGTTTTCGAGGAAGTTGATAGGGTCTGCATAATCAGCCAGGAAGGAGCTTCTGGAGAACTGCAGCTTTAATGCTTTTTGATCTTCTGCAAAAACATTAGACTCTAAATTAGCCAACTTCACATCAACCCCAAGATTCTCCTTGTACATTTGCTGGAGGGCTTCCGCAATTTTCTTATGAGTGTCATCTCCTGTGCTGTAGGTTAATGTGACCTCAGGAAGCTTATCATAGTTCTCTTCCTCTAGCCCTTTGGCGAGCAGTTCCTTCGCTTTGTTCACATCTGTGACAATCAGGTCCCCATTCGTTTCCCGGAAGTCCTTGCCGGACGGGTCGTTAAACCCTGGTGCCACAAATCCATAAGCAGGCTCCTCCTCATTCTTAGTCACATACTCAACCAATTGCTTTTGATCTGTCGCCATTGCGAATGCTTTACGAATATTGATATTTTGGAAAGGTTCCTTCTCTACATTGAAACGGAAGAAATACAGGCCCGCCTGCTCATCAATCTTCACCTTGTCCTCCTCCATCAATTGGCTCGTCATTTCAGGAGGAACATCAGAGGTATCAAGCTCTCCATTCGTATACATCTGATATTCAGTCGTCGTATCATTGACCATGGCCCAATTCACTTTATCAAGCTTCACGGTATCCGCATCCCAATATTCAGGATTCTTCTCCATAGTCATATGGCTATCATGCTTCCATTCAGACAGAATAAATGGTCCGTTTCCTACGAAGCTGTCAGCTTCAGCGAACCACTCCGGATTCTCTTTCGCTACCTTTTCATTTATAGGAAAGAAGGCTGGATTGGTGATGACGCTTAAAAAATAGGCTTGCGGGCTTGTCAATGTCACTTTGAAGGTTTTCTCATCAACCGCTTCAACCAAGACATCATCCGCAGACCCTTTTTCCGTGTTAAATTCTTCTCCGCCCTCAATGAAATAACCTAAAAAGGCTGCACCAGAGGCTGTTTTTGGATCCAGAAGGCGTTTCCATGCATAGACAAAATCAGAAGCCTTCAAGTCATCGCCATTTGACCATTTCGCATTTTCTCGAATATGGAAGGTATATTGCTTCCCATCATCTGATACCTCCCATTTCTCTGCTGCAGCCGGCTCTGGTTCATGATCTTTCCCAAGCCTCGTCAATCCCTCCATCAAATTATTAAGGGCATTCCATGAAACCGCATTAAAGCCGATTGGCGGGTCAAAGGAGGTAGGTTCTTCTCCATTATTTAAATAAAGCACCTTTTCATCATTGTTTGCATTATCCTTATTGCCTTCATTACCTGATTCCTTTGTCGCTGTACAAGCCGCACTAAACACGAGTAATACCAGCATGCTCAAAATGGAAATTGTTTTTTTCATCCTTATCCTCCTTATAAATTAATAAATGCACTCTTTTTAGCTGCTATTCGTCTTCCTCCTGCCCTCTCATCCTCCAGCCAGCAATTCACAAAATGAGCATTTCCTATATGCGTTCTCTCTGGGTCTGCTTTTGCGCATACCTCCATGGCGTGGTCACATCGTGCCGTAAAGGGACAGCCTTGCGGAGGGGCAAATAAGTCCGGCGGTGAGCCATTGATTGGAACCAAATCCGCTTCTTCCCGATCCAAACGAGGGACGGATTGAAGAAGGCCTTTTGTATATGGATGGCGGGCATGATAGAAGATATCTCTTCTATCGCCAGTCTCAACAATCTCTCCGGCATACATGACGGCAATTCGGTCAGCCACCTGAGCAACCACACCCAAATCATGTGTAATCAAGATAATTGAAACCCCTGTCTGCCTTTGAATTTTTCGAAAGAGAGCGAGAATTTGCGCCTGAATGGTGACATCCAAGGCCGTTGTCGGCTCATCGGCTATCAATATATCAGGCTCGCAAATCAAGGCCATCGCAATGACAATCCTCTGCCTCATCCCCCCGCTGAATTGATGCGGATATTGCTTGAACCGTATTTCCGGGTTAGCAATTCCGACCAGCTTCAAATACTCAATCCCTCTTGCTTTTGCAGCTGATTTCGATAATCTCTGATGTTCCATAAGTCCTTCTGTGATTTGTTCACCAATGGTGATCGTCGGGTTCAATGCCGTCATCGGGTCCTGGAAAATCATCGAAATATCAACACCGCGTATCTTCCTTAAGTCCGCCTCCTTTAATTTAGTGAGATCTTTATCTCCATATAGGATTTGCCCCTTCGTGATACGGCCATGCGGAGCTGGGATAAGTCCCATAATACTCTGAGAGGTGACGCTTTTTCCGCAGCCGGATTCGCCCACGATTGCCAGCGTCTCACCGCGATGAAGGCTAAAAGACACTCCCCGGACAGCATGAACGATTCCGCCAAATGTCGAAAATTGAACATGCAGATTATCTACCTGCAGCACTTTATCCATACCATTACCTCCTAAGCTTCGGATCGAGCGCATCCTGCAATCCATCTCCCACGACGTTAAAGGCAAACATCGTCAATGAGATGAACAAGGCAGGAAAGAATAATCGCCACCAGTAGCCGCTCAGTATCACACCCAATGCATCATTCAGCATTCCTCCCCAGCTCGCATGCGGAGCCTGGATACCGAGACCCAGAAAGCTAAGGAATGCCTCAGCAAAGATAGCTGATGGAATAGTCAAGGTGAGCTGGACAATGATTGGTCCCATCGCATTTGGCAATAGGTTGCGGCGGATGATTCTTCTCGTCTTCGTCCCAAACGTCTTTGATGCGAGCACGAATTCATAATTCTTGATTTGGAGCACTTGACCTCGTACGATACGGGCCATGCCAATCCAGCCCGTCACAGAGAGGGCAATGATGATTGTAAATAAACCAGGTCCCATCACCACAGCTAAGAGAATGACAAGCAATAAATACGGCAATCCATACAGGACCTCAATGACCCGCATCATCAAATGGTCTGTTCTGCCTCCCTTATAGCCGGCAATTCCTCCATAAATAACCCCGATAAAGAAATCAATCATAGCCGCCATGATACCTACAAATAAGGAAACACGTGCCCCATACCAGGTACGAGCGAATACATCACGGCCTAAATCATCAGTTCCAAACCAATATTCAGAGGATGGGGGCATGTTTTGATTCATAATAGACTGTTCTTCAATGGAGTTTGGTGAGAGGGACGGACCAATGATCGCCATGATGATAAGAAATGCAAGGAAGACCAGCCCGGCCATCGCCAGCCTATTCTCCCGAAGCATGTGCCATGAATCCTGCCAATACGTTCTGCTTGGACGAACGACTGCTTCTGCATCCATCTCAGATCGTTCAAGCGGCTGAAACCACTCATCCGGTATTTTATTCTGCTGCTTGGATTTCATTTGCAAAACAAGCTCACCCCTCTTTCTTGTTCAAATTGATACGAGGGTCAAGAATTCCATAAGCGATATCCACCAAGAAAAGCATGATGATCAGCACAGAGCTGTAAAAAACGGTTGTCCCCATAATCACGGGATAATCACGATTATTGATGCTTTCGATGAAATACTTGCCCATCCCAGGTATGGCGAAAATCTTTTCAATGACAAATGTTCCGGTCAATATACTCGCAGCCAGCGTGCCGAGTACCGTCACTACCGGCAGTAAAGCATTACGGAGCGCATGCTTAATGACTATCTTCGCTGGGCTCAAGCCCTTTGCCCGTGCAGTACGTATGTAATCCTGGGTCAGCACCTCCAGCATGCTCGAACGCGTAAGTCTGGCAATAATGGCCATCGGACCTGTCGCAAGGGCAAATGTCGGCAAAATCATATGACGCCAGCTCGTCCAGGTAGCGGCCGGCAGCCAGCCTGCCTTAACGGCAAAAACTTGAATGAATAGAGTGGCTAGCACAAAATTGGGTATCGATATTCCTAAAACAGCAATTGTCATTGCCAGGTAATCAATGATGCCATTTCTCCTCAAAGCGGCAATGACACCAAGAGTAATTCCTGATATTATCGCTACAATCAATGTATAAAGACCAAGTTCCAAGGAGACCGGGAACCCCCAAGAAATCATATCATTCACAGTCTGTGAGGATTTTTTGATGGAGGGACCAAAATCCAAGGTTACGACCGATTTTAAGTAATTGACATACTGAACAATCAAGGGTTCATCTAGTTTATAATAGGCAATCAGATTACGCTGTACCGCCTCATTGGTTGTCCTTTCTTCATTAAAGGGTGACCCGGGAACGGCATGCATCAGAAAGAATGTGCCTGTAATAATGAGCCATAAGGTAAGAAGCATGGAGATGAGACGGCGGACAATAAATGTATTCATTCGTCACCTCCTCCCTAAGAAAACGTCGTGTGCATCGCCAATTCCGTCATCACAAGCATGGCCTGATACGCCTGAAGGATATCCTTCGCCTCGAATTTGACCATCGTTGTTCCTTCAATTAATTCGGTTCCAGGCATCAGATTCGCCCATTCCGCTTGTCCGTAATTAGCAAACTCTATACGGAGAACAGGACACTCCGGGGGCACCAATGGCTTGATGTGTGAGCGTTTTATTAAAGCCTCACTTGCCACTTCCGCTAGGATTAGCTTTGCCTTGGCAGGAGTGAGTGTTTTCGCAGCCGATCTGGAAATAGCTGTTTTTACGGCTACTGTCGTGACATTTTCAATCAGCTGGCTTGCTTCAATAGCCGCCTGGTCGTCTCCAGCCACCATCAAAACAGGAACCCCATAATAGCCGGCTACATAGGCATTAAACCCTAGTTCTCCGATAGCCTGATCGTTTATGTACATATTTCGAACGCCAAAAATCATGGAGTGTGTAAGGACGCCTGGCATAGATGCCCTGGCATGGTATCCGGCAAAGATGACTCCATCAAAGGATGCATCCAACCCTTGCATCATGGAATAGGGTTTCACATCACCGGTAATAAGCTGTGTATCAGGGTGCAATAGCTCAACGAGGAGATTATTCATCTTGCTATGGCTGTCATTGACAATGATTTCCTCGGCTCCATTCTTGAAGAGGCTTGTAATGATGGCATCCGCTTCCTCAGTCATGATTCGGCGGCTTCGCTCATAATTATGCAGTTCCGAGGATACATGGGTATAGTCCACAAGCCCTGTTATCCCCTCCATATCCACGGACATATAAATCTTCATCTTATACCCCCTTTACTTTTTGGAATTATCTAACAATTATAGTTCAAGATACATATTTTAACAATTGTATATTCGGACTATTTTCTCAACAAAGCTTGGTTGTAGATTCATCCCCATGCACAATCATGGCATGGTAATAAATCCCTTTGTTATGATGGGCGTATACAAAAAGGAGAGGATAAATTTGAAGAAACCATTATTCATCTTTGTATCTATACTAATGCTGATGGTGGTCAGTGCCTGTTCAGATTCCGCTCCTGAAGAAAAGAGCCAGGAAGTGGACCATTCCGCCATGGAGCATTCAAATTCCGGCGACGTGCCTGAGGAAGTGAAAGAAAGTGAAAATCCAGCCTTTCCGGTTGGAAGCACGGCCATCTTAAAAGAAGGTCATATGGAAGGTATGAAGGGTGCTGAAGCCACCATAGTCGGTGCCTATGATACGATTGCGTATAGCGTTTCCTATACTCCTACAAATGGCGGGGAAAAGGTAGAAAATCATAAATGGGTTATCCATGAGGAAATCGAAGAGGCAAATGGAGAAGCAGCCCTTGAACCTGGGACTGAAATAACCATCACCGCTGATCATATGGAGGGAATGCACGGTGCCACTGCAGTGATTGATTCATCAGAAAAGACAACCGTCTATATGATTGATTACGCCCCAACGGATGGCAGCGATAAAGTGACGAACCATAAATGGGTAACGGAAGAGGAGCTTTCAAAGAAGGAATAAAATAAGGAATCCCCTTTTTGGGGATTCCTTATTTATGTGCCAAATCCCTCTCATTAGGTTTGGCCTTTACTATTCGTTTGGTAATCACTATAGCGGGGAAAAACAAGCAAATCCCTAACGCGAAGATGGCTAAAAGGGTCGGGCCAAGCACATCTCCCAGGTAATAGCCAATTGTCGTATAGAATAACGCCCATAAAAGACTGCCCGTAAAAGTAAATCCGAGAAAGACAGGATAGGAGACCTTTCTTGTGCCAGATAGATAGGGCATTAATTGTCTCATACCCGGCAGAAAATAAGTGAAAATCATCTTTTTGCCATCATATTTCTCAAGCCTTTTCTTTAACTTGTCCCATTTAGCTGGCGTCAAATTGATTTTATGGCCATAACGAATGACCAGCCGATTTCCAAGCCTTCTGCCTGCGATGTATGACACGAGCATGGCTGTGTTGACCGCAAATAGGGCAATCGCAATGACGGCAAAGAATTGAAGTCCGCTATCCAAGAGCATGCCGCCAATTAGCAGCATTAACGTTTCTTCTGGTGCCGGGATGCCAATCATCGCCATGAAGAGCACGACAAATATCACAAAATAACCATAGGTATGAACATAATCTGTAATTAAATCTAATGTCATCTGAGTCCCTTTCTATCGATCATGAGGTTCCTTTCCGCTTCCAGGCAGCTTCATCGGCCTCTTCATCCTCCAGGTTCTCTGAATAATGATCCACATCAATCGCATAAATCGGCCTGCGTTTGACCTCCTTGAAGATTTTACCGATATACTCACCGACAACCCCGATTCCAATCAGCTGCAGACCGCCGATGATCCACAGGGAAATCATAATGGATGTCCAGCCTGACTGTGTGTTCCCAAGCCATTTTTGCAGCAGGGCATAGCCGCCGGCAAGTATGCTTACAAGCAAGGTAATAAAGCCTAGATAGGTGACAAACCGGATTGGGGCGACACTGAAGCTCGTAATCCCATCGAAGGCAAAGGAAAGCATTTTCTTAAGAGGATATTTGGATATCCCTCTCTCCCTCTCTTTTCTTTCATAAAAGACTTTCGTTTGCGAGAACCCAATCAAGGGAATCATCCCGCGCAGGAAGAGATTTCTTTCCTTATATTTTAGCAGCTCCTTCAACGCCCTCTTACTCATGAGCCGGTAATCGGCATGGTTAGGAATCAACTGGATACCGAGCGTTCCCATTACCCGATAAAAAGCAAGTGCGGTATTCCGTTTGAAGAATGTATCCGTCTGCCTCTTATCTCTGACACCATACACAATATCATAGCCATCATTATATTTTTCTACCATCGTACGGATGACGGATACATCATCCTGCAGATCTGCATCAATGGAAATGACGCAATCTGATTGCCTCTGGGCAGCTTCAAGACCTGCCAAAAGGGCATTTTGGTGGCCGACGTTCCCTGCCAGCTTAATCCCTCTGACCAAATGATTTTGCATACTTTCCACTTGAATCAGGTTCCAAGTATGGTCCTTGCTTCCATCATCGACAAATAACATATTGCTGTTATTGGATACAAGCTTAAGCTCCATGAGCTCCAGGAGGACAGCCGTAAGCTCGTCCATCGTTTTCGGCAGGATTTCCTCCTCGTTATAGCATGGAACGATAATCGTCAAAACGGGCAATTTCATGTTACGTTCGCTCCTTTAGACGGCGTGGTATAAATAAATTCTCCAAGCAGAATCCTCATGATCAAATACCTCGAGCAGCTCTAACCCATTAACGGACGCATTCAGGATGGGCACGCTTGAGAAAAAATATTCCCCGCCCATCTCCTTGAACACCTCTGTATTCAGCTTGAGCTCGCGGATTTTCTTCTTTGAATTCTTGCCATAATCATATTTCTTCCCAAGTTCATCGACAAAAATGTAACACCGGCCGCCCCAGTTATCGAAATAATTCTTAAGCCTTTTATTCTTATCAAGCTCGTCTTCAATGATTTCTCGGAACTGATGCTTATAGGTTAGCGGATAATAATTATTGTACGTATCAAGCGTGTAGAATCCATTGTATTGTGAGATAGCGGGATGAAGGCCGATACTTGCCACCCGATAAGAATCTTGGGGCTTCCCGATGAAATCCTCGATTTCCTTAAACTGCTCCTCTGCATAAAATTCCTTAAATGAAGGCGTATTTCTCTTCCCGTAATACACCTCTGGATTGCCGAGAAACAGGATGAACAACTGGGCTATCATGGCTATTTTGGCCAGTTGACGCCATTTCATTCCGCGTTTCCACATAAGCCTGCAGGACAAAGCAAACAGCAAATACAAAACAAGCGGACGCATAAAATGAAAGCGCGCAAAGTTAAAGGCATTTAATAACGAGACTCGTTCCTTCAGATAATCCCAGCCCTCATAAAACCAAAACGCATACCAAGCGGAGAGGACAAAGTTAAGCACAAATAGAAAAACGAAAATCTTCTCGTTCTTCCATCGCTTATCGCGAATGATAAACCAGAGAGCCAAAAAGGATAACGGCATGATGATAAACTGATGCAAGGTGAGCACATGTGTATGGCCAGCAATATAATTCTTAAAAATGAGCCGGAACGATTGAGCAAAACTCAAGTACGCACTGAAATATTCATCCCGGCTATTCGGCTCCCCAGGAAATACGAGCGAATAAACCAACCGGTACTCAACCAGCAAATAAACACTTGTCATGAAGAGAATCCCACCAAAAAAACGCCCATTCCACCTTTTCCTGAAGATTCCATCATAGAGCCAGAGCAATCCCATCGCCGCTAAAAAGAAGAAAAACCCTAGCACAAAGCTTGAGTAAAAAGGCAGCAGCGCCAGAATGAGCCAGTCCTTGAATGAGCTATCCCGATTGCGGAGATTCAAGAAAGCGTATAAGGCAAGCGGGTGACCTAGTGTGGACAGCATCCCGGATGGCCAAAACGGCGTTAAGCTAAAAGCAAGTGCCGTGAAGACACGAATAAAGCCATATTGCTCTTCCCTCAGGAAGTGCTTCTTCAATAGAAGGTACATTCCCAAGAAAGCAAAAACCCTTACAATCACCTGACTGACAGCATAAGCCGTCATAGAAGGCAACAAATAATGAAGCCATTGAATCCCGCTGAATTCCGTTCCAAACGCATTGCGGGGCAATCCATTAATAATTTGGACTATCGTATCATCAATTGGCCCAAATAATTGCTGATTATCCCTCAACACCTTGTACCAGGCTATATTTGAATCAAGATTATCATGCAGCCGAATATGTGAATTCTCACCCAAAAGGAACATTGGGGCAAGATAAAGACCTATTAGAACGGATGCAGCCATTATGTACTTCGTTTCCATCGTCCATCGGTTTAGCATAGGTATCACCTTCTTGTTTGCGGAAGTCAATAATATCCAGTTTGCCCCACAACGCATGAAAAATGCTCATAAAAATGGCCCCCGGTTTGCGGGAGCCACTCTTGCCATTCATTTGATGGACGTCAATAATTCATTTAATTCCATTAACCGCTTAATTTCATATACAGGCTTTACCTCACCAGGAGATTTATTATCACGATTGACCCATACAGACGGTATACCCGCCAGATTTGCCCCAAGAATATCTGTCTTCAAGTTATCTCCGACCATTAAAGCATCCTCCGCTGAAACTTGAAGCAGGCTGAGCGCATGCTCAAAAATCGCCGGATCCGGCTTCCCTCTGCCGAAGGCGCCCGAAATAAGGATATGGTCAAAATATGGTGAAATCTCCGGTGTGATCTCTAGCTTTGTCATTTGCAAATCCGGCGAGCCATTCGTGAGTAAAAGCAATTGATAGCGACCGTGAAGCTGATCTAGAAGGGTAAAGGTATCCTCATAGATAAATGGGCGCTGTCTCCGCTCCTTAGGAAAGCGTTCCGCCAATTCCTCGCCAAAAGCAGGGTCATCAACTCCAAGCGCCTTCAGCCCGTTAATCCACGCCTCTTTCCGGTAAGAAGGAACGACCTTAGCCAATTGCCGGAAATTATCCTCATCATCCAGGAAGTTTCCCCACAAGCCTTCAAAGGGATTGATGCCAATCATCTGCGTGAAAGCATAGGACTCATACGATTGATAGAGCCGCGTCGCCTCTTTTCGCACTGCTTCCTCCAATCGCCCAGGGTCTAAATCATATTTTCCCCTCGCAGCCTTGCACGTTGCCGCGAATGCCTCCTTTACGCTTCGCTGGTCCCATAGAAGCGTATCATCCAAATCAAATATAATCGCTTTTACCAACATGACTCACCACTCTTTCTCATACCAGTACATCTGTAAAAAATGCCTCATACAGCGCTTGAACGGCAAGCTTTTCCTGAGCTTCCTTTACTCCAAACATCATCGATACTTCGGAGGATCCTTGATTGATCATCTCGATATTGATGCCTTTGTCAGCCAAAGCTCTTGATGCACGTGCCATCGTTCCAACATTGGAGCGCATTCCTTCCCCAACAATCATAATTAAGGATAAATTATGCTCGACCTTCACCTCATCAGCATCCAATTCATTCTTAATGCGATCGATAATAATCTGTTCTCTTTCATGATCCAGTTGATTTTGACGCAGGATGACGGTTAAATCATCAATTCCGGATGGAACATGCTCATACGAGAGATGAAGCTCCTCCAAAATATGAAGCAGCTTGCGGCCAAAGCCGATTTCTCTGTTCATTAAATATTTGCTTACATAAATGCTGCAGAAATCATTATCACTTGCGATTCCGACAACCGGTCCATTCGTTTCTGCCCTCCTGCTCACAATCATGGTGCCAGGAGAATCAGGATTATTCGTGTTCTTAATATTCACCGGAATCTCAGCACGGAAGGCGGGAATAAGCGCCTCATCATGCAGAACACTAAATCCAGCATAGGAAAGCTCCCGCATTTCCCGATACGTAAGCACTGCAATTTCTTTCGGGTTTTCAACAATCGACGGGTTGACTGAAAATACAGCATCGACATCTGTATAATTCTCATACAACTCCGCCTTGACGGCATTTGCCAGAATCGAGCCCGTTATATCCGAACCGCTGCGCGGGAACGTCATGACACGCCCGTCTGTCGTATAACCAAAGAATCCCGGGAAAATCAGAATCCCTTTTTTCTCTTTCAAATGTGACAGCCTTTCATACGATTCAGGGAGCACTTGGGCATTACCTGGCTCACTGCTCACAATTAGTCCAGCCTCACGCGGATTAATATAGGCGGCTTCTATTCCTCTATGCTGGAAATAGGCTGCCACTAATTTAGCATTATTGTCTTCCCCGCTCGCCTTGATAGCATCCATGAACTGCTCCGGATTGCTGCGGTCCCCCTTCAATAATTCTATCAGGTCCGCTGTAATGCGTTCAATTACCTCATCGCTCATACCAAGACTATCCGTAATGGACCGATAGCGGTTAATGACCGCCTGAAACAAATCATCATCCTCGCTCCCCTTCAGCCAGGCCTGTGCAGTCGCAATCAATAAATCAGTTACTTTTATATCTTTTGAAAACCGCTTCCCTGGTGCAGAAACGACTATTAATCTCCTATCCTGATCAGATACGACAATATCAAACACTTTTTCCAGTTGTTCTCCCGAAGCAAGAGAAGTACCCCCAAATTTCACTACTTTCATTCTGCATATCCCCTACGTATAAATTTTCTGATAATTTTATACTCTATTATCACTTCTCCTCACTAAAGTTTCAAGCAAAAACTGTAAAAACTCTTTTCAGGCAAAATGATATAATGAATTTCATACAAAGCAACCGAGGAGGACAGCGTGATGGAAATAGCGAAGTGGATAAAAGAATCAGCCTATACCGTCATTTTCACTGGAGCAGGAATGAGCACTGAAAGTGGTTTGCCTGATTTCCGCTCAAATGAAAAAGGACTGTGGAAGAAAAAAGACCCGAGCCGAATTGCAAGCACCGAGACTCTCAATCAAAATGTAAAGGAGTTCTTCGACTTCTACCGGGAGCGTGTCGTAGGAGTGAAAGAACATGGACCTCATAAAGGTCATCGAATTCTAGCCAAATGGGAAGAAGAAGGGCTTGCCAAAAGCATCATCACCCAAAATGTGGATGGATTTCATCAGGAGGCTGGAAGCCTTCGAGTGGCGGAGCTCCATGGAACACTGCAGAAAGTCCATTGCCAATCATGCGGGACTGAATATGGAAGCGAGATGTATTTAGAAAAGAATTATGCATGCAAAGCATGCGGCGGCAAGCTGCGCCCATCTGTCATCCTATTCGGGGAGATGCTGCCTGAGGAGCCATTCTTGATGGCCGAAGAAGAAAGCATCCGCGCTGACTTGTTTATTGTGATTGGCTCCTCCTTATCTGTCACACCCGCCAACCAGTTTCCGCTAATTGCCAAGCAGCACGGTGCAAAGCTTGTTATTGTCAATATGGAACCAACCGGATTCGACCTATACGCTGACCTCGTGATCAATAGGAAGAAAGCAGGCGAATTCCTCGAGGAAGTGGACCGTGAATTGCGTTTGGAAAATATATGACGATTCCCACCCTTGGTCCACCCTTTCCCCATCCTTCATGCCCATTGCCTGGGGCAAAGGTGGGGTTTGCCTGGCTTCTCCCACCTTTCGCCCACCTTTCGACCACACTTGACCCACCCTTCATACCCTTTGCCTGGGGCAAGGGTGGGTGATGCCTGACTTCTCCCACCTTTCGACCACACTTGACCCACCCTTCATACCCTTTGCCTGGGGCAAGGGTGGGTGATGCCTGGCTTCTCCCACCTTTCGCCCACACTTGACCCACCCTTCATACCCTTTGCCTGGGGCAAGGGTGGGGTTTGCCTGGCTTCTCCCACCTTTCGCCCACACTTGACCCACCCTTCATACTAAATTGTAGTTCGACCCAGTTGCATATCCCTTTTCCCAATGAAATAAAAAAGGACTGCCCAAGGCAATCCTCTCTCCATTTCATATATTCAGCCTTTCAACAAATCATGGTCCACATAGCGTTCGCCATTTAGCTCACTGATGACATTGATGGCAACCTTCGCTCCGTGGCCAGCGGTAATGATACCGTGCATGCTTTCACCGGCAACCGTACCTGCAGCCCATACATGGGGTAAATTTGTTTTCCCGTCTGCATCCACATCAATGATTGTCTTTACACGAGGCTCTGTGCCAGGCTTTTTCTGAATGCCAGATTCATCTGCGACAGCAGTGAGCATGCCGCTTGCAATGATGACTTCTTTTGCGGTGTATTGATTGTCTTCAGTGATGACTGTCACGCCTTCATCTCCAGATTCTATTCTCACGACTGTCTCATTAAAGAAGCCTGCCCCGAACTTTTCAGCCTGCTTCTTGCCGATGGCAATCAAGTCCGGTCCGCCAATCTCTTCGATTCCATAAAAGTTTTCGAACCAAGCTCGTTTTGTTACCCCTTTGTCATTATCGAGTACAATCGTTTTCTTGCCTGCTTTAGCTGCTAATATGGCTGCACTTGCTCCAGCGGGACCTCCGCCAATTACAATAATATCATGCATCTGATCTTCCTCCTTTTTGGTATACTTCTCCCAAAATAAGTATATCAAAAATCACAAAAATTCAATCAATTAAACTTGTATTCCATCCAAACCTGGCCGACGGTCTCCTTAAAGCCCATTTCCTTCAAGGCCAGATCCCATCCATCCTCTTTTAATGGCAGGTTAATTACATACGAGCTGACTGGGCTCGCTCCAAACACCGCTTGAAGAAGGGCTTCCACCATTTCTGGTTTAGGGCTTGAGCATAATTCAGCCTGGTATAAATAAATAGCTTGCAAGTCCCCATTTTCCTGCCATCCTTTCTGATAAATGGCATAGGCACATTCCTTTCCCTCCTCATCAATCAAAACGATGGCCTCTCCGTTTTGAATGCTTCTCCGCTGTGTTTGCCACGGTCTATTTTCATGAAAGAACGAAAGTCTGCCCAATTCTGCAGGAGGACGTAATTCAGTACGGTATGCTGCTGAGCGGGCAGGCAATCCAATTGACTTGCTGCAACTATAATTCATAAGACGGCCAATTGTTTTATACCCCATTTTTTCATACAGGCCGATTGCCGGATGGTTTTCCGCAATGGCCTCTAATGTCGCGCTTTCCACCCCCTCCTCTTCATAGATCCGGATACATTCAGCAATTGCCAAGCGTCCAAGCCCTTTATTCCGGTATGCGGGGGCAATACCAGTCCCTCCGTTCCAGGCCAGCTTCTTTCCATCTATTTCACGCATACCGTTCAAAACGATTCCAACCGGAGTATCCCCATCATACAGAAGAATAGAATGCTCAGCGGACAATTCCTCGTGCACCAATCGTTTCAGAAATTGTTCCAACGAGAAGTTCATTTTGACAAAATAGCCCTCAAATCCTTCATTCCAAGCGAGAATGACATCCTGAAGCGTACAATCACATAATCGTCTGATCGTAATCACCAACTTCACTCCCTTTAACTTGATTCATCCATTCTTTTATTCGATTCGCTGTTCATTAATTCCTCTTTAGGAGCTCGATTAGTTGACCTTCACCATTGTTAAAGAAGCAAGACTCCCAGCCATTTTCATATGAATGATACTCTTTATCGGCTGGCAAATTAGCCGGAAATTCCTTCACTTCAAAGCAAATATGCATATTAGGGGCTTCTTTAGATTCCACAAGCTCCAGCCGCAGACCACCGTTAGTCAGAAAGTAAATCTTCTCTCCGCCCAATAGTAGAACTTGTTCTAGCTCAAATTGAAGATAGCCACAATAAAAGCTGAGTGAATCATCAATGGAGAATACTTCAAGCCCTAGATGATGAAACCTCATCTGAACCCTCCTATATAATCAAATTCATATCTCCAAACTCATGCCATAAATACCTTTCTTTAATCGCCATTTCATAGGCGGCAACTAATTTTTGCGAATCAATCAAGGAGCAAAGCAAATCAAGATGACTTGCCTCTGCTTCATGAAAACCAGTCAAGAGACCATCAATGACTTGAAGCTGGTCATGCTCCCCAATTGAAAGAGTGGTGATTCCTTCCGCCTTGCCGGTAAGAATGGCTGATTCTGCCGCTCTGACAACGGTTGTTCCGACAGCAATGATTCTTCCTCCCACTTTTTTTGCTGCATGGATTGATTTGAGGGTTTCCTCCGGCACATGATAATATTCTGGATTGACTGCAGGCTTCACTGGGTATTCATCATCGCAAAAATCGCTTAAGCCAGTGTGAAGCTGTAAAAAACCTAGCTTAATCCCCTTTTTCTGCAGCTCAAAAAGCAGCTCCCAGCTGAATGCCCTGCCTGCTGAGGGCATTTCTGCCGAGCCGGGAACAGAGGCATAAACCGTTTGATAGCTTTCGAGCTTCCATGGTGTATCAATATATTCATAACGGATGGGCTCACCATGGCGGTAAAGTGTATCAAAAAACAGCTCATTTTCTTGATTGAACGATACGGTCCACAAAGGAGTCCCATCAACTCGGTTCTTTATCTTAGCCATCAATTGATTGGGGAAATGAAGGTCCGCTCCCGCTTCTACCTCGTCACCGATTATCAGCACATCCCAATATCCGCTAGTCCATGATCTTGCCAGCCGCACTTCTTTTCCACAATGTGTCCATAAGACAGCCGGAATGGTTCGACTGTTATTCAAAAGAAGTAGATCGCCTTTTCGCAAATAATGGCCTAAATGATAAAAGACATCATGAACGATTTTCCCTGTTTCCTTTTCAATCACCATCAGCTTCACACCGTCCCTCCTCACTCCCCTCTCCTCTGGGGGAATGCAGGCATTCAATTCAACGGGAATGCTGAACGATTTACGGATAGCCCCCATCAATATTCCCCCTCCAAATGGAATTCCTGCGCTTCAAATCGCTTGCCGTTTACACCGAGTGAAGCATCCGAGGCAAGATAGAGAAATACATCAAGATGCTCATCCGGCTTCGGCAGACTATAATCACGCTCCGGCACAGCCAGCTGATGCATCTCAGTGTCCATGCTGCCGGGGTCGACCATATTCATCCGGATTGCAGTCTCAGTTAATTCGTCTGCCCATGTTTCAGTCAGCCCTTCAACGCCGAATTTCGAGATGCCATAGGCTCCCCATCCAGCATAACCAATTGCGCCGGCCTCAGAGGTGATATTGATAACAGACCCGCTCCCATTGACAAGCATCCCAGGCAGCACCCGTTTCGTAACCATGAAAGGACTTGCGATATTTGCCTTAAGCACTTCAAGGAAATCACAAGTAGGATAATCAAGCAATAAAGGCATCGGGCTTGGTCCGAGAATGGCCGCATTATTAATGAGGACATCGATGCGGCCGAATTTTTGCTCCGCCAAGGAAATGAAGCGTTCTACATCCCGTTCTATCGATACATCTGCAGCTACCGCAAGAAGCTTACCCGCCAATCGTTTCGTTTCACTTCGCAAACTCTCTAGCCCATCTTCTCCCCTTGCGCATACGGCAACATTATCTCCTCTGCGCAAAAATGCATGAGTTAAGGCTCTTCCAAGCCCTTTTGATCCGCCTGTAATCATAATCGTCTTCATGTATATCTCTCCCTTTCCATTAATCTTACTTATATGGTACGGAAGAACACTATTTAAGAGCATCCGTGATTAGGAGGAAATGTTCTACAACTTTAGTTGTATCCAAATGTATAATAATAACAAACCATCTGTTGGGAGGCTGGGAAATGAAGCGGGATAGTTATCTATCAGAATTGGAGATTTTAAAGAGCATCGCCGAAACGCTAAATGAGAGTACAGAACTAAAATCTATGCTCGAAGATTGCTTGCGGAAGCTTCTGCAGCTGACTTCGCTTGAAGCGGGTTGGATTTTTCTCATTAACGGAGAAGGGGAATATGAGCTTGCCGCCGCCGAGTCTCTGCCGCCAGCACTTTCGAATCCAAAGCATCAGGCGCTAACACAGGGGGATTGCTGGTGTGTCAGCCGCTTTCGAAACGGGACCTTGACGAAGGCATCGAATATTATGGAATGCAAGCGCTTGGAAAATGCACGCCTAGGAAACTGGGGTGATACATATGGACTTGTCTACCACGCAACTGTTCCGCTGAAAGCCGGCGAGGAGCCATTCGGATTACTGAATGTTGCTGTAGCCAACAAAGAGACATTTGAGGCTCATGAGCTCTCTCTCTTGGAATCCATCGCCTATCAAATCGGAACAGCCTTGAAACGAATTCACCTAACCATGAAGGAACAGGATATCAAAATTGCCGAAGAGCGAAATCGTCTTGCTCGGGACCTGCATGATTCTGTCAATCAACTGCTCTATTCCATTAACGTCACCTCAAGTGCCGGTATTCGCTTAGCGAAAGAGATGCCCATCAAGGAAGTCTTGTCAGATATTCAAAGAATGTCCCAGCATGCGCAGGCTGAAATGAAAGCTCTTATCTGGCAGCTTCGTCCGGCAGGACTTGCAGAAGGATTGGCCTGCTCTTTGAAGAAATACGGGGAAATGCTCGGTCTAGAGGTGAATTTATCTGTTGAAGGAATCTCCATGCTTACCTCTCTCCAGGAGGAGACCCTTTGGCGGATTGCCCAGGAAGCCTTCCATAATACGTTAAAGCATTCAGGAGAACACAAGGTTAATATTGTTTTACATTATAAAAAAGATACGGTGGTTATGATCGTATCAGATGATGGCATTGGTTTTCAGTATGCCGAAGAAACCTGTTTGCCAAGCATCGGCCTGAAAAGTATGGGAGAGAGAATCAAAAGTATGAATGGGAGAATGGCCCTGCACAGCAAGCGCGGAAAAGGTACCTCCCTAAAGGTTGAACTGCCAATTTAACAGAGGAGGAAATATACTATGACGATCAAAATTGTAATTGCCGATGACCATCCAGTCGTCAGAAAAGGACTCTCCTTGCTGCTATCGAGCCAGGATGAATTTGAGGTAATTGGTGAAGCATCCAATGGAGAAGAAGCTATCGCCAAGGCTCTTGAGCTTTCACCCGAAATTATGCTTATGGATTTGGTGATGCCTAAGATTGATGGCATCTCTGCTACGAAGGAAATCCTCCGTCTGAAGCCGGAAATCAAGATTCTCATCCTGACGAGCTTCTCGGATGCAAATCATGCCATTCCAGCTCTAGAAGCTGGTGCGCTGGGCTATTTATTGAAGGAAAATGACCCAGAAGAGGTTATCCAGGCAATATCTAAATTAGTGAATGGGGAGAAACAGATTCATCCAAAGGTCACGGAAGGGTTATTGTCAGCCCTGCAAACACAGCGAAAGCCTGAACAAAATTTACTCAACTCGCTCACCAGCAGGGAAAAAGAAGTGCTGAAAGAAATTACGAATGGCAAAAGCAATAAAGAAATAGCCTCCACACTCTTTATCAGTGAGAAAACTGTCAAAACGCATGTATCCAATATATTATCAAAGCTTTCCTTACAAGACCGAACACAAGCGGCACTGTTTGCGATTCGCCATTTGCCGGCTCAAATAGATAAATAACCTAATATTTTCTCATCACTCATAATATTTGGCCACTAATCGAGAATTTGACAATTAACTGCTCACCTATGCTCCGCGCACTTCCCTAAACGCATTTAGTTGAGAGTCTTTCTGTCTGTTATTCCTAGCTAAATAACTTGATGTATGAATAAAATAGTGAGAAAATACTGGAAATGTGAAGCTGATATTCAATATGGAGGAATGTACATGGCAGGAAATCGCTTGGCCGCCAATACTATTTTACTAAGCGTTGCGATGGTATGGGGACTGACATTTGTCCTCATTCAAGATGCAATCGTTACTTTACCCCCTTTTGCCTTTAATGGCTTAAGATTCGGGCTTGCGGCTCTCATCTTATGGGTTTATTTATACTTTAATGCTTCAAAGCCCTTACAGCTAAAAAAATTGGCTGGACAGTTTAAATATGGTCTTATACTCGGAATCCTGCTATTTGCCGGCTATGCACTGCAAACATACGGTTTGCTATACACTACATCAGGTAAATCCGGCTTCATTACCGGTTTATCGGTTGCTTTAGTACCATTCCTAAGCTTTTTCATCCTTGGTCAAAAAGCAAAGCTGCAATCCCACTTTGGAACTGTCCTTGCGGTTGCCGGATTGTATATCATGGCGTTTTCAGATTTATCCTCGATCAATTTAGGAGACGTCCTGACCTTTATATGTGCCATTTGTTTTGGGCTTCAGCTCGTCTATACAGCGAAATATACATCAAAAGCGGATACTGCTAATCTCGTACTCATCCAATGCTTGACGGTCGGTTTATTGAGCGGTTTTTCTTCTATATTATTTGAACCGACAATCTCGGCTTCCGTGTTCAGCAGCCCGCTTATCATCATTGCCTTATTGATCACGAGCTTGTTTGCAACGGTCTTTGCCTTCATCGCACAAACCCATTACATCAAGTACACAACTCCTGCCCATGTAGCACTTATCTTTGCAACTGAGCCTGTCTTTGCTGTCGTTGGCGACTTTGCATGGAACGGGGCACTGCTCGGTCCTGCGGCCATCACTGGTTCGTTACTCATTTTGGCCGGAATGGTACTCGCCGAGGTTCCACTTCCACGTCCAATCCTTGTGTACTTTACTCGAAATAAGACGGCAGAAATAGCGGAAGTACCGGTTGAGAATGAACCGCCTATTCAGAAATAATCCTGATTGCAGACCCTCATAATACATTAAGCTGCTGATATAAGAAAAGAAACTCGCCAACTTATTAGCGAGTTTCTTTTCTTGAAATAATATAATCCATGATTACGTAAGACTATTTCTTATCAGGACAGCTTAGGATTTAATCCTCCCGCTCCTTCAAAAGCCGCAAGCTTCCTTTTTTCTGCTCTCTAAAATCCTCTAACCGTCTAGGAACATTCTTTACACCGTGATATTTCTGATAAAACTCTTCCCACGAGTCTCCGCTCAATCTATAATAATTTTCCAGTACGTCTATATAAGAAAATAGTGCTTGTTCGACCACTATTTCAGATAACTCATATTCCTTTGGCAAGTCCATATCTAATCTTTCACATAATAATTGTTGTAGTCTCTTTGCGTACTTAATTTGCCCAACGAATACATCTATATTTTCATATTCCTCTTGAATGGTCACAATCATTTAGTTCCTTTCCGAAAAAACAAGTCATTGCAATTTAAATTATGAAGTAATTACAGAAAACCGACAATAGCTAAAGATATATTAAGATAATAACAATTTTTTGTACATCATTCCACAAAAGGATAAACATAACTTAAGAGATCTATTGAATCATATGATAAATGAAACAAAGACACCCGGAATTTTTCGAGTGTCTTTGTCAGTGCTGGCTAATCTATCAAACCAATATTACCCAGAGAAGCATAGTGAAAACAATCGTCACAATCCCCTGCAATAAGGTCGCCATTGTTTGGGCTTTGTAGGCATCTGTTACCTTCATGCCGCTGAATTGGGTGACAACCCAAAAGAAGCTGTCATTCACGTGACTGACCGTCATGGCACCTGCACCGATGGCCATGACTACGAGTGCTAACGGCACTGCATCCTCAATGCCCATTGTTGGCAATAACGGAGCAATTAAGGATGAAGTAATGACAAGAGCCGTTGTTGAAGAACCTTGTGCCGTTTTTAATGCGGCTGCGATTAAGAATGGAATCAATAAGAATAATGCACCCGTAAAGACATCCGCTATATCCCAGCCTTGAATGATGTCTGCAACGCCCGTATTTTTAATAACGGTTCCAAATGCGCCACCAGCTCCTGTGATTAATAAAATCGGGGCAGCATCCAGCAAAGCAGCGCCAATCCAATTCGTTAATGTTTCTTCATTGAATTTCGGTAATAATGGAAGTGCCGCCACTACACCTAGCATTAATGAAATAATCGGTGTTCCTAAGAACGTCAAGAACGAGGTGATATTCCCTTCCATACCCATCGCTGTTACTGCCGATCCAATTCCGATTAAAATGATTGGCAAAATAATAGGAAGAAAAGCTTGAAACGTTGACGGCATTTTACCAAACGATTGCACTATTTTCTCATAATCTAATTCTTCTGCATCCTCTTCTACTTCAATCCTCGAAGCAACCTTGGTTGCCCACAGGTAGCCGACAACAACTGCCGGAACGGCCACAATCAACCCAATCAAAATAATGGTCCCTAAATATCCTTCTGCCCCAATATTCCCTGCAGCGGCAATCGGTCCTGGTGTTGGTGGCACCAGCGTATGCGTTGCATACAAACCAGTTGCCAATGCTACGGACATTGAAGCTAGAGCTACCTTCGCGCGCTTTGCTAATGCTTTACGCAAGCTATTCAGAATAACAAAACCAGAGTCGCAGAATACCGGAATCGAAACAATATAGCCAATAATACTCATCGCCAGCTGTGGTCGCTTTGGCCCAACAATGCGAAGGACTACTTCTGCCATTCGATAAGCAGCCCCCGCTTTTTCTAATATCGTACCAATAATCGTCCCAAATACAATGACGATTCCAATTCCGCCCATAATGCTGCCGAAGCCGCCATTAATATTTTCGACGACTTCAGCTAATGGCATCCCGGAAGCTATGCTGACAAACAAAGTCCCTAATATTAATGATAAAAATGGATGTACCTTGAATTTTGTCGTTGCCAAAACAATCAATAATACCCCAAGAATAATCACAACAAATAACATAATACTCCCCCCATATTGTCCATAATCCCTGTGAAAATCTCATCCTGCTTACATTCTCCTGCCAACCTGCTGCTAGTTAACTCTCTATTTTACAGCTAACATACGTTCGAGTTACTTGTTCAGCTGTCTGTTCAAGTAACTCTGCTCCCAACTTCATCGCCATATCAAGCTGCATTGGTCCATTTATGATGCTATGAACACTCGTGATGCCATGCTCATACAAAGCATCAATCCCCTGTCCAATGGAGCCCGCTAAAGCAAAAACAGGTATCCCCTCTCTCTTCGCTGCTTGCGCAACCCCCATCGGTGTCTTTCCTGAAGCAGTTTGATAATCAATTTGGCCTTCGCCTGTAAAAACAAACTCTGCTCCAATCAGCTTTTCTTTTAACCCTGTATATTCAATGACCATATCAATGCCCCGCCTCATTTTCGACGGGAAAAAGGCTTGGAATGCTCCGCCAATTCCACCAGCAGCCCCCGCTCCAGCCATTTCATGCAATCGAATGCCTGTCTGTTCCTCTACTAAATCAGCAAAGTGTTTGAGGTTTCGATCCAAGTGGTCAACCATTTCTGCCGTAGCTCCCTTTTGCGGACCAAAGACATAAGAAGCGCCTTCCTTGCCAATCAACGGATTTTGCACGTCACTAGCTATTAAAAATTCACTATTCGCTATACGAGCATCAAAATCACTGGCATCTATTTTGGCCAGTTCACGAAGTGCTCCGCCGCCACCTTGAATGGATTGTCCTTCTCCATCTAATAGCTTCATACCCAGCGCCTGAAGCATCCCAGCTCCGCCATCATTGGTAGCGCTTCCGCCAATGGCAAGAATAAACTTGCGGCAGCCATCATCGAGCGCCTTCGTAATCAATTCCCCTGTTCCATATGTAGTAGTAATCATTGGATTCAAGCGTGATGGTTCAATTAAATTAAGGCCTGATGCACGCGCCATCTCAATGACACATGTTTCCCCATCGCCAAGCACCCCATATTCAGCCTGGACTGGCTCCAGCAACGGCCCCTTGACCTTCACTTGAACTTTTCGACCATTCGTAGCGGACACCAAGCTGTCCAAAGTTCCTTCTCCGCCATCAGCAACGGGAACTAAAACTGTTTGTGCATCTGGGGCGGCCTTCTTAACGCCCCTTTCAATTGCCTCCGCTGCCTTAAGTGCCGATAAACTGCCTTTGAATGAGTCCGGTGCAATAACAATTTTCACTGTATGCTTCACCTCATCTCTTCTAATATATGTTCATTCTTGATTCTATAGATTTCATTAGAGCATAGGGAAACAGACACTGCCTACACTTGGAAGCGAATAAAAACATTTAAGAAAATCTAATAGATTTTTCTTTTATGATAAAAGTAAGCAATCCTAGTAAACCAAGTGAAAGCTGGATTATGCTGGCGATCAAAAATTGCCCTGTAGGCAAGTACCATTCACCCAAAAGTACTCTTGATAAAATGGTACAAAAGAAGAACAAAGCGCCCATCATTATCGTAATCAGAAATACCTTAGTATCCTTCTTAACAATCCCATAAACAAAAGCAAAGAGATTCCCGAAACCAAAAACAAGTATCCCAAATAAAGCAAGACTTCCCCAGCTAGTAAATGGTAGTTTCCCAATCCACTCTTGCGGCCACGGACCGAAAGCGCCCCTTCCTAAAAACATAAGTCCGCCTACATAAAAAGCCCCTAATGACAATAATAAATGATATAGAATTGACACGCTTTTTACAGACATTTCCACACTCCCTTCTACCTTTAGTACCAACACCTAAATCGGCAAATTCCTTTATCTAGATAATATTCTATTCTTCATTATTGATTTCCTGCTTCTTGAGATACCGTGACCTTATGGTTTAAGATTAGGCCATAATATGGGACTCTCCATAGACAGCACAATATAATTTACTATTATAATGACTATTATCAATGGAACTTAAAGAAGATGACCCCTGTTCAATTTAGGGATCATCTTCTCATAGCTTAGTCTCTTTATAAATGATATGAGAGTACCAGTTTAATTACGGGCATCTCTTTCTTACACAGTCTTCTTTCTTGTCAAAATCACATACAGAATCATCGCTATCAATACCGAAATTCCCGCGGTTGCATATATGCTGCCATACCCGAAGGAGTGCGCTATCTGCCCGAATGAAATGGCTCCTATTCCTATTCCAAGGTCGAAGAAGGAATAGAAAGTTGCATTGGCCATTCCCTTCCTGTTCGCTGGTGCCTGATCAATCGCCCAAGCTTGCAAGGCCGGCTGGACACTGCCAAAACCAAATCCATAAAGGAAAGCAGCGATTAACAGTCCGGCAGTTCCCGGCAGCCAAGACAAAAGAAACATAGCAATGACCATTAGTAATGTGCCTGGGAGAAAAACAGCCTTATGTCCTTTGCGGTCATACAGCTGTCCGGCAAAGGTACGGGTCAGCATGACAGAAACAGCATAGACGAGAAAATAATACTGTATTCCTTCCACACCCTTCTGCGCTGTATAGAGCGGCAGGAAAGTGGCGATTCCTCCAAAAGTAAATGTAATGAAGAAGGCCAAAATAGAAGGCTTCAACGAACTTATCTCATATAAATCCCAAAATTTACGGGATGAGGATACCTTCTTGACCTCTCCTTTTTTGAAATGAATTTGGGATGCGGCCAAAAGAGCCAATGCCGGCAAAATCGCACAAATCAGGAAGAATTGATTAAAGGGAATCAAGACCACAAGCGCTAGCCCGATAGAAGGACCAATCGCCATCGCTAAATTCCCCGACAATCCGAAGTAGCCGAGACCTTCCCCTCTTCTTGTGGATGGCACGACATCAGAAGCTACCGTACCGGATGCTGTCGTTAAGCATCCCCACCCAAATCCTTGCATGATCCTCATGATGAAAAGCAAGGCGATGCTCGCTAAAAATCCGAACGTGCCCACTGTCAAAATTATGACAATCAAGCCGCCAATATAGACCAGGCGACGCCCTCTTGTTTCAAGGGCTTGGCCGGCAAATGGCCGAATCAAAAGGGCTGAAAAAGTAAATATTCCGACTACGAAACCAATCAATTGATCGCTTCCGCCGAGCTCCTTCACAAAAAGAGAAATTGTCGGCAGCGTCATTTGAAAACCCAAAAAAATCAGGAAATTCGCGATACAAATTAGGATGAAATCACGCGTCCATATTTTCTCCTTTACAGCGTTTTGACTGACACCATGTTGAACTTGTTCACTCATTTTATTCCTTCTCTCTTATTCTTTTGCCCTTTCTATAATATCGAAATGTCTTATATCCATTCTATATTAGTTTCAGGTAATGCTGTTATTTATTTGACTGGAATGGCACAAATCATTGAGAGGATGTTTGCTTCATGCTTTCCTTCACCCGTTCTGGGTGAGAATATACATTGAAGCTGCTTCCCCTGATAAAACCAATTGCCGTGATATTCAAATCATTTGCCAGCTCAATGGCAAGGTCTGTTGGTGCCGATTTAGACAGGATAATCCCCACTCCAATCTTCGCTGCCTTCAAAAGAACCTCAGAAGAAATGCGCCCGCTAAAGGCGATTACACCATCACGCACCGGAATATGATGAATGAGACAATACCCAAGCAGCTTATCAAGGGCATTATGGCGGCCTATATCGCTTCTTGCCACAATCAGGTCAGAACCAAGGAATAGCGCTGCATTGTGGACACCGCCAGTTCCCTTGAACAAGGTACTTCCGTCTTGAAGCTCTGTCATCATCCTTATACATTCTTTAGGCGAGATCGTCACCTTCGAATAGGACGTTTTCGCTGTTTTCACATCTACTTGATAATAAAACTGACGGCTCTTGCCGCAGCAGGAGCCAATGAATCTTTTCCCTGTCTCCCTTTGACTGAAGGGCGCTTTATTATGAAGCGTCACGTAACAAAAGTCCTTCCCCTCATCTATATGAAAGTCCAGAATATCAGCCCTTGAGCGAATGATGCCCTCTGAAGCTAAAAAACCGAGAAGAAGCTCATCTAGATGGCTGGGTGTGCAAACCATAGTGGCAAATTCTTCGCCATTCACATGAATCGTGAAAGGAAACTCCACAGCTATCTCGTCCACTTTCTCTTCTAGTTTTCCATCCATATATTTTGTTATTGTTTGCTTCCTTATTACATTCTCATCCATATCACTCACCTACCATTTCCTGTCTATACCCTTGCTTTGAGTAAAAATAACATATTTAGACACATATTCCATAAATGGTGTTTCACCCTCTATAAATAGGGTAGAGATTTCTAAGTATGTTTACTATGGGGTAATATTATTTTTTAACCGAAAGGGGTTTGGCAATTTGAGCAATAATCAAGTCAAAATCAACGGAGTTGACGTGGAGCTGAAGGCTGAGCAAACGGTTTTGCAATTGCTCTCAGACAGTTCAATCGAGATTCCAAGCGTCTGTTATCATCCAAGCTTAGGACCGATTGAAACCTGTGACACATGCATTGTCAATGTAAATGGCGAATTGGTGCGCTCCTGTTCAACAAATGTCAAACCTGGAGATGTCATTGACACCACATCGAAAGAGGTAAAAAAAGCCCAGGTAATCGGGATGGACCGAATTCTTCATAAGCATGAACTATATTGTACAGTCTGTGATTACAATAACGGGGGTTGCGAAGTACATAATACTGTTAAGGAAATGAAAATCAATCATCAAAGCACCCCCTTTGAGCCAAAGCCTTACCAAGAGGACAATTCCCATCCTTACTATCGTTATGACCCGGATCAATGTATCCTGTGCGGCCGCTGTGTTGAAGCCTGCCAGGATGTGCAAGTAACAGAAACGCTCAGCATCGACTGGGAACGGGATAAACCGCGCGTTATTTGGGATAATGATGTGCCAATCAATGAGTCCTCTTGCGTTTCTTGCGGGCATTGTTCAACCGTCTGCCCATGTAATGCGATGATGGAGAAAGGCATGGTTGGCGAAGCTGGCTTTATGACCGCAATCGAAAAGCCGACCTTGCGTCCGATGATTGAAATCATTAAAGGCGTTGAGACAGGTTATGGCTCTATCCTCACTGTTTCTGATGTCGAATCCGCAATGCGTGACGCTAAGATCAAAAAAACAAAAACTGTATGTACGTACTGCGGTGTCGGCTGCAGCTTCGATGTTTGGACAAAGGGGCGCAAGATTTTGAAGGTCGAACCGCAAGTAGAAGCACCGGCTAACGGCATTTCTACCTGTGTTAAAGGAAAATTTGGCTGGGATTATGTCAACAGCGAGGAACGCCTCACAAAACCATTGATTCGTGAAGGAGACCATTTCCGTGAGGCAGAATGGGAAGAGGCCCTCAATCTCATTGCCTCTAAATTCACAGAAATCAAGGAAGATCATGGCGCTGATGCCTTAAGCTTCATCACCTCCTCCAAATGTACAAATGAGGAATCCTATCTGATGCAGAAGCTCGGGCGTGCCGTCATTGGCACGAATAATATAGACAACTGCTCCCGTTATTGCCAGTCACCTGCGACAGTCGGCTTGTTCCGAACAGTCGGTTATGGCGGAGACTCCGGAAGCATCACAGATATCGCACAGGCAGGATGCGTAATCGTCATTGGCTCTAATACAGCTGAATCCCATCCGGTGCTTGCAACACGCGTGAAACGAGCTCATAAGCTGCATGGCCAAAAACTGATCGTCGCCGACATTCGTAAACACGAAATGGCTGACCGCTCAGATTTATTCGTCCAGCCAAAAGTAGGCTCAGACCTCGTCTGGCTGTCTGCCGTGACAAAATACATCGTTGACCAAGGCTGGGCTGACGAACGTTTCCTTGAAGAGAAGGTAAACGGCCTTGAGGACTATATTGAGAGCATTCAAAAATATACCCTTGATTATGCCGAAGAAGTAACGGGCATCTCGAAAGAAGATTTAATCACCATCGCTAAGACGATTCATGAATCTGACGGCGTATGTGTGCTTTGGGCAATGGGGATTACCCAGCATCTTGGCGGTAGTGATTCAAGCACCGCCATCTCTAACCTATTGCTGATAACAGGGAATTATGCTCGTCCTGGTGCCGGCTCCTACCCGCTGCGCGGTCATAATAATGTTCAAGGGGCAAGTGATTTCGGCAGCATGCCAGACCGATTCCCTGGTTATGAGTTTGTATCTGACCCTGACGTTCGTGCCAAGTATGAACAAGCATGGGGTGTTGAATTAACCGACCGCCCTGGCCTAAATAACCATGATATGATTGAAGCGATTCATGCCGGTTCCTTAAAAGCGATGTATCTAAAAGGCGAGGAAATGGCATTGGTCGATTCCAATATCAATCATGTTCATGCTGCTTTTGAAAAGCTTGACTTCTTCGTTGTACAGGATATTTTCTTATCCAGAACGGCCGAGTTCGCCGATGTCGTTCTCCCAGCCGCACCGAGCCTTGAGAAGGAAGGAACATTCACAAACACAGAACGTCGTATTCAGCGCTTATATCAAGCGATGGAACCGCTCGGCGATTCCAAACCTGATTGGCAGATTATCATGGAAGTAGCCAATAAGCTTGGAGCAGGCTGGAATTATAGTCACCCTAGCGAAATCATGGCAGAGGCAGCTTCCCTGTCACCGCTTTATGCAGGAGTATCCTATGATTTGCTAGAAGACTATAACACCCTGCAATGGCCGGTTGCCCCTGATGGAACTGACACACCGCTCTTGTTTAAGGACCGGTTCCCGTTCCCGGATGGAAAAGCGCGTCTCTTCCCAGTCGAATGGACAAAACCGCTTGAGTTTGACGAGGAATATGATTTGCATATCAATAACGGACGCTTACTGGAGCATTTTCATGAAGGCAATATGACCTATAAATCCAAAGGAATCACATCGAAGACACCACAGGTATTCCTTGAGGTATCACCGGAGCTTGCCGAGGAAAGAGGCCTTAAGGACGGTACCCTTGTCCGTTTGACTTCTCCATACGGCTCAGCAAAAGTGAAATGCCTCATTACAGACCGGGTCAAAGGAAAGGAAGTTTATCTCCCATTAAATGATTCAGGAGACGGGGCAATCAATCTATTAACATCCAGCTTTGCTGACAAGGACACAGACACACCAGCCTACAAGGAAATATCAGCGAAGATGGAAGTAATCAGCTACGATGGCGACAGTCCGCTTCCGCGCATCAACCATCGGAACGGAAACCCTAACCCGCAAAAAGGGGTGGAAGTAGAGCGTAAATGGGCACGTAAGGATTATATCTTCCCTGGAGACCTAGCGAAAGTGGGGCGGAAAAATAATGGCTAAGGCTATCAAAAATGTCCACAAGATTGAAATGACAGCAGAGGAAAAACGAGCACAGGATCTACGCGAAATTGAAACAGCTCTTTTAGATAACAAGGATGCCATTCTTGAGACGATTGACCTGCTGAAGCATATGAATAACCGCGGTGCCCTAACGATGGCCACAAGTTTATTTGCAGAGGGGGACAAAGTGCTTTACACCCTTGTCAAAGCGCTCGACAACCCGGAAGCAACCAACCTTTTAAAGAACATGCTCCTATTGGTCGGCGTCCTAGGCACAATCAATGTCAAGCAGCTTGAACCATTCGTAGTGAAATTAAATGCCGGTGTCGCTCGAATGGCCGAGAATAAAGAACAGGAAAAGCCAATCAGTTATCTTGGTTTTGCCAAAACCCTAAAGGATCCAGAAGTCAATCGCGCCGTCGGTCTATTACTTGATTTCCTGCGCGGAATGGGACAGGATACAGAAGATCTCGAACGAAATACCCAGCCGCCTGAGGAGCAGGCCATTCAAAAAGATAGAACACGTGATTATGACGGCAATATGCATAAACGGGATTAAATCGTTAGCGGCTGTCCTGCAAAGCCCACTTTCAAGGGATTTGCAGGACAGCCTTTTTTGGTCTGACTAAATGATTATCTTTTGTTTATCCAAACAAAAAAGCGAAGGATTACTCCTCCACTTCAACTAAATGATGCTGGAATGCATAAATCACGGCCTGCGTCCGGTCTTGTACCTGTAATTTGGACAGGATATTACTTACATGGGTCTTGACCGTTTTTATGGCAATAAACAACTCATCCGCGATTTCCTGATTCGATTTCCCCTTCGCCATTAGCAGCAGGATTTCCCTTTCCCTGCTTGTCAATTCCTCATGCAACGCTTGTGTTTTTGGCTTTCTGAGCTTGGCCATTAATTTATCGGTCACTTCAGGCTCCAGGACGGTTTGGCCTTTATAAGTATCTCTTATGGAATTGGCAATCTCGCTTGCCTTCGATGTTTTCAGCATATAGCTGATAGCTCCTGCCTCTAAGGCAGGATAAACCTTCTCGTCATCTATGAAGCTTGTGACGATGATAATTTTAGCTTCTGGCCATTTAGCGATAATCCGCTTAGTTGCCTCAATCCCGTCCACCTCAGGCATGACTAGGTCCATTAAAATTATGTCCGGCCGCAAAGAAAGCGCGAGAGCAACCCCTTCCTCGCCGGTCCCCGCCTCACCTGCCACTTCAATGTCTGACAGAGAGGATAAATAGGCAGAGACACCAATCCTCACCATCTCATGGTCATCTATTAATAATACCTTTATCATTTGCTATCACCCATTTTCACGATTGGAACCCGTACTTCCACACGTGTCCCTTGATTTGGAAAAGATATAATCTTGAAGGTGCCGCCAATCTCAAGAGCCCGCTCACGCATATTGTCCATTCCATACGAGCCTGCCTTCGCTGTATTTATGTCAAAGCCCTTGCCATCATCAATGACTCTCAGAATCACCATTTGCTCATGCTTGACAATATATACGTCGAGTCTGCTCGCCTTCGCATGGCGCAGCGTATTCGAGACCGATTCCTGAAGGATTCGGAAGAGATGGTCCTCAACCCCCTTCTCTAACAGCAAATCATCGACATTCCAATAAACCTCGAACGGCACCTTTTGCTTCAGCTCATATAAGAGATTTTCTACCCCTTCTTTCAGGCTTTTATCCTTTAGCTGCACCGGGCGAAGATGCATAAGAAGCGCACGCATTTCAAGCTGGGACTGCTGAATCATCCCCTCTGTAAGCTTCAGTTGCTTTGAGCGCCATTCACTAGATTCATCAGGGGATTCATTGATGGCAGAGATCAGCATCGAGGCAGCAAAAAGCTGCTGGCTGACGGAATCATGCAATTCCCTTGCCAGCCTGTTCCGCTCCTCCTTCACCATGCTTTGAACGAGTTTTTCCTGCTCCTCCGTCTTCTCGGTGGCAAGTATTTGTGTTCGCCTCACCTGCTCGAGCATCGTACTCTGCACCCCCGCTAATTTCTCGGCAGCCTCCCGGATATCCGTAATTTTCGGTTCCTTCGCATATTCGATGGTTTCTCCCTTTTTCATCTTATAGATTGTTTCATCGAGACTTTTGATTTCACTTTTATAAAATAAGCCGCTCGCAATCCCAAATAACAAGCCAATGACGATGGCAACGCTCGGAACAAATAATATAAATGGAATATGATAGATTTCTTTCTCATAGAAAGGCTTCCAGTGAGATGGCGTGAACACATAATAATAGGCTCCAGCCATGATGATGACGACGATAACGGCAATAGTCAGGCAGATGAGAATCTGGCGTTTGACGATACTCATACCCGTCTCACCACGATGCTTCCTGCACCGATAGAGGTCACGATTTTGACGCGGCTGCTCGATTCCTCATACCCTTCCGTCTTATAGGCAATCTGCTGATTGCGAATTTCCCGTTTCTCTTGGTCGAATAAGCGAACAGTGCCGTAGAGAGCTGTATGAGATAGCTTTACACCAATGTCATATGGAATGAGAATCTCCACATTGCCGGCGATTGTTCGAATGGCGATGATAGATTCTTCTTTTGGAAGGACCGTATTGCTTAAATCCATAACCACATCTCCAAATCCTACCCCAACATTGATATCATCCCACTCATAAATCTCCTCAGGTGTGGACTGATTCCCAAATAAACGGCTTGAAACCGGACCATGGACTGTTACAAAATTAGCTTCCTGGCTCCCTTCAAAGGAAGGCTTAATCTCAGCAGGCTCTCGTCTTTTTTGCAGATAATGAAGAAGAAATAATAATAGTAAAATAAAAATAATAGCACGTACGACGAATAAGCTGATTAGTCCTGATACAGCGAAGAATAGGCCAACCCATAAGACAATCTTTCCAGTCATGGTAGCATAATTCTTATAGCCATAAAACAGGCATACCAAGGCAGCAATTCCATTGAAGAGCAGCTCATCGAACCGGATGAAAATAATTTCGAACAAGCCTGCAATCAATAGGCCAACCAATATGAGCTTCAAATGTGATTGTTCCTTCGACCCTGACATATGATTGCCTCCTACAAAAAAGTCCGATAAGGCGCAAGTCACAATGCCTGCGCCCTACCTACTAGCATATCATCTTTCTAGCTTAAATCCCCTCTATTTTTCACATCTTTCTCCATGGCTGCAAGACGTGTATCCATAATCATTCCATAATGATTTGCTCTAACCCGCATATCTAGGGGATCACTGTCTCTGTTTGAAGACTTCCGTTTTCCATTCGGAACTCTCCCCTTCTCAATCAATTCTTCCATCTTCCCATATACCTTAGACAAATTATCCTGTCCCATCAACTCAAGCCGCTTAATATGCATATCCTTCAAACTTTGCTGCATGGCGGTAAATTTTTCTTCAAGCTGTTTAAGGTCAAGCTCGATTTGCACAAGCATATGTTCAAGGCGAGATGCTCTTTCCTCATAAATCGTCTGTTCACGCACCGCATACTCATAAAGCTCCTCGGCCCCCTCAGTGCTGCGCGCAATCTCCGCTTGGTCTTTGCGTTTTTGCGCCATATCATAGGCTGCCTGGTGCTCACGCTTCACTTCATCCTTCAATCGATACTGCCTTTCAATCAATCGCTGAACTTGCCCAACCTCATTCTCTGATTCCCGCAAATATTGATTCAGCTTATATAAAGGATGCTTCTTATCCTTCGTTTCCATGACCTCATATAGATCTGCTTCCAATGTTTTCTTTAATTTTGTGAAAAAATCTGTCATTTTACCAGCACTCCTCTTCTTATTTTTTGCTTAATTCTTCCCATTCCCTCTCAAACTTCTTGAATGGATCATCCCTGTTCACCTTTTCCGTCTTATCTTCCTGATAATTTTTATAGAGATAATACAGCAGCACCATTGCAGCTAGACCAACAAAAGCCGACAGATTACTAATGGCCGCAATCAGGATAATAAGCCCTAGTGCTCCCCAGATGAATTTCCCATTCTTATCCGCCTTTACATACTGCTTAAACACGAAATAAAGTGCTCCTACCGTAATACCCAGAACGAGGATGGGTCCAATATTTCCAATGACAATAAAACCGGCGATAATCGCTATGATGATGATTCCGATGTTTTTCATTTTGCATTCCCTCCTTATGCCTTAAGTTTAGCTGGAATCATTTTTTTAGATAACGACCTCTAGCTTGATTTTTAACTAGGTCTCTAGACTGAGCTGCTTCTGCGACTCTTGCATGCCAAATGAAACGCAGGAGTCGCAAGCTTCCCCACCAAAATTCTTAATATACTAAATTTTTACAAATTTTCCTTTATCTATGATAATTAAGGTGGTAAATTTAACATATTGGCAGTCTTATGACTCCAACTACATACCTAGGCAAAGGAGGAAGCGTATTCTTTTCTACCCGAAAACTAAAGAGGAGGAAATCGGATGAAAAACATGTTCAAGCAAGGAGCTGCTGTTTTCTTAGCGGTTATTCTATTACTCTCAAATTTACTTTTGGGATTAGGGAGCGTAAGCGCAAATACAGATAACCAAAAAAGCGCTGGAACGTTTGACGGTAAAGCAAAAGCGAAGCTTGATTTAAGCCAGTTTGATGACCCAAATGAAAAGGTTCGAATCATTATTGAATTAGAAGGAAGCCCTGCCATTGAATACGCGACAGAGCAAGGCGTACTATTTAAGGAATTGTCCAAATCTAAGCAAAATGCCCTGCAATCTCCTGTTAAGGAGGAACAATCAGACCTTCTCTCCTCCATCAAGAAAAAGAGTATTACTTTCTCTATAGAAAATTCCTTCACGGTCGTTGCTAACGGGGTCAGCGGCGAGGCGAAGGTTTCTGACATCCCGGAAATCGAAAAGCTCTCCAATGTTTCATCCGTTTATATCGCAAATGAGTATGAACGGCCAAAAGCGAAACCAGATATGGTCTCAAGCGGAGACATTGTCCAAGCTGAAGAGACATGGGTAGACGGATATGATGGTACCGGTACGGTTGTCGGTGTCGTTGATACCGGCATCGACCCAAGCCATAAAGACATGATTCTTACAGACGAGACAGAAGCAAAGTTATCTGAAAGCGACGTGAAAGCATCCATCTCCACGAACAAGCTACCTGGCAAATACCACACAGTCAAGGTGCCATATGGCTACAATTATTATGACAAAAACCAAGAAATCCTCGACCTCGGCCCTGATGCTTCCATGCACGGGATGCATGTCGGTGGGACAGTTGGTGCCAATGGCCAAAAAGAAAGCGGCGGCATCAAGGGGATTGCCCCTGAAACACAGTTACTGGCTCTAAAAGTCTTTGGAAATGACGCAGCCATGCCATCTACTTGGGGAGATATCTATATCAAGGCGATTGATGATGCGATCTTGCTTGGCGCAGATGTCATCAATATGAGCCTAGGCTCAACAGGCGCCTTCCAAAACCCGGAAGACCCGGAACAAAAAGCGATTGAAAGGGCCGTACAAAATGGTGTCCTCATGTCCATTTCTGCCGGGAATTCCGCCCAATTCTCTGATGGCTATCATGACCCGCTTGCCTCTAATCCCGATATCGGGTTAGTCGGTTCACCAAGCGTGTCGAAGGATTCCATTTCTGTTGCATCTCTTGAAAACACACATGTTTTTGTCGACAAATTCACCTTCACGATCGGCGGTACCGCTTATGATGCCGGATACAAAACACAGGCTTCCCCTCTCCCGCTCGATGTGTTCAAAAAAGCTGAGCAGGAAGTAGTCTATGTGGCAGATGGTGCCCCTGATAAATATGAGGGCAAGGATGTCAGAGGCAAGATTGTATTTGCTGTGAGGACTGCGGCGAATCCAAATTACGGAGAAATCCAAAAGCAAGCGGAAAGTGCTGGCGCGAGTGGCGTCATCGTCAGAGGGACACCTGCTCACGGCGATTTTGTCAGCATGGCGTTAAGCAATCCAACCATTCCGCTCGTTTCCTTACGGGTAAGCGATGGAACAAAGTTTGAAGAGAAAATTATTGAAGCAGGTGGCACAGGAACAGTCAAATTTACCGGAGAGATGATCCAGCTTGAGAACACCTCTGCAGGCCATCTATCCACCTTCACATCTTGGGGCGTAACGCCTAACCTTGATTTCAAGCCTGAAATCGCAGCACCAGGCGGAAAGATTTACTCGACCTTAAACAATGATAAATACGGGGTCATGAGCGGAACATCGATGGCTGCCCCGCATGTTGCCGGCGGTTCAGCCCTAGTCCTTCAATATGTGGAAGAAACCTTCCCTAAGCTAACGGGCAAAGATAAGGTTCAGCGTGCGAAAACGTTATTAATGAACACATCTGCAACCATTAAAGATCCTGAAGGCAGCACCTATTACTCACCGCGCAGACAAGGTTCGGGTGTCATGCAGTTAAATTCAGCCATCCATACACCTGTTTACGTTGTCCAAAAGGGTACGGACTTAGGAAAGGTCACCTTAAGGGAAATCACGAAGGACCAATTCTCCTTCACATTAACAGCAACGAACTTCAGCAAAAAGGATGCAACTTATACGGTCGACACGAGCGTATTGACAGATGCCCTCTATGAAAAAGGCGGCTTACTCTTCAATAATTTGACACCACAAGAAATCGAAAAAGCAGTTGTCACATCAGATAAGACATTGACCGTTAAAGCAGGGAAATCAAAGGATTTAACCATTACCATCAATTTAAAGAATGCCAAATCAAATCTTGAAAAAGCATTCAAAAACGGGTACTTCACAGAAGGCTTTGTCTTCTTAAAAGCCAAAAACAAGGAAGATTCCCTGCCAACGCTGTCAATTCCTTTTGTCGGCTTTAAGGGTGATTGGAATAAGGCCAATATCATCGATCCGCTGCCAAATGATCCGGAGTCCTTCTATGGAGAAACCGGCATGGTAGATCCAGTAACTGGCGATTATTATGGAGTTGACCCATTCAATAACACCCTGAGCCCGGAAAGAATCGCCTTCTCGCCAAACGGAGATGGTGTATATGACACAGCAGCACCAGCTCTCTCGTTCTTGCGTAATGCCAAAACAGTAGAATACTCGGTTGTTGATTCAAATGGCAATGTCCTTCGAAAATTATTTACGGACAAGAATCAGCGGAAGAATTATTACGCATCATCCTCAGTGTCCTTAAACCCAGCCATGACAAAGTGGGATGGAAAGGCCAATAATAAGCTAGTTGCTGAAGGCTTATATTACTATCAAGTCAAGTCGATGATTGACTATGAGGGCAAGCAGCCGCAGGTCTTCAAAATGCCTGTACTGGTAGACAATACGGCTCCAACTGTATCGAAGCTGAAATATGATGATGAAACAAAAACCATCACCTTCCAAGCAGCAGATACTCGTTCTGGATCTGGAATCAAATACCTGACCATCTCCATTAACGGAAATGAGCTCGATGCCCGCATCGCGCCAACAAGCGATAACAAATATCGTATTAAGCTAACGGATTATACCTACAAGGATGAAGACAAAACACCGGTTACCGTCAATGAAGGTGACGATATTAAAGTCATAGCCCATGATTATGCCGGAAACCATGATTTCCAAACAAGTGGTGACCAGACTGTCCCATATATCGTTTCTGAAATTCCGGAAGCTACCGGTAATTTCGATTCATTGGAGATCCCTGTCAAAGGGTATGTAACAGATGACTCTGAGCTAGATTATGTGAAGGTCGCCTATGAAGGAAAAACGAAGGATCTGACTTTAACATGGAATGAGGAGAAGAAACGACACGATTTCGAAGACACCATTACCTTCAGCAAGGAAGGCAAACAGGAAATCCGTTTCCTTGCCGCTGACAAGGCAGGGAATGAGATTGATTTCAACAGAGAAATCTATATTGACACAAAAGCTCCAACCCTTGATGTGAAGTATAAAGAATATACCTCATCATCCACCCAAAAGGTGACCGTATCTGTCACAGACAATTATAATGCGCTCCGCCTTTTGGTCAATGGAAATGAAGAAATCAACACGTTCGTAGATATGGAAGACTCCCCGACATACAAGGAATTCAAGAAAACAAAGGATATTACCCTAAATCTTGAAAATGGGGCCAACGAAGTTGAATTCGTGCTCACAGACCTGGTCGGACATGAGGTCATCAAAACGATAACTATTAACAAGGTTGCTGGTCCTAAGAAACCGAGCATAAATGCCGTGTCTGATGCAAGCAAGACAATCACAGGCAAGGCTCCTACCGGCTCAACTGTCACCATCACAGATAATAAGAAATTGAAGCTGACAGCAACTGCGACTGGAGGCAAGTTTTCCATCAAGCTTCCGAATAAGCTAAAAGCCGGTACTGTCCTTTATGCGACGACAACCGATAAGAAGACTGGTTTAGTAAGCAGCAAGACTAAGATTACCGTTAAAGACAAAACAGCGCCAAGCGCCCCGACTGTCGGAGCGGTTTCCGATAAAACCCAAACCGTAACCGGGAAAACAGAAGCTGGTGCGAAAGTGACCGTCAAGGCAGGCAAGAAAACACTCGGCTCGGCAACAGCCAAGAAAAACGGATCCTACAGCATCAAAATCAAGAAACAAAAAGCCGGCACCTCCCTCTCTATAACAGCGAAGGATAAGGCTGGCAACACAAGCAAAGCGAAGAAAGTAACGGTAAAGGATAAAACAGCTCCATCAGCACCTTCTGTTAATAAAGTAACCATCAATTCAACAAAGGTGACCGGAAAAGCTGAAGCCGGTGCAAAGGTGACCGTCAAGGCGGGCAAGAAAACGCTCGGCTCAGCCACAGCCAAGAAAAATGGTTCCTACTCCGTCAAAATTAAGAAGCAAAAAGCCGATACCACCCTCTCTGTAACAGCGAAGGATAAGGCTGGCAACACAAGCAAGGTGAAGAAAGCTACCGTCAAGAAGAAGTAATTAAAAGACGTACCTAATGGGCTATGAACTGCACCCTATAAAGTAGACAGTTTAATAAAAAGGGATGTGCCGTGTTTATGCGGCGATGAGATGACTTCGGT
>NZ_PKOZ01000007.1 GCF_002946355.1 Pradoshia eiseniae
GCTCCCATCTGATTCGCTCGACTTGCATGTATTAGGCACGCCGCCAGCGTTCGTCCTGAGCCAGGATCAAACTCTCCAAAAGATGTTTGATCTAGCTATTAAAAATAAAACATTGACGAGAGATATACTCTCTTGTTTAAGACTTGCTTAGCGTTTCGTTTTGTTTAGTTTTCAAAGAACAATCTTTTTCATTTTTTCTTCGCCGTTGTTTTCGGCGACTTTTATATCTTAACAAGTTTTCAAATACTTGTCAATAACTTTTTTGAAAAAGTTTTTTTGTCGTTTTCCTCATTTTCTATCGAGGTCATCAGCGACGTTTATTAATATACCACCCCTATATCATTCGGTCAATATAATTTTTTAAATTTCTTTATGAATTTTATAGTAGCGGTGAAATAGCTTAGCTCCCTTCGTTTCCTTCAAAACTACTTCTATGCATCCTCGGTCGATTAAATACTCTATTAAGATTCGTAAATCTTCCCCATAATAAACTAATTCCTTATGGGAATATAACTCATCATAGGACCAGTATTCATCTCCCCGTTCCCCGATAATCTCCATGATATGCCCAGAACCAGATTCTGTTCTTGTGTGTATCAAAAAGTCGCTGACCAAAAAAAGTAATTCAAGTCTCTGCTCTACACTTTCTTCACTATAGACTAGTTCCTCGTACAACTTATAGATATCCGGTCCAATTTGCTTCACTTGATTCCAGACCGTCACTTCTGGATGATACCCTTTCTCGATTACCTCTAGTCTCGCTAAATGATGAAGCGCATGAACAATATGATTGTATGCATCAAGCATATTTCCCTGATCAAATAATTCTTTACCATCCATATAACGTCTGATTAATTTCGCAAACTCAATTCCCTTCTTGATTTTGCGTCCATAGAACGGAAATTCCTCCATCTCCCTTTTCAAGGATGCTAAATAATCATTTCGGTCAAAGACAATCCTTCCATTGTAAATCCAATCAATGATTTTCCTGTTCGTTCCGAGCAGTCTCCATTCATTCAATTTCTCCTCTGTCACCACATGCAGCGCAGCTTTCTTATGTTCATAGGCATAGTGCTTAATGAAGACCGGCGGTTTATCCTGACTTTTGATAATGACAAGCAAAATAAAATCAAACGTATCCGTACTAGGACTTTCAGGTGAATGCTTTTCGATTAGCAACACACCTTGTGTCTCCGGGTTGCTTGCTCTCTCTTGATATACAGGTCTTAGGATATCTTCCATGGTTCTACTCCTTTGAAAGGTTATTTAGTCTATAGATTAATTCAACAATATTCGACAGACTCCTGCCACTATTTTGTTTTAGATTTATGATAATGTCCTGCCGTTGGATAATATGGTATATTATAGAAGATAAAAAGGGGGAACAACTGTGGCTAAGTATAGTAGCAAAATCAACAAAATCCGGACTTTCGCGCTTAGTTTAATTTTCATCGGGTTCATCATTATGTATATCGGCATTTTCTTCCGCACTTCGCCTTTATGGATGACAATCTTTATGGTCTTAGGCCTTCTATCGATTATGGCCAGCATGGTTGTTTATTTTTGGATCGGCATGCTATCAACTAAAGCAGTGCAGGTTTCCTGTCCCAATTGCGGCAAGCACACAAAAATACTTGGCCGCGTGGACATGTGCATGTACTGCCGCGAGCCATTAACATTAGACAAGACATTGGAAGGCAAGGAATTCGATGAATCCTATAACAAGAAAAATCAAGAAACTCATTCATAAAAAAAGAGAAGCCGGCAAAATCGGCTTCTCTTCTCTTATAAAGGCTCACCTAGATGGCCGCCTATAATCAATGCACTTCTTTAGCCGCGCAATCGGCACAATCGCCGTAAATTTCCATACGGTGATGCGTCACCTTAAAACCTGCCACATGCGAGGCAAGATGTTCCACCTCATCAAGGCCTGGATAGTGGAAATCAACAATCTTCCCGCATTTTTCACAAATGATATGGTAGTGATCAGAGGAAGAATAGTCAAAACGACTGGATGAATCTCCGTACGTCAATTCTTTTACCAATCCAACCTCTTTGAACACCCGCAAATTATTATAAACAGTCGCTACGCTCATATTCGGAAATTTACCTTCTAAAGCTTTGTAAATATCGTCTGCAGTTGGATGTGTATGTGATGTGATTAAATATTCCAGTATAGCATGACGTTGCGGAGTCATGCGGACACCGGTTGTTTTCAGAGTATCTAAAGCATCTTTAAGTTGGTGAGACACCGTCATGCACTCCCTTTTTATATATTCTTACTTTGTAATGGTTACAATAAGTTTACTTGATAAAGTAGCGTATTGTCAACGTTTCTACCAACCTAGCAGGAGTAAATTATCCCTTTAGATTGAAATCTCCAATTTTCATTCATGCAATGTAGGCTCTAGTCGGCCTAAACGCAGGTTTAAAAACCGCGCTGCCACGAAGAGCAAATCAGAAAGTCTGTTTAAATACGCAATCACAAGAGGGTTGACACCTTCGCCAATGGCGATCGCTTTTCTTTCAGCCCGCCTGACAATCGTGCGTGCGACATGAAGCGATGCTCCAGCCGGATGCCCGCCTGGAAGAATAAAATTCTTAAAAGGCGGAAGCTCTTCATTAAGTTCATCAATATACGCTTCCATCTCATCAATAGACTCTTGCTTCAATACCCAACCGACCTTTTTTCCCTCCGGCGTCGCCAATTCAGCGCCAACATGGAAAAGGTCTGTTTGTATACGATGGAACGCCTCTTTCAGCTTATCTTTCCCTTCAAAATCTAAATCATACAAATGACTAAGGGCAAGCCCTATCATTGAGTTTGCTTCATCACAGGTGCCATACGCTTCAACGCGCAGGTCAGTCTTCGAAACTCTTGTCCCGTATACAAGGGAGGTTTGTCCTTTATCGCCGGTTCTCGTATAAATTTTCATCATCAGTACCCCTTTGTCAAATCAATTTTATTCAAATAATCCCCGTCCGCCTTGCCTGAATACACAGCTAAATTATGTTCAAAGATGGAAAACGCCCTCGGGAGGTAATTCTCTGTGATGCTTGAGAGATGGGGGGTTATCGTTAGATTCGGATAATTCCAAAGCAGATTGTCAGCACCAAGAGGTTCCTCAGGAAATACATCAAGAGCCATATGCCCGACAAGCTCATCCTCTAGTACTCTCTTCAGGGTCTCTAGTGTCATAAGATCGCCTCTGCCAAGATTGATAAAGAGTGCATTGTTTTTCATCCGTTCGAAATGTTCATAGGTGAGAAGCTCTTTCGTCTCCGGCGTACTAGGCAAGACTGAGACAACCATATCTGCATCAGGCAAAAGCTGATTTAATTGTTCTATCGGATGCACCTTTTTAAAGTGTTCTCCCAGATAGCGGCCGCTCCTGTTGACGCCAACTACATTCATTTGGAATGCCCCGGCGAGACGGGCGATCTCTTCAGGAATGGCACCTGTTCCGAGGACCAAAAGTGTCTTGCCGCATAATTCTCCTATCGGAAGCCATTTGTTCCATGTTTTATTGCTTTGGAGCTCCCTTAAATCGGCTAACCTTTTCACATGCGAAAGCATTAACCCAAGCGCGAATTCCGACATCGGAATAGCATGTATGCCCCTGGCATTCGTCACAAGGATTCCCCTTTTCTCGATTGTCTCAATTGGCATCCTATCGATTCCCGCGGCCATTGCGCTAATCCATTTAAGCGAAGAGGCTCGATCAATGATTTCTGGATGTAAGTCTTCTGCATATGTAATTAAGATCTCCATATCAGCGATCAGATCTTCGTCCACCTGTTCCATCTGCTTAAAAAAGTGAAATTCATGTTCACTGAACTTTTCTCTGATGGAACGCTGTATCTCTCTCGGAGGCAATAAAGAAGAGACAATTTTCATGATACCTTCCTCCAAACATCGTTTTACTATTCCCTACTATCTATATTAAGAAACTTTGCCCACAAACACCAAAAAAAGGACTGCAATCATTTCACATTGCAGTCATCTACATTTATGTTTGGGGAGGTATTCCCTGATTTCATCTTATTCAGATTGTCCAATGTTGACTGGGAAGGGAGCCTCTATTCAATAAAAAGGGCTCATTTACCGAGTAACGAATCTGGATTTAACCCCTCAAGCTCCGGCACGACAAACAGGCCATTCTTACGAATGAGACGATCGTCAAAGTAAATCTCGCCTCCGCCATATTCCTCACGCTGTATGAGTACCATATCCCAATGGACGGAAGAAACATTCCCATTATCCGCTTCCTTATAAGCCATTCCAGGCGTGAAGTGGATGCTGCCATTGATTTTCTCATCAAAGAGAATGTCTCCCATAGGATGATGAATCATCGGATTCAGCCCGAGTGCAAACTCACCGATATACCGCGCTCCCTCATCAATATCGAAAATCTCATTGATTTTTTCTACTTGGTCTGCTTGTGCGTTAATGATCTTCCCTTCCTTGAATGTCAAACTAACATTTCGGAAGGTTGTCCCATGATACGGGCAAGGAGTGTTATAGGTGATGGTACCATTAACGCTGTTTCGGACTGGTGCCGTATACACTTCTCCATCCGGAATATTTCGCTCTCCATAGCACATAACGGCCGGAATCCCCTTAATCGAGAATGAAAGATCGGTTCCCGGTGACACAATCCGCACTTGGTCTGTCTTTTCCATCAATTCCTTCAAAGGCAGCATAGCCTTTGCCATCTTCGCATAATCAACTGTACAGACATCAAGGAGAAAGTCTTCAAACTTGCCAGTGCTCATACCGGCTTTTTGAGCAAGTGACTTTGTCGGATAATTGAGGAGCACCCAGCGACATTTGTTAATATAATAATCGGTGACCGGCTTCATTATCTCACCATTAATACGAAAAACCTCTCCCGGGATGTCTGTCATCTCCGCATCATTCTCTTCCCCTACTATGTAAATAACCGCGTCGATGTCCTCAAATCTTTGCAGCTCCCACTTTGCCATCGTTTCATATTGTTCACGGCTGCTTTGGATGGCCCACTGCCTGTCCAATTCATCATCTTTGATTTCTATAAATGGAGAGGCGCCCAGCTCATAGGCCTCTTCAATCAGTTCGAGCATAAGCGGCTTCGTATTATGATGGCCGTGTATCATTACCTTATTCCCCTTCTCCACTTTCACAGAGTGCCGGAGGATTTGCCCGGCCAATCGCTTCAATCGCGGATCCCTCATCTTCTCCTTCTCCCCCTCAATTACGTATTAGGATAAATTCTCTTTAATGTAGGTTAATGCTTCTTCCACATGCCCCTTCACTTTTACCTTGCGCCACTCCTTGACGACATCCCCCTCTTTATTAATCACAAAGGTAGAACGCTCAACACCCATATATTCCTTGCCGAAATTTTTCTTGAGCACCCATACGCCATATGCTTCAGAGAGAGTATGCTCCGGGTCAGATAATAAGAGAAACGGCAAATCGTATTTCGCGATGAACCTGTCATGCTTTTCTTTCGGGTCCGGACTGACACCGACGATTATCGTATCAAGCTCAGCAAATGACTGATGACTCTCCCTGAAATCGCATGCCTCAGTCGTACAGCCGGGAGTCATGTCTTTCGGATAAAAGTACAACACGACGTTCTTCCCCGCAAAATCAGCCATCATCACCATCCGCCCATCGCTCGCCTCCAATTTGAAATCAGGAGCCTTCTTTCCTGCTAACGCGCTCATATCTATTCCTCCTTAGATTCTGTTCTATCTATTACTATACCTAATTGAGGTCATTTTTAACATTCTCAAAGTCAATGGCTGTCCGAACGACGAATGCCGCCGGAAGCGCATAGCCAATTAACGCTTCTATAGAAGCAATCCACCGCCCGATCCCGACCGGAACCATATCTCCATATCCGACAGATAGCAAGGTCATTGTGCTGAAATAGAGGGATGATGCAAGCTTAGCAAAGAATCCTCCCATGACCGGCAGGCCATTCAAGTGAATCACTGACCCAAATTTCAAATCCATCAAAACATACAAAAGGCCAAATCCAATCAGAAAGATAAAATAAACAGTGATGATCCAGTATAAATGCTCCAAAGAGATTCGCTCTCCTTTTTCAGTCGGAAGCAAGAGTCCCTTCAAGCTCATTCCAAGACAGATAATGACTGCCGCTATAAACGCATAGAACAAAAAATTCCCTCCTCAATTAGCCAGCATCCCGCTAGTAATATATACTCTCTCTTCTGCATAACTATGATTGGCTGTACAAGGCCCCGTGCTTCGTCTTATACAAATAAAGTTTGAGAATGCTACAATATACTACATGCTTTATACATGAAGGAGGTAAGTTAAATGAATCATTCACAATCTGAGAAATTGCATGCCGAAGCCCTCGAAATTATCGTTGGAGGAGTCAATTCCCCATCACGGTCATACAAGGCTGTTGGAGGAGGAGCACCTGTTTCCATGGTTAAAGCAAAAGGAGCCTACTTTTGGGATGCAGATGGCAATGAGTACATAGATTATCTTGCCGCATATGGTCCTATTATTACTGGTCACGCGCATCCCCATATCACTAAGGCTATCACGGAAGCTGCCGAAAACGGCGTACTATATGGAACGCCGACACCATTTGAACTGAAGTTTGCGAAAATGCTCCAGGAAGCCATTCCTTCTATGGAGAAAATTCGATTCACCAACTCCGGGACAGAATCCGTAATGACCACGATTCGTGTTGCCAGGGCCTATACAGGAAGAGACAAAATCGTCAAATTTGCCGGTTGCTATCACGGGCATTCAGACCTTGTCTTGGTAGCAGCAGGTTCCGGACCTTCAACACTAGGCACTCCAGACTCTGCCGGCGTGCCTCAAAGCATCGCCAAAGAAGTAATCACTGTGCCATTTAATGATGTAGAGGCTTTCAGAGAAACAATGAATACATGGGGTGAAGAAGTAGCCGGTATACTAGTCGAACCAATCGTCGGCAACTTCGGTATCGTTCAGCCTCAGCCGGGATTCCTTGAAGCTGTAAATGAAATTGCCCACTCTCACGGGGCGCTCGTCATCTATGATGAAGTTATTACCGCTTTCCGTTTCATGTACGGCGGTGCACAAAATCTGTTAGGAGTTGAGCCTGACATAACAGCGGTCGGAAAAATCATTGGCGGCGGCTTGCCAATCGGTGCGTACGGAGGCAAAAAAGAAATCATGGATAAAGTTGCCCCGATGGGACCTGCCTATCAGGCTGGAACAATGGCCGGAAATCCCGCTTCCATGTTAGCTGGCATCGCTTGTCTGGAAGTATTAAAAGAGGAAGGCGTATATGAACACCTGGACAATCTTGGCGCACGATTAGAAGAAGGCATATTAGATGCTGCCAAACGCCATCAGGTAGCGATTCAAATTAACCGTTTAAAAGGTGCCCTTACCGTGTACTTTACTGATTCCGAAGAAGAAATCGTCAATTATGCACAGGTAGAAGCAACTGATGGAGAGAAATTCGGCCGATTCTTCAAGCTTATGCTTGAACAAGGCATCAACCTTGCCCCTTCTAAATATGAAGCCTGGTTCATAACAACTGCTCATACAGAAGAAGATATTGATAGAACGATAGAAGCTGTCAATAAGGCATTCAAATCTTTATAAATACATTAAATTGAATAATTATACAAAAATAAATCCGCTTACCATAAGCGGATTTGCTTTAAAATGAATATGGAAAGCGTTTACATCTAGTTGTTTCGCTATTTGCATATTTTTTACAACACGGCTTAAAATGTATAATTAATTGATTTCTGAAAATTCTAATGATAATATATAGCTATTAGTCTTTTAGAAAGTTAAACCCTCATTAAGTACTCCCTTCCCAATCAGTTTCCAAGCTACAACCAATACCACAAGTTTAAGCAGGAGGTGAACTGGCAATTAAATAGGCGCAAAGCTTATCCGTTGCCTTTCTTATGAACCAAAAATGGAGTCCTAGTAAATTTACCGAATTTCATAAAGCTGAACATGACGCTTGCGGAATTATCGCCTGTGTTGAAAAACAAAAAAAACCGACACGCGAAAACATTTTTGCGTGTATCGATGCACTTGTAACCATGAATCATCGCGCTGGTTTTATTAATGGTGAAGGTGACGGCGTCGGCATTCACATAGACATCCCTCGCGCTTTATGGCAAGAAAAACTGAAGAACGCAGGGGCAGATTCTTCCCTCGCCGATTCACCTCATTTTGTTGTTGGACACTTTTTCATTGACCGCCACGCTGACAAAGGACAAACAATCGAAGAAATCATTCAAAAAGCCAAGAATAGTCATTTATCAGAAGTCTTCGTATCTGATCAGGCCTATTCACAAGACGCACTCGGACCAATCGCCCTGCAAGAGAACCCTGTATTCTTACAGGTTGGCTTTATTGCCAGCAAGGAACACAGCCAGCAAGCCCTCTCCGGTCTTTTATTTGACTTGACTGTAGAAATTGAACGAAATGAATCAATCCACGTCTCTTCTTTGAGCCAATACCATGTCGTTTATAAAGTCATGGGCGCCGGAGATATTCTTCCAAAATATTATCCGGATTTAAGCAGCTCTCTCGTAGCATCCACGATGGCTCTTGGGCATAACCGCTATTGTACGAATACATTATCAAGCTTCTTTCGTGTGCAGCCATTCAGTGTTCTCGGCCATAACGGAGAGATTAACACGATTGCGAGATTACGAGATGAAGCACAGATGGTTGGTGTTCCGCTCGTTCAAGGCGGCAGTGACTCTCAGGACCTTAGCCGTACGCTTGAAACATTCATTTACCGCGAAGGCTACAGCTTATTCGAGGCACTCGACATTATCTTCCCTCCTATCATTAACGAGATGAAAGAATATCCTGGCCACCTTCAGGATTTATACACGTATTTACGAGAATCCTGGGGACATTTCGCTCAAGGACCTGCTGCCATCATTTCCCGTCATGCTGACGAAGTAGCGTTTTCCGTTGATTCACTCGGCCTGCGCCCATTGTGGATGATGGAAACATCGACATCCTATTTATTCGGTTCTGAGCCTGGTGTCATTCCAACTACTGAATATGTTGCCGATCCAAAACCAATTGGTCCCGGCGAAAAAGTCGGCTTGAAATGGAATGGAGATTCCATCAAGCTTTATGAATACAAGCACTACCAAGAAGAGGTGTTTGAGCGATTCTCGAATCGTCTTTCCTTTAAGGATGCACGATTGCGCCTGCTGCCTCCGGAAGCGAAAAAAGTGATTGTTAATCAAGAGGAAGCTAAAATCCAAAACGGACAATACAAGGCTTTTGGATGGGAGCGCGATAATATTCAATTTATCGAGCAAATGGCTGAAAAAGGTGCTGAACCTATTCGGTCGCTCGGCCATGATGCACCGCTAGCCGCCCTTAATCCCGGACGGCAAAATATTGCTGACTTTATCAAGGAAAGTGTCGCTGTTGTAACCAATCCGGCGATTGACCGTGACCGCGAAATGGAGCATTTCTCTACGAGAACAGTCATAGGTAAACGCCCTGCTTTATTCTCAAGTGATGAACAAGAAGGCCCAATCATTGAGCTTCTTACCCCTTTATTGCTAGAAGGTAAACCTGGTCAGGATTGCGTCCAGGAAATCGGTCAGCCATCTTTCGAACAAATCCATCAATTATTTGACGGCCAAGGTAAATGGCACACCATCTCCACGACACTAAGCGAGGAAGAAACCATCCAAGCTGCTCTCGAGCGGATTACAGGCGAAGCCATCCATGCAGTCGAAAATGGCGCGTCCATTCTTTGCCTTGATGATGAAAAGTCTCATAGCGACGGTCATTTATGGATTGACCCGCATCTTGTCGTATCAGCAGTTGACCAAGCTCTTGTAAGCAGCGGCAAACGCCGCGACTGCTCCTTGGTGCTGCGTTCAGCAGCTATTCGTAATTTGCACGATATAATCGTTGCTTACGGTTTAGGCGCGAATTTGATTAACCCTTACTATATGTTCCGCACAGTCGCTGATGAAACACCAAAGCCTGTTGCGAACCTTTATAAAGCTTTATCAAAAGGTCTGGAGAAAGTCATCTCTACACTTGGTATCCATGAGCTTCGCGGTTATGGACGTTTGTTCTCAAGCATTGGCCTGCACGAAGAGATTGCCGAAGTGTTGAATATCGTGAATTTCTTCGGATCTAATGAACTAAAATACAATTTTGAAACGATGAAGGAAGATGCCAAGCAGCGCACCGTTGATTATGCTAATGAGAAAGAGAGAATAGGCAAGACATTCCACCTCTTCCCGCGTATCTGGAAAGCGATTGGCGAAGTCGCCTCAACCGGTGATTATACAGCCTACGGCGAGAAAATCTCTGAGCAAGAAGAACAAAATCCGACAACAATCCGACATTTAACGGACTTTAAACAAATGGAGAAAACGGTCGATCCCGAATCTGTTAATCTTGATGTCGGCGAGCACAGTCTTCCATTCGTAATTGCCTCCATGTCATTTGGATCCCAAAATGAAACAGCCTTCCGTGCTTACGCTGAGGGTGCTGATCGTCTGAACATGGTGAGCATGAACGGCGAGGGCGGCGAAATCAAAGATATGCTGGGCAAATATCCTCGTACACGCGGACAACAAATTGCTTCCGGGCGCTTCGGGGTCAACGCAGAGCTATTGAACTCTTCCAATCTATTGGAAATTAAAATCGGCCAAGGGGCGAAGCCTGGTGAAGGCGGACATTTACCTGGGTCGAAGGTAACAGCGAAGATTGCCGAAGCACGTAATGCGACAATTGGTTCAGACTTGATTTCACCATCGAATAACCATGATATTTATTCGATTGAAGACCTAGCTCAGATGATTCATGAACTGAAAACGGCCAACGACCAGGCAAAGGTTGCCGTCAAAGTGCCTGTTGTACCGAATATCGGTACGATTGCTGTCGGAATTGCCAAAGCAGGAGCCGACATCATCACATTAAGCGGTTTTGATGGAGGCACAGGCGCTGCCCGGATTCATGCTTTGCAAAATGTTGGGCTCCCAGTCGAAATTGGAGTTAAATCAGCTCATAATGCCCTGCTTGAAGCCGGCTTAAGACAAGATGTCGAGCTTTGGGCTGATGGTGGACTCAAAAGCGCGAGGGATATTCTGAAAGTGATGCTGCTCGGCGCCAACCGCGTTGGTTTCGGCACCTTATCAATGATTGCAATTGGTTGTACGACTTGCCGCGGCTGCCACCTAGACACATGCCATGTCGGCATCGCTACACAAATCGACTCCGAAGCTCAGGCAAAAGAGCATGGCCTGCGCCGCTTCGTTCCAAGACAATATGACCCTGCTGTACAGGGCATTATCAATCTGTTCACCGCTTTTGGCAATGAGCTAAAAGCATTGGCTGCCCAGCTTGGCATTACGAATCTTCAAGAAGCTGTTGGCCGTTCAGATTTGCTTGAGCAAACAAAGGGCAAAGACATGCTCGATTTAACTTATTTGCTTAAGACACTCGAGCTCGGTCAAGTATCGAAAATGGAATCGAAATCATCAGAGAAAGAATTGATGGTTCAAATGGCTGCTGTTGGTGCAGAATATCTTGATTCAAGTGTCAATGATTTGTTAAACTCTCGCGACTTCCAGAATGTCAATGCCATTCAGCGCGTACTTGGCAGCCGAGTCTCCTGTCACCGTGTGCGCGGCCGTCTGGACGGTTCATACAGAAAGCTTGACCCAGTGAACCTATCCTATAAAGGCTCCATTCCAGGTAATGGACTTGGCGCTTACAACACTGAAGGCATCAATATCGTCGTTGATGGAGGTGCCCAAGACGGCACAGGAAAAACATCCTTTGGCGGCATGATTGCAATCTTGAAGGATAAGGGCAGAGATGGACAATATTATAACGGTTCTGTCGGTAAAGGCTTTGGCTACGGTGCTCAAAAAGGCCTGCTCATCGCTCAAGGTGATGCAGACGCACGCGCCGGCATCCGTCTATCAGGGGCTGACATGATTATTGGCGGACCGCTAAAGGCCAATATCCCTTCCGATGAACAAGGAAATATCGGCGTCAACTCAAATATTAAAGGCTTTGCCTTTGAATACATGACCAATGGCCGCGGGCTAGTCCTTGGGGATCCTGGTCCATGGATCTGTGCAGGTATGACAGGCGGGGTAATCTACCTTCGCTATCAGCCAGAACGCGGCTTGGATAAAGATGCTATCCAGCGCAGGATTGCCAAGGGTGCACTTGTAACTATCGGAAAGCTAAACGAAACAGGGGTCAAGGATGTGACAGAGTTACTCACTCGTTACATTGACGTCCTCGGCCAAAGCGGACAGTCAGAAGAAGCAGAGGAACTGGCTCTTCTCCTAGAGAATCCAGCCCAAAACTTTATCCAAGTTGTTCCTGTAAAGGAACATGCAGACCCATCCGTTTCAACAGAATGATTGACATGCAGCGAAGCTCTCCATTTACGGAGTGCTTTCTTCATTCCAAGGTAGAATAAACCTCTTTCTATAAGTTTGGCTCTGTTAAAGTTTAGTGTTGATATCTTAACACCGTTTATTGTAGTGAAAGGTGGGTGACTCCTGCGGGACTAGCGGACAGGGGGAGACCCCACAGACGCTGAAAGCGCCCGGGAGGCTCCCCGACCGCCCCGCGGAAAGCAGCCACCTGTAACGAAAATCAACATTTATATTTAACAGAGCCATAAGTTTAAAAGCAGGAAAGCATCGATATTCATGCATTCTTGAAAGGCTTAAGGGAATATATATCATATATATGACATTTTCAAAGGATAACTTGAACATCCGCTCAAAACCCTGTATAGTACATTGAGTAAAAAAAGACAAACGATTTGTACAACTATAGATAAAAGGAAGAGGTAGAATTTAATGAAGGTTGGTGCCCGAGTTTTTAAAACGGGAATAGCCATAGTCATAGCCATATATGTAGCGATACTGCTGGGGATTCCATCTCCAACACTCGCGGCCATTTCTGCGGTATTTGCTGTACAGCCCACAATATATCGCTCCTATTTAACATTAATTGATCAAATACAGGCCAATATTATTGGTTTCTTGGTAGCCATTACATTTGTGATATTTTTCGGTAATGAGCCTTTACTACTCGGTCTTGCTGCCATTATTACCATCGTCATTAACTTGCAATTGAAAAATGAAAAGCAATTGACCATCTCTTTGGTGACGTTAATCTTAATCATGGAACAGCCTGAAGGAGATTTTACAACATTCGCTTTCTGGAGAGTATTTGCCATTTTAATCGGGATTCTCTCAGCGTTCCTTGTGAATCTAATCTTCCTTCCTCCGAAATATGAAACAAAGCTGTTCTCACGAATCCATCATACGACTGATGAAATCCTGCGGTGGATTCGAATTGGTTCACGGAGCTCAACCGAGCATGTTCATTTAAAGAAGGACATTAAACGTCTGAAGGAAACGGTAAACAAAACGGACCAGTTATACGATATGTTTCAGGAGGAACGGGACTATTTCAAGAGAAATAAAATTCCCAAGGCTCGAAAGCTTGTCATCTATCGATATATGATTGCGACTAACCGAAGGGCACTCGATATCTTGAAGAGATTGCATCGCTTTGAAGTGGAATTTCACCAAATGCCGAATGACTTTCAGCTCGAGGTTCAAGAACAGCTTGACATCCTGATGAGAAAGCATGAGCATATCCACTTAAAGTTCACTGAAAAGGTGAAGCCCGGCTGCTTGTATGCCGAGACGGAAGAACAATACAATAAACAGCAGTTAATAGAGGTTGTCAGAGGCTTTCGTATTAATGCTACAGATGAAACGCCTGTTTACTACCATATGGTTACATTAATTTCAGCCATCCTCGAATACGGGGACTATTTGGAACATCTCGAAATGCTCGTCAACAGCTTCCATTCCTACCATAAAGCAGAAAACAAATCCGTTCAATTACCGGATGATGATCAAGCATAAGAGCATTGAGCGCTCAAAAAAGCAGGCGAAAAACCAAAATGGTTTTTCGCCTGCTTTTTTAGTGTATTGCTGCTGTTTCTGTTTCCTTGACGCCCGAGGTTTAAAAACAGTCTTCCTGTGACCTCTAAAAAGAAATGCAGCAGTCATCCTTATTTAGCCTTCACTCTATGTTGTAAATTCCTTTACCAGTTTCTACACTTATAGGTAATGATGAATGTTCATGTGCTATAAACCATGATTCATTCACCTTTTTCAAGCCATATGTGAATCGATTAGACATTTGGCGAAGCTGCTCACCGCCTTCTGCTAAACGGGCAGTAAATGTTACAGTACAATAAACAAATGCAAGGCTTATATCTTCCTCAACGACTAGGTCATGAAAATCAACCTTAAGTAAAACACCCTCTTCGTTCAATCCATTAAACCACTCTGCCACATTATTCTTCCATAAAGAAAGATCCTTAACCTCCCAGTTCCCCCAGCAATCATAAATACGCATTTCAGGAGCGTACATGGATAAGAACTTTTCAACATCCTTCTCGTAAACGGATGTTTTATAGTTTTCAAGTACGTCTTGAACTTTGGAAAAAACAGCTGTCATTAAGTACATCCTCCTTTATTAGTTTCAAAAGTCCAAGAATGCTTACTATAAAGATATTCTATACTCTATCATCTATTTCCTTTTCAATTAACCCGAACTCACACTCCAAGGCTGACTGTTTCATAACCGTTTTTACACCTTTCATAAAGCACGGTAACTCCCGGCAACAAAAAAACCGAGCCAAAGGCCCGTTTTGAACGGAGCTTTCAGCTCAGCTTCTTCATTAACTATCCAATTGCTGGATTTTAAACAAATCATAGTAAGAGCCCTGCCTGTCCATCAGCTCCTGATGGGTGCCGCTCTCAGTGATTTCACCATGCTCGATTAAGACGATTTTATCGGCATGGGTAATCGTGGATAACCGGTGGGCAATGATAAAGGTCGTCCGGTCCTCTGACAGCTTCTCAAGTGCCTCTTGAATCAGATGCTCACTCTCAAGGTCAAGAGCTGAGGTTGCCTCATCCAGAACCAGGATTGGCGGATTCTTAAGGAATACACGAGCAATGGACACACGCTGCTTCTGCCCGCCTGAGAGCTTAACGCCTCTCTCGCCCACTTTCGTCTCATAGCCGCTCGGTAAACCCAGGATAAAATCATGGGCATTGGCGGCTTTAGCTGCCTCATATACTTCTTTATCAGTTGCCTCTGGCTTCCCAAGCAGAATGTTAGCACGAACCGAGTCACTGAATAGGATGCTATCTTGCATGACCATGCCAATATTATCTCTCAAGGAACGGACCTTAACATCACGGATATCGATTCCATCAAGCAGAATCCTGCCTTCTGTCACATCATAAAATCTCGGAATCAAGCTGACCAAGGAAGATTTTCCTCCTCCGCTCATCCCAACCAATGCGACAGTCTCCCCACGCTTTACTTCGAGATTAATATTCTTCAAAGCTAGGTTTTCATCTTCTCCATAGGAAAAGGAAACATTCTCAAACTTGATTGTCCCTTGTACGTCCTTACATTCATTAGCATTCGGGCGGTCCTCGATATCATAAGGGACATCCAGAAACTCAAATACACGGTCCATTGATGCCAGCGACTGAGTCAATGTCGTGGAGGAATTCATCAACCGCCTCAATGGTGCATAAAGCAAGTCTATGTATCCATAAAAGGCAACCATCGTTCCAAGTGTCAAATTTCCAGATATGACTTGATAGCCGGCAAAAAGAATCACAATCAGCGGAGCAACATCTGTAATTGTATTGACAGCCGCAAATGATTTGGCATTCCAGCTCGTATGCGTCAGGGCTTTTTTAAGGAAGTTGCCATTCTCCCGATTAAATTGCTTTTGTTCATGATCTTCTATTGCAAAGCTTTTGATTACAGCCATTCCCTGCACCCGTTCATGCAGGTATCCCTGAACCTCCGCAAGGGCCTGGGAACGTTCTCTCGTCAATCCCCGAAGCTTGCCGAAGAAATATTTAATTGAAAAACCATAAAGAGGTAAGAGCAACAATGAAATCAGTGTCAGCTCTACATCCATTGCCAGCATAATACCAACCGCAATGAGGATGGTGACAAGATCAAGCCATACATTCATCAGCCCGGTGATGACGAAATTCTTTGTCTCCTCCACATCATTGATTACCCGGGATATGATTTCTCCGCCCTTGGCATTGGAATAATACTTAAAGCTCAGTTTCTGTATATGGCCGAACATCTTATCACGGATATCGAACAGAATCTTGCTCGCTGTCCACTGCGCATAATATTGACGATAATATTCAACAGGCGGCCGGACAACAACAAAGATAAAGAACATCAGTCCCATTAGCATAAATAGCTTTCTCAGCTGTTCATCCTTTGAAAGAGCATTCGCCCCAATGACATCATCAATGACATAACCAAGCAATGCTGGAGTAATCAACGGTATGGAGAACTTCACAATTCCAATCAGGATTGTAATGATGATTTGCCACTTATAAGGTTTTACAAATTTCATATACCGTTTTATACTGCTCACGATCATTTCTCCTCTTGTCACGGAAAAAGCCCGTCCCCATGGAACCAGGCTATCTTTCGTTACTCTTGATTGTAGTATAACGCTTGTACCAGTTATGAACGAATTCGGGTGCGAAAGGCCCCTTCTTCGCCCTGATCATACCGATTAATTTCTCTACATTTCTGCGTAAAATATGATCAATTACATTTGGGTAGCTCATTTCACGTTTATGCTGCTCATATTCATCCTCATCAAGCAAGTTGTACGTCATATCCGGATAAACTTTGATATCCAAATCATAATCAATGTATTTAATAGCCTCTCCGTCAAAAACGAAGGGCGAACTCAAATTGCAGTAATAATAAATACCATCTTCCCGCAGCATGCCAATGATATTAAACCAGTACTGTGAGTGAAAATAAGTAATTGCCGGTTCTCTCGTCAGCCATGTCCGACCATCACTTTCGGTGACCAGGGTACGATCATTACAGCCGATTACTATATATTGTGTACCCTTCAATATCGTCGTCTCTTGCCATACCCGATGGATATGTCCATTATGCTTATAGCTGTGTATTTGGATTTCTTCTCCTTCTCTCGGTACTCGCACGTTGTATTACCTACTTTCTCTCCCTATTGGGCAGGGCACTTATCTCACCTTTCAATATTATCCTTATCCATTTTAAGTATAAATGAGATACCATTTCCGTATTCTTCTTATTTATTATAACGATTTGAGAGTGATTTTAAAACAAAGTGAACCAGGATTATGCATACAGCCTCTGTTTTGACATTATTTCCTTCCCCATCAGGATAAACTCGAAACAAAACTGCGACCAATTTCCTATAACGTTTCATTTTAGACAAAAAAAAGAACATCGATAAGATGCCCTTTGGAGAATAGATCAATCATTCATTATTTTTTCGGTGGCAGACTTCGTCTGGTAGCTTTCGATGACTCGCTCTGTCAGCTGCATGAACAGATTCTGGATGGAATTCAGCTCTTTCTTCATTTCCATGATATCGTCCTGTACGGATAATAAATCCTGCTCCTTCTTTCTGTTCCTCAATTCCTCCTCAAGCTCCCTGTAACGATCAAGTTCAGTTTGCATGCTCAGCAATTTATCCATGATTAACATTTGCTCATTCACTAATTCCTCAAAGCTCTTCATCTCATTCACCTGCCTCAATTCCGTATAATGAATAAGTTCTCTATGAGCACTGGAATACCTTTGACTTATTCTGTTGGCTGATAAGATGTTTTGTCGACATGCAAAAGAAGCACCTGCCAGTCAAGGGCAAGTGCTTCCTGTTTAAGCTTAAATTAAGATTGGTTTCCGAAGTTTCCGGAGTTTTTCGCTTTGTTTTTTTCAGCTTTTTGGTTAGCTTCTCTTACGCTTTGCACATCTGTTTCAGATGCAAATTCAGAGCCGTATTGACCTTGGCTTTGACCTGCAGATTGTGCGTTTTGTTGTCTCACCATGTTAGCGTTTGTTTTTGAACTGTTGTTAGCCATTAATATCACCTCCACAAATATTAATTTGCCCAAGGCTGACTTTGTTATTCAAAACTTTTTATGATGATTAATCAGCTTTACGGAAAACTAACTATACAATAAAGGAGGACTCCACTATGTATGTAGGACGAGATATGACAGCGCTATCAATGATTAAAAAGGAGGAGTGGAAAGATACGGAACTAGAGTATTTTCATCATTCCCTCATGCAGGTTATGCCTTACTTAAATGTCGAGGGTCATACGCTTCAACGTGAAATTGTGGAAGAAATTGAACGGCGCGGCGGATTAACTCGCTATGAGGCTGATTGGACTCATGGCACACGCATATCCTATGACTGACGAAAAAAACAGTGGCGGTTAATCCGTCACTGTTTTCCGTTTATTACATGCGCTTCATAAATTTTTTGGTGGGATACAGGCAGGGCATAATGCTGAAAGTCCTCATCCCTGACAAAGGCGATTTTACGATTCGTCTCGGTGAATTGTTCAACATTCTCGACTTTGGCTTCATAAGCAGTGATTTCCCAAATGAGATGGGAAAAGACATGGCTGATTTTTCCGATTGGCCTTAGGTCTTCCAAAACAATATGATTATCCCTTGCCATCACCTGCTTTAGTTTCTCTAAACTGTCAACTTCATAATTCGGGAATTCCCATAAACCGGCGAGCAGCCCAGACGAAGGTCTTTTTTGGATAACCATCCTCCCGCTCGGGTCCACAATAACAACTGCACTTAAATGCACCGTCTTCACTTTCTTAGCCTTCGTCTTAACAGGCAGTTCTTGCTGCAAACCTTTTTCAAATGCCTGGCAATGCTCTCTCACCGGGCAAAGCAGACAAGACGGTTTTGTCGGCGTGCATATCAATGCACCAAGCTCCATTAAAGCCTGATTAAATTCTGACGTATGATCATGGTCAATTAATTCGCGAACAGCCTGCTCAAATATTTTTCTTGTGGCAGGTTTGGCGATATCATCATAAATTTCTAATATACGCGAAAGCACCCTCATGACATTCCCATCAACCGCAGGTTCCGGAAGTCCATAAGCAATACTTAAAATGGCCCCTGCCGTGTAAGGGCCGACACCCTTCAAGCGGCTAATCTCTTCAGGTGTATTCGGAACGACTCCGCCATAGCTCTCTTTCACTTCTTTAACAGCGCTATGGAGATTTCGTACCCTTGAATAGTAACCAAGGCCCTCCCAAGCCTTGAGGATTCTCTCCTCATCTGCCTCAGCAAAATCCTCAATCGTCGGGAACCACTCCATAAATCGTTCGTAGTAAGGAATAACCGTATCTACACGCGTTTGCTGCAGCATGATTTCTGATACCCAGACCCTATAAGGATCTTTATTTAATCGCCATGGGAGTTCCCGCTGTTCTTCAATAAACCAATTGACTAAATCTTCTCTGAATTGCTCAATATTATTACTGGCTAACTTCTTCACGTTTCCTCCTGGTTATGTTAAATATTCGGGTAAAAAGGGAATATAAACATAATAGAAATATACTTAGTAAGGTTAATTTCTACATTGTAAATCATCCATTTCGGTATGGAAAGTAATTAAATTATGGATAGTATAGACATATAGCCTTTCATCTTAGTCTGTTAGCGGCAAAGGAGGACTTCATATGGATACCGGTACACATCTCGTTATGGGCATTGCACTCGGCGGGCTCGCTACATTAGATCCCCTCGTGGCAAATAGCTCATATACCGCGACTGCTGTTATGATTGGTACCGTGCTAGGTTCACAAGCACCTGATATCGACACTGTTTTGAAAATGCGCAATAATGCTGTTTATATAAGAAATCATCGGGGAATAACCCATTCCATTCCCTTTGTCTTATTGTGGCCGATTTTGATAACTGCAGCAGCCTCGTTTATTTTCCCAGAAGCGAATATGCTGCATACCTGGATCTGGACCTTTTTAGCCGTGTTCCTTCATGTATTCGTTGATATATTTAATGCATACGGAACCCAGGCTATCAGGCCATTATCCTCACGTTGGGTTGCACTCGGCATCATCAACACATTTGACCCATTTATCTTCGGGGTTCATATTGCCGGCTTAATCTTATGGGCTTTCGGCCTCCCGCCTGGTCCGACTTTTATCATGGTGTATATTATTCTGATTGGGTATTATCTTGCCAGGATTCTCGAACATAGATCCATCAAAGCACTCGTACGTGAAAAAATTCCTGATGCAAGACGGATTATCCTGTCACCAACCATGCGCTATCATAAATGGAAGATTGCTGTCACGACTGGTGATAAATATTATGTTGCCATTGCCGATAACCGGGAAATCACCATCCTCGACACATTTGAGCGGCATCCATTGCCCGACAGCCCTGTCCTTGATGCAGCATTAAAGGATGTCAACCTATCGGCATTCGTCTCATTCTCTCCTGTTTATCGGTGGGAAATCAGCTATGAGCAAGAAATGTTCACAGTCCGCTTCATTGACCTCCGTTATCGGAGCAGAGGACGATATCCGTTCGTGGCAATCGTTCACCTAGATGATCAGTTAAATATCCTGAATTCGTTTACTGGTTGGGTATTTACCGAGGAAAAGCTTCAAAAGAAATTAAATGTCATCACTGGCTGATGGGAAATATTCGCATGCCTATTTCAGTTAGCACTCCCCATACTAATAGGGAATACAAGAAGAAAGGCATGATACTTGATGAGAAATAAAGAAACTGGATTCCCTTATCAGCATGACGATAAATTTAGAGCCGATGCCCCCCGGGCCAAATCCAAATACGCCTCAAAGCGTGCGGATGGGACAACTAACACGCATCCTCAGGAACGGATGCATGCCTCAAACCACCGGGATGAGGATTAGACTCAAAATAAAACCGCCCTGTACCTGGGCGGTTTCTTGTTCTATTTGAGTGTTTGCAGTAAAGAAATCGGCAAGCCCTCTTCTTCCCCTTTATTTAAGCGAAATCCCCAGGCAAAGACACCCTTCAAATATTCAACCTTAAAATATTCGCCCGGAGCACCGTCAATCCCGTAAATTTCTCCTGGCTTAAATTCCTTCGGATCAAGCGAATAAGCCTTTGCCATTACCGCTCTGCGCTTATGAACGGCAAACTCATTTACCATTCCCAGCTGCTCTGCTTTCCTTGCCTTCTCATTTAAGTCTGCAATAGCCTGTCTCAATTCATGCTCTGTCATTTGACTAAATTTCTTTTCATCCATCCCTCATTGCCCCTCTCACAGTTCGTATTCTTGATTGTCAATTCTCTCTTTTCCTAACTCAACAAACTTATTGATTAAGTCCATTTGAAACCCTTTACGGAATAAGGCAGTCTTCATCTTCTGCCCATACTCCCTATCATCAAGCCTTGCATATTTGCGGTGGAATTTCTGTCCTGCGAGCACTAGGCTATCCCATTCACTATCTTCATCCTCTGCCGCAAGCTCATCTGCCACGGAGGCTGCAAGCCCCATATCAAATCCTTTCCGAGTCAAAAAAAGCACAGCTTTTTGCTTAGCTTCCTTATATGAGCCCTTGCTTTTATTCAATGATTTTTGCGCCAAGGCTTGCGCATTCTCCCATTGAAGCTCAGCAGTGTATTGCTCGAGCGCTTCTTCCTGTATCTGGACGGAAATGCCTTTTTCACTTAGTTCCCTTTTAATGAGGCTTGGCCCCTTTTTCGAGACATTCATTTGGGTCCTGACATAGGCTTTGGCATATTCCTCATCATTGACATATTTATATTCACGCAATTTATGCATGGCTTCATCAATTACGGCTTCTTCCCATTCCTTCTCTGCCAGGTAAGCGACAATCTCACTCTCTGACCTCATACGGTAAGACAGGTAATGAACAGCCGATTGGAAAGCCTTCTGAACATGGTCGCGATACTGGATTTCCATGATAGCAAGCTCATCAACCTCCATCCCCTTAGAAAGCCGCATGCGGACAAGGAGGTCTTCATCCACACTAAACCCATACTTTTCTGCTTTTCCCTCATCGAATAAGTAAATATTAAAGCGGTTTTTATTCCTCTTTTGCTGCTCAATCTTCAAGATAATCGGCATCTCTCTTCACCTCCTCCTTTAATGTAGCATAATGTGATTCATTCTTCCTATCTAAAGAAATATCCGGAGAATAATTCAGGTTTATTTTGGAAAGTCTAGTTATGTAAAATCTGTGCAGGAGGAATGAAAAATGGACAAGAAAAAACGTGATAACATGAAAAGTACTTTAAGCTCAACGCAACAAGTAATGTACCAGCGTGAATTCAAACGCGCCGACCGTGCTGGCGGCTTCAGCGGTCCAAAAGGCGTACGTCCGTAAAATTCCCTGGAACTTATGAGGCTAACAGGCGGCCAATTGCACATACTATCCTTTGAGAACATTCTTCTTAGAGGAGGGAACTGCAATGGGCAGGTATAATCACAACTTAGTTCACGCTAAATCCCGAAGCCTGACAGGTAACAAGCAAGGCCTATCAGATGGAATCGATGTAGAATTCTCAGAGGCGCTTGCTGATCACGATGACCTCGTGGCACAGGAGAGAGCTAAAGCCGCTGATGAGCGAGCTAAGGCTCGCGCCAGTAAATAGTAAACGGCCCGCTAATCAGTTATCCCTGATTAGCGGGCCGTTTTCTTATTCTTAGGAGTTTACTTCAGCATTTAGATTAGGGTTTGAAAGATCGAGCTCTCCAAAGATGTCGTTGATCATTTTAGAGCCAAGATTGAATGATTCATTGGCTTCATCCATCGTTTCGGATGAATTTCCATCAAGAATTTCCGCCTTCTTGCTGTAAGACGTTTGGATTGCTTCAATCGCTACATTCAGGTTGTTTTTATAGTCACTTAATCCCTCTGGAACCTCTAACTCACCAAGAGCCTTTCCAGTTGCTTTTGCGGATTCAGAAGCAGCGTCTCTATCCTCATCAGTAAGCTTATCTGGCTCTTCAGATAGTTCATATGTATTCAATGCTCCATCATTCGCATTGATTGTATTAGCTAATGAGAGATAGAAATCAAGCATATCGCTTTTAACATCCTCTTTTGTTTGGACTGAATCATTGCTCTTATCATCAGATGATTCCTCAGATGAGGAAGAACAGCCCACTACAAGGATGAGAGCAAATGCCATTATCATACCTAGCCCTAAAAATTTGTTTTTCATACTTTCCATCCCTTTCCAAGGTTTTGATGCATTGTATATCATACAACTTTTTGAACTGTTCGTAAACATCTGAATAATTACAACAGTCCAATCTCTCTCAGTAATGGAAATGAATATGTTAATCTAGGCATTTTCGCATAAATATTGTACTATTAAATGCGAGATGAACCATTAATTACAAACAAGAGTCAGGAGAATGGACATGATATTATCAGTCAAGAATCTAAGTCATGGATTTGGTGATCGTGCCATCTTCAACGATGTATCGTTTCGTCTGTTAAAAGGGGAACATATCGGTCTCGTTGGAGCAAATGGCGAAGGCAAATCCACCTTCATGAATATTGTTACCGGCCAATTGGAGCCTGATGAAGGAAAGGTTGAATGGAACAAGAAAGTCCGTACCGGCTACCTTGATCAGCATGCCGTTCTCGAAAAAGGCATGACTATACGTGATGTATTAAAAACAGCATTCCAATATTTATTCGATATCGAGCAAGAGATGAATGACATCTTCGCAAAAATGGGCGACGCATCCCCAGAGGAATTAGAAGCATTGCTTGAGGAATCAGGTGTTCTTCAAGATATCCTGACCAATAATGATTTCTATGTCATTGACGCAAAGGTAGAAGAAATCGCACGCGGTCTAGGACTTGATGAAATTGGGCTCGAGCGTGATGTTCAAGATTTGAGCGGCGGACAAAGAACCAAGGTACTGCTTGCGAAGCTGCTCTTAGAGAAGCCAGATATCCTCCTTTTGGATGAGCCGACAAACTATTTGGATGAGCAGCATATTGAATGGCTAAAGCGTTACTTGCAAAATTATGAGAATGCATTCATTCTCATCTCACATGATATCCCATTCCTCAATAGTGTTATCAATCTTGTCTACCATATGGAAAACCAAGAGCTGACACGCTATGTCGGAAACTACGATGACTTCATGAAGGTCTATGAGGTGAAAAAGCAACAGCTTGAAGCGGCCTATAAACGCCAGCAGCAAGAAATCAATGATCTGAAGGATTTCGTTGCCCGCAACAAAGCACGCGTATCTACACGTAATATGGCGATGTCCCGTCAGAAAAAGCTTGATAAGATGGAAGTCATAGAGCTTGCGAAGGAACGTCCAAAACCTGAGTTCCATTTCCGCGAAGCCCGCACATCAGGCAAGCTAATCTTTGAGACGAAGGATTTAGTCATCGGCTATAATGAACCATTGTCAAGACCACTTAATCTTCGGATGGAGCGCGGTCAGAAGGTAGCCTTCACAGGAGCAAACGGAATCGGGAAAACAACTCTTCTTCGCAGCATCCTCGGAGAATTGAAGCCAATTTCCGGACAGGTTGAGCTTGGGGAGCACTTGTATATCGGCTATTTCGAGCAGGAAGTCAAAAATCCATCGACCAATACATGCATCGAGGAAATTTGGCAGGAGTTCCCCTCTTATAACCAAGCCGAAATCCGCGCGGCTCTCGCGAAATGCGGTTTGACGACAAAGCATATTGAGAGCAGGGTTGATGTTTTAAGCGGCGGTGAAAAAGCGAAGGTACGACTTTGCAAGCTTATCAACCGTGAAAACAATCTGCTTGTACTCGATGAGCCAACTAACCATCTTGATGTCGATGCGAAGGAAGAATTAAAACGTGCATTAAAGGCGTTTAAGGGAAGCATTCTTCTTATCAGCCATGAGCCTGATTTCTATCAGGATATCGCAACAGATGTATGGAATTGTGAAACATGGACAACAAAGGTGTTCTAATCATGAAAAAAACCCTGCAGCCGGAGAAGGCTGCAGGGTTTTTATTTACGGCTTTAAGATGACCTTCGTGCAATCATCTTCATGCTCATTGAACAAGGAGTAAGCCTTTGCGGCTTCAGTAAGCGGCATCTTATGTGTGATGATCTCTCTCGGGTCAATCTTCCCTTCCTCAATCATCTTATATAGACGAGGCATATAGTGGATAACAGGTGCTTGTCCTGTTTTGATTGTGACATTGCGAGAGAAGAATTTCTCAAGCGGGAACATATTATAGGTCATGCCGTAAACGCCAGTCAGCTGAACGGTGCCGAATTTTCGGACAGCATCTGTCGCAATTTTAATCGCACTCAAGGTTCCGCCTTGAAGCATTAACTTTTGTTCAATCTTTTCAATGGCTGACTTCTTCCCGTCCATTCCGACACAATCAATAACTGCATCAGCTCCGCCATTCGTTAAATCTTTTAGATAGCTGCCGGTATCATTGTAATCCATCAAATTAACGGTTTCTACCTTGTTGATTTTTTCAGCTTGCTTCAAGCGATAATCCAAATAATCAACCGCAATTACACGCTTGGCACCAGCCAGCCAGGCGAATTTCTGGGTCATCAATCCGATGGGACCGCATCCAAGGACAACGACCGTATCATCGGGCTTAACGCCGGCATGCTCGACACTCCATAAAGCGGTTGGCAGCACGTCTGACATAAACAAGACCTGTTCATCCTCAAGCTCGGAGGATTCCGGGATGACAAATGGCATGAAATTTGCAAAAGGAACACGCAAATATTCAGCTTGTCCGCCAGGATGATTCCCATACCGCTCCGTATAACCGAAATATCCGCCAGTATCCTGATGAGGATTGGATTCCGAATGATCACATTGGCTTTCCATTTCATTTTGGCAATAGAAGCATTGACCGCAGGAAACATTAAATGGAATGACGACTCTGTCTCCCTTTTTCACCTTCGTGACTTCTGGTCCTACTTCTTCCACAATGCCCATTGGTTCATGACCAATTACATAACCTTTGCTGATTGGCATATTCCCTTGATAAATATGCAAGTCTGATCCGCATATCGCTGTAGAAGTAATTTTGACAATAATATCATCATTTTTTTGCAATTTAGGATCTTCTACTTCTTTTACCTGAATATCCTTTGCTCCTTGATACGTTACAGCCCGCATTTTTCAGCCTCCTATAAATTAGGTTCTTATTCCTTATTCCCAAACAGATAGGCGCCTATGCCAAATAAGCAAAAAATGTAAAATAAAAAAATATAGGCGGACACATATCCAGTATAGGGATTCTATCCTGATCAATTGCGCCGCCTTCACTCTTTTCCTTATCACTTATTCTTAATCCATAGATACAGAAACCATACAGCGTGCTGCTGCTCATCCTTGGCGGCACGTGTGAAGACTTGCTTAACAGCAGTATTCGTTGACTGATCAGCAATCGTTAAATACCGATCCACTGTGTTCTGTTCATCAATCAATGCGGCCTCAAGGCCTAGCTCATAAGCATCTGGGCATTCCTCAATCAGCTCAGGTTTAGGTTCGCGACCGTAAATACCGGAATAAAGCTTTACGAGCTCAGTAAAGTGCTTAATTTCATCTTTACGAATTTCAAGGATTCTCTCTCTTTCTTGTTCATTCGGCGCCATTCTCGCAAGCTTCTCATAACATTTGATGGCAGTATACTCTCCATCGATAGACTGTTTTATTTGCTTGATCAACTGATCGACCGCATTTTGCTGCTCTCTCGAATAGTAGTTATACATTCGTTCCCCTCCTCACGTCTTCACATTACTCTATGACGTACACCTAATTTAGGTTCGATCCGCTGATGGAGTTTTTAATGAAAAAATTCTGGGTATATATAAACTGTGGCTGTTAAAGAGTACACGTGGTTATCTAACAAATGGGCATAGTTTCCGAATAATTTGACAGGATATGAATAAAGGTATATACTTAAAATAATGTAATAAAAGTGACGTACTAGTGGAGATGTAAACATATATGGCATTCTGCAAAAATGTTTTTAATCGGAACACTTATTCACACTGGATCGGCTTCGGAGCCGTAAGGATATAAGAGAGGTAGGGCTTATATCGTTTAAGTAAAACGTCCAAGTGGAATAGATAACCGCGGCAAGTTTACATGTACGCGCTTCATAAAGATTAACCATCTTAATTCATTATCAAGACGGAACAGACTTTTATATAGTTTGTTCCGTTTTTTTATGCCCCCAAAAAATTAGTATCGCTCACAAACAAATGTCTCTTAAATCTATTCATCTGCCCATGCGTAGACCCCAAAATTGAAGGATACAGCAACGGAATAGAAAAAAGGCCCGTAAAGGCCTTTTTCTTATACTTCTGTATTTCCTCGCAAATTAGGGTCTCCTCCAGTTGTTGGATTGATTGCTTCTGACCTTGTTCTTTCCGCCTGTACCAATGGATCATCTGATTTTTCATACGTATCCCTGTCAGTGTGTTTCTTTTGAGCATCAGGGTCAATTAAAACAAGGATTTTTCCTGATTCAACATCTCTTTCATACCGCTGGGCATCTTCATCTGGGATGCCCATACCAGCAAGCGCCCCTGCCAGACCGCCTGCGCCAATTCCGGCTGCCATACCGCTTAACGTCGCGGCAATGGGACCAGCTGCAACGATTGGACCCACACCTGGAATAGCTAATGCCCCTATACCTGCCAGCAAGCCCGTAAGCCCGCCAAGGACACCACCTGTAGCAGCTCCTGCTGCTAAACCATTGTCTACCTTTGTCTTGTCCGTTATATTCTTTGTTTCTTCCTTATCTTTCGCGACGACAGATATTTCTTCGCGTCCGTATCCCTCTTCTTGCAGCTTCTTTACTGCCTTTACTGCCTCTTCTCCGCTATCGTAAACACCAATTACTTTCTTATCCATTCATCTCACCCTTTCCATATATTCATCCTTATGGGAACAATACCCTCCACTTCATGCGAATAACCCATTTTTGTTTCTTTGTTACTTCTGCAATTTTCAGGGTATTATAGAATAAGTGAAACGTAAGCCGTAAGGAGGAATCATTATGTTTATCGTATGGATTAGTGTAGCACTCATCATTGCTTCCCTTGTCTTTCTTGGCAGTACCGCTGTCAAAACAATGAAGGAAGCGAAACCGGTCATCACCAAAATGAATGCTACCATCACCCGCATCAAACAACAGACCGATACAATCAAAATGCAAACAGATCACCTAACTGCAACTCAAGCTAGAATGACGGAGGATATGGAATACAAAAAGAACGCCATCAATTACCCAGTAAATGAAGCGAAACAGATTGTACCGCGCTTGAAGACTCTATGGGCTGCCACACCGTTTTCAGATGTGATTTCTAAGAAATAATCATAATGAGGAACGCCTGGGTAGAAGTGGGCGTTCCTCTTTTCATTATGCAGGAAAGATTTCAAGAAGGTCGCGAAGGGATTGAATATGATACTCTGTTCCATCAAGCTCCCTCTCATCGGCAAAGCCAAAATGACAGGCGATAGCCGAAAAAACGATCGCCAATCATATAGCCTCCTTCTTCGGCAGAGCAGCAAAATGAGTCTGTAAATCCCCTCCTTTTTCCTTCCTTGCACTAATTCAATACATAGGGGGGAATCAAAATACTCCTTTATTCCTTGCGACTCTAAGATTCGCTCTAGATATGCATTGGAACAATTGCTGGCCGTCGTCAGCTTATGGCCTCTCCGCTTTAGCTCAGTCCTGTTGTTTCTGCCAATGTTCCATCAAAATCGAATATTAATAGTGCTAAAAGTACTACCTCCCATTCGAGAATCATGCATTTCTTCCTGGTACAATCAGTATCAACAGGAAAATGAAACCAAAATGTGTGGATTTTTTATGAACTTTAATATATAATATACTTAACCCCCAAACATAAACCTATGTTTAAGGTCAGCCCGCTTCGGGAATAAAATAATTTTTACTCCTTTCTTCACCGCCTAGTACTCGTATCTTCTACTAAATAACCAAACACTCACCAATACTCATTTACAGTCATTTTTTGCGCATCTATTTTATGCGTTTATTTATCGAATCAATTTTTAACAAAAGGAGCGATCTAACAATGATGAATGTTACAGTTTTAGTTGATTACATGGGAAAACATTATACAACCAACGTACTGGCTCAAAGAGGCACTGATGAATCTAAGATTATGCAGTTGGCCTATGAACAAGTTCGTAAACAATGGACACCAGTTAAATAACTAGATGCTTCATCCAGCCGTCAGGGAATATTCCCTGGCGGTTTTTTAATTCCCTTTCATCATCTCGAAAAACGGTCAAATAAACAAAATTATATTTAAATAAAATAATGACCAATTATCACTCTTTCATTTAACAGAAAAAACCAAAGGTTATCATTTGAATTAGGGGTCCACTACTTTTATCATTAAGTTAAGGTAAGATTTTTTAATATAATATATTTTCAAAAAAAATCTATAGAAAGGAGCTTCCCCATGAAGAAATTTTGGCTTTCTCTTACCGTCTCTTCATTGGCACTTGCAGGATTAAGCGGATGTAATCTTATCACTGTCCTGAATCCTAAAGGGCCGCAAGCAGAAATCCAGTCAGACACGATTATTTTCTCAATGTATGTTATGGCTGGGATTTTAATTATTGTTTATGCGCTTTTTATTTTTATGATTGTGAAGTATCGAGCAAAGAACCAGCCGATCGATTATGAGCCACCATACATCAAGGGAAATACGTGGCTGGAGATTATTTGGACAGCGATTCCGATTATTATTGTTATCGTTCTATCAGTCGTGACAGTTAAGACCACTTTCCAAGTGGAAAGCACACCTGCTGGTCATGAGAAAGATGAACCGCTTGTCATCTATGCTGCCTCATCAAACTGGAAGTGGCATTTCAGTTATCCGGAACTAGGCATTGAAACCGTCAACTATGTCAATATTCCGACAGACAGGGCCGTTGAGTTCAAGCTTTATAGCTATGGTCCAATCACAAGCTTTTGGATTCCGCAGCTTGCCGGACAGAAATATGCCATGAGCGATATGGTGACCACCTTGCATTTGGTTGCAGATGAAGAAGGCGATTATTTTGGACGTAACGCAAATTTCAGCGGTGAAGGATTTGCCCAAATGGAGTTCATATGTGAGGCCATGTCTGAAGAGGAATTTAATGAATGGGCCGATGAGGTGCAAACAGCTGCTGAGCCATTGACAGAGGAAGAGTTTGATGAGCTTCTTGATACCGAGTATATGGGAATAGCCACCTACTCTTCTACTCATCTAGATTTCAAACCAGCTCCTGTATGGCCATTCCATCAACCTGATGAGGATGGCGGCAGCAATACAGGAACGGACGGACATACTCACTAATCCTTTAAAGAAAGGAGTCATCACCATGAAATGGGATGAGTTTTTTGTTACAGGCGATCCGCTAATTTATGGTGCAATGGTCAGCATCGTCGTTGCAAGCTTGGCTATCTTAATTACATTGGCCGTAACCAAAAGATTTGGCTGGCTATGGCGCGAATGGCTTACGACTGTCGACCATAAACGCATTGGCATCATGTACATCCTCGCTGCTCTCTTGATGCTTTTCCGTGGCGGGGTTGATGCGTTAATGATGCGTCTCCAACTGGCGACGCCTGATATGACGTTCTTAGCTTCACAGCATTATAATGAAGTCTTTTCAACACACGGAACCATCATGATTTTGTTCATGGCGATGCCGTTTGTGCTCGGCATGATGAATCTCGTCGTCCCGCTTCAGATTGGGGCAAGAGATGTTGCGTTTCCAACTTTGAATGCCGTCAGCTTTTGGCTGTTCTTTGCTGGTGCTATGCTCTATAATCTATCATTCGTTATTGGCGGTTCACCAGATGCTGGATGGAGTGCCTATTTTCCGCTCGCAAGCAATGAATTCAGCGCGAGCGTCGGTCATAACTATTACTCTATCGCCATTCAGTTATCAGGCCTTGGAACATTGATGACGGGGATTAACTTTATCGTCACCATCATCAAAATGAGAGCACCAGGCATGAAAATTTGGAAGATGCCAATGTTTACATGGGCAACTTTAATTACATGCATCATTATTTTATTTGCTTTCCCTGCTTTTACCGTTGCCCTAGCTCAAATGATGTTTGATCGCCTTTTTGGCACGCAGTTCTTTTCAATGTCCAATGGCGGTATGGATATGCTTTGGGCCAATAACTTCTGGATTTGGGGACATCCTGAGGTTTATATCGTGATTCTGCCTGCGTTTGGGATTTTCAGTGATGTTATTTCTACTTTTGCGCGCAGAAATATTTATGGATATAAATCTATGGTTTTCAGCATGTTCGCCATTTCTATCTTGTCATTCCTTGTTTGGGCCCACCATTTCTATACAATGGGCCACAACGCAGCCGTCAATAACTTCTTCTCGATAGCGACTATGGCTATTGCTGTGCCGACAGGAATCAAGATTTTCAACTGGCTGTTCACTCTATATAAAGGAAAGATTGTCTTTCCAACAGCGATGCTGTACTCGCTCGCCTTCATTCCAATCTTTACGATTGGCGGGGTAACGGGTGTCATGCTGGCGATGGCAAGTGCGGATTATCAATACCATAACACCATGTTCTTGGTTGCCCACTTCCATTACGTGCTTATTCCTGGTACCGTATTCGGAATGCTCGCCGGCGTCTATTATTGGTTCCCGAAAATTTTCGGATTCCGCTTGAATGAGAAAATTGGCAAAATCAGCTTCTGGCTCATTGCGATTTTCTTTAACGTAACCTTCTTGCCATTGTTCTATCTCGGTCTCGATGGGATGGCTCGCCGGATGTATACCTATTCAGAGGCTACCGGGTATGGTCCACTTAACCTTGTCTCATCAATCGGTGCCGTCTTCTTGGCAACAGGGTTTGCGCTCATTTTCTACAATGTAATCTATAGCATAATGAAAAGCCCTAGAGAGCGCCTTGCTGACCCTTGGGATGGACGTACACTTGAATGGTCAATCCCTAGCCCAGCGCCATTCTATAATTTTGCTATAACTCCAACGGTTCAATCCGAAGAACCTGTCTGGGATTATAAGAAAAAAGATATCCCAATCTATCGGGATAAAATCAAGCCAATACACATGCCAAGCAACTCAGGAAAACCAGTCATCATGGGAGTCTTCTTCTTCTTGTGGGGCTTCTGCATGGTATTTAGCTGGTGGATTCCATCAATCATCTTCGGCGCGGCTGTTTTCATCATCATGACCACTCGTTCCTTTGAGCGTGACCATGGCTATTATGTTCCAGTCGATGAAATTATCGCGACCGAGAACATGCTGCGAGGTGAAAATCAATGAAAGTAGATACTAGTCTGCCATTAGAATATAGCACAGAAGAGAATCGCTTAAAGATCTTTGGGTTCTGGCTCTTTCTTGGAGCTGAAATCGCCTTGTTTTCCATGCTGTTCGCAACCTACTTCACGTTGCTGAACGGGACAGGCGATGGACCGACGGCACAAGAAATATTCGTGCTCAAACCAGTCATAGTGGAAACGCTTGTCCTCTTAACAAGCAGCTTCACATGCGGGTTGGCCGTTCATAGCATGCGCTTGAATTTCAAAAAGCCAATGATGACCTTCTTCATCACCACAATGTGTCTCGGCCTCGTCTTCCTTGGTGTTGAAATTCTGGAATTCGTCACCTATATTGGCGAAGGCGCAACCATGCAAACAAGCGGATTTCTCTCTAGCCTGTTCATGCTGCTTGGTACACATGGAGCCCACGTAACATTTGGCTTGTTCTGGGGTCTATGCATTCTCATTCAAGTCGTGCGCGAGGGCTTCACAGCTCAAACAACGAATAAATTCTTTATTTATTCATTATACTGGCACTTCCTGGACGTCGTCTGGATTTTCATTTTCAGTTTCGTTTATTTGAAAGGGATGATATAAGATGGTGAAACAGCTCTTTCCATTCAAGCATGTTATGGGGTATCTCTTATCCCTTGTCCTGACCTTTATAGCCCTTTCAGTCGCCTATTATGAAGTATCCTATGCGACCGCAATGGGAATCCTAAGTGTCACGGCAATCATTCAAGCCAGTGTACAGCTATTCCTATTCATGCATGTCGGGGAATCCTCTGACAAGCAGGCTGTCTATATCAATATCATTTACGCCATTTTTATTGTGCTCGTCTTTGTCTTCGGAACCTTATTCACAATGATTTGGGGACATGCGGGACATTAAAAGATGGATTGTTATAGGGCTTTGACCTTTAATAGGTTGAAGTCCTTTTATCTTGCATAGGAGCAACAGATTCTCAACAACAAAAAGCCAAATCAAATCTGATTTGGCCAACCGCCATTTCTGTACCCTAGAAAATCGTCTTCTTCCCTCGATCCTCAATAATAATTTCGACCGCCTCACGAAAACGCTGGGAGTGCACAATTTCCCTTTCCCGTAAGAAACGCAGTCCATCATTCAAATCCGGATCATCTGACATGTTGATAATCCATTGATACGTTGCCCTCGCCTTCTCTTCTGCGGCAATATCCTCATATAGATCCGCAATCGGGTCCCCCTTTGCCTGAATATAGCTCGCCGTGAACGGAACACCAGCAGCATTGTGGTAGAAAAGAGCAGAATCGTGGTTTGCATAATGATCGCCAAGTCCAGCATCACGCATTTGCTGAGGGGTTGCATCCTTTGTCAATTTATATACCATTGTCGCAATCATTTCTAAATGACTAAGCTCTTCTGTGGCGATATCATTTAACAATCCGACAACAGGGTCAGGAATCGTATACCGCTGATTCATATATCTGAGTGCGGCAGCCAGTTCCCCATCTGCTCCGCCATATTGCTCGATTAAATATTTTGCCAGCGTTGGATTACAGGTGCTCACTCGTACGGGATATTGCAATTTTTTCTCATAAAACCACATTCCTTCAGCACCTCCTCATTAAATTTGCCACGGCCAAGGGTAGGTTCCCCAACCCCAGTTGGCGTCCGTATAGCTGTTCCCAAATTGCTGAAGCGGGCCGTATTTGGACTCAAACTGCTGCTTCAATTGTCTCGATTGATGCGCCAATTCATTATATTGCTGCATCCTCTCCAGATCCTTTGGATGTGTATCTAGGTAAAGGGTTAATTCGACGATGGCAAAATCAAGTGCCTGAATTTCTTCTAGCAATTGATAAAACTCATCCGGCAATTGCTGCTTCATCGCTGTTTACCTCCTTTTCCCTTCATACGGATTCTCATAATATTCATATAAAGCCTTCCAAAGGGTTCCCCGCTTAAGTGCTTCCTTCGGAGAGAACTGCTCTAGATTCGGCGGCTGGAATCCTAAATAAAGATTAGGGGGTGTCGAATAATATTTTTTCCCGATAGGCGGACAAGGATCAAAGCGGCTATGAAAAGGAGTGTATGTCTTCATGTTGGTAAACGGCTCTCTCTTTTGTTCTGACATTATCAACACCTGCCTTTATGAAAATATCCCTTCTCATAAATCGTACGTGTAATATCCTTTTAATATGACTGAAGTTTTGCGGACAAGAATAAAACCTTCTGCCCATAATTCCTTTGCAGAAGGTTCTTGTTTTACGAACAGATTCTTTCCAATATCTCAAGCCTATTACCGAAAGGATCTTCGAGGAATATTCTATTTACGTTCGGCAATTCTTCATCCTCTATATAAGAAACTCCTCGGTGGGACAAATGCTCCTTTAAGACTTCAAGTCCTTCCACCCGAAATGCTGGATGAGCCTTCTTTGCAGGAACAAACGGCTCCAAAACGCCCAAATGCAGCTCATAATGATTGAACCTGAACCAAATACCGCCACGCCTCGCCAATTCTGCTGGTTTTTCAATGACTTCAAATCCGAGAACTCCATGGAAGAATTCATGCGCCTTCTTCTCGCCGCCTTTTGGCATTGCCAATAAAACATGGTCAATGGCTAAAAATTTCATATGACCCATATTCCATTCACTCCTCTCCTCTAAGTCAAGTATAGAGAATCCCTAACCGTTATCCTATGTCGCTTTTTTTATACAAGGCCATAAAGAATCGTTATCGGCAACATCAACTATTTGTATTTTCCCAAAAAATAAAATACGATAAATATATTAAATCAATCTGTATTTTTACGAAAAAAGGTGAAACGATTGTCCATATTAGTTGTTGATGATAATAAAGTGAATTTATTTGTAATAGAGACGATATTAAAGCAAGCTGGCTATAAGAATTTGCGAATGGCCGACTCTGCAACAGCGATGTTTACTATTTTAGAAGATGATAGACTCAAAAATGGAAAGAGTACATTTAATCTCATTTTGCTCGATATTATGATGCCGGAAATGGATGGAATTGCTGCCTGCAAGAAGCTGCAAAGCTGTCCTGCCTATAAGGATATTCCGGTCATATTCGTCACTGCGCTTGGTGACACCCATAAATTAGCTGAAGCACTTGATGCTGGCGGCACTGATTACATCATGAAACCAATTAATAAGGTCGAGCTTCTCGCTCGGATGCGTGTTGCCTTACGATTGAAGGAAGAAAAGGATTGGCATAAGGAGCAGGATGAGAAAATCAGCTATGAACTTAATTTGGCAGCCATGGTCCAAAGGAGCATTCTAAGTGAGCCGATTGCCAATGAGGATATTTCCATCACGACTTCCTATAAGCCATCCTTCAATTTGGCAGGCGATATGTATTATTGGCAGCAAATTGACGACCACCGTTATGCCGTCTTTTTGTTCGATATGATGGGACATGGCATTCCCGCTTCCTTGATGTGTATGTATATATCATCTATCATGAGGGATGCGGTCCGCAATCTGGTTGAACCTGAACAAGTCATACACGAATTAAACCGCTCGATGACCATGCTTGAGGGACACTCCAATATGACCTCGTATTACTTAACCGGAATTTATTTATTAATAGATACGGAGAATAAGAAGATTGATTATGTGAACGCCGGCCACCCGCCATGTTATCTTTATATCGATGATAATGAACTCGTACATCTGGGTCAGGGGAACACGGCCATTGGTTTCTTCAATCGCATAGAGGTCAATAAATCAACCATTCATTATAATGATAGTTTCCAAATTCTCTTATTTACTGATGGGGTAATTGAGGCCATTGATGATGATGAGAATAAGGCAATCAAGCATTTACAGTCAGCAGCCTCTCACCAATGGACGAACGAGGAGGCAGCGTCCCCACTTGATGTTATTCTTCCAAAGGAAAGACAAAAGGATCAGCATGATGATATGTGTGTCATCGTCGTACGCGGATAAAGAAAACAGGCGGAGAAACAAAATATTCCGTCTGTTTTTTCACATGCAAAAACATGCTTTCTTTTAACTGTTTGGAGCATATACCGAAATATTGCGCTCAAATCTAATAAAATGCTAATAGGACAGCATATAGATAAAATGCCTTTATTACTGCTCGGCAAGGAAGCATTTCTTATCATGCCGTACGCACCGTAAGTGATAATCCATAAAAATAAACAAGCGGGCAGCTGCCCGCTTGTTTATTTCTTTTGATATAGCCGTTGTGCACTGTCAATTTCATCAAAAGCATGGCTCATCTCCATAATTTTCAGCGATTCCTTGTTGCCGAGGCCTATAAATCCTCCTGAGCTCAATGAATCACTGAAGAGCTGGAAAACCTTTTCCTGAAGCTCCATATTGAAATAGATGATAACATTGCGGCAAATGATTACGTGAAATTCATTAAATGATCCATCTGTCACGAGGTTATGCTGAGCAAATACAATGTTCTTTGACAGGGAAGGATCAAAATAGGCATATTGTACATCCGTGTTGTAATACTCAGAGAATGCTGCCTTTCCGCCTGCCTGCAGATAATTTTTCGTATAGGCCTGCATTCGCTTCAAGGAAAATGCTCCTTGTCTCGCCTTCTCAATGACTTTCTCATTCATATCCGTCGCATAAATCTTCGCCTTATCCAAAAGCCCCTCCTCCTGCAAGAGGATGGCCATTGAATAGACCTCCTCTCCGGTAGAACATCCCGCATGCCAAATCCTGATTTCTGGAAGATCCTTTAGCTTCGGGATGATTTTCTTCCGGAAGGTATAAAAGAATTCAGGATCTCTGAACATATCCGTTACATTAATGGAGAAATCATTAAGAAGATTAGCTACATATCCTTCCTCATGGATGACTTTCTTCAATAAATCAGAAACGGTTGAAAGACGATCCCTGTTCAAGCGGTGCTCAATCCGCCGCTTAATAGACGAGCGCATATAGTCCCGGAAATCATAGCCGGTCAATCTGTATATAGCCTCTAACAATAGATCTATTTCTAAACCTACTAGCTCTTCTTCTGATGTCGGCGTTCTTCGATAGCCCACTAGCCCCTGCAACTCCCTTCAACTATTTCGTAAGCCAAACACGCATTACAGAGAATAATTGCTCCAGATTAATTGGCTTGCTAATATAATCTGTCGCTCCTGCCTCAAGACACTTCTCACGGTCTCCCTTCATTGCCTTAGCTGTTAAGGCAATAATAGGAATGGAAATGAAATCAGGATTTGAACGAATATGTCTCATTGTCTCGTATCCATCAAGCTCCGGCATCATAATATCCATCAAAATCATATCCAGATCTTGCTCTCTTTGAAGCAAATTCAAACACTCAATCCCATTCTCAGCTACCATAATTTCAACACCCTTGCTCTCTAAAGCATTCTTTAAAGCAAAAATGTTACGGTGGTCATCATCTGTAATAAGCACTCTCTTACCCTTAAAGACATCAATGAGCTCATCTGGCTCTGGTTCAGCCATAGCAACGGCTATTTCTTCATTTTCTTCTTTCTGAACTGCCACTTGCTCTAAAACTTCATTAGATATTGGCAAGTGAATAACATCATTTGTCTGTGTTTTTTGCAAGCCTTCCGGCAGATTTGGTAGGTAAACAGTAAACACGCTTCCCTCATTTTCCTTGCTATCAAGCGTAATGAATCCGCCAAGCAATTTGGCAAACTCGCGGCAGATGGATAATCCAAGTCCGGTACCGCCATATTTACGTGCTGTCGCCCCATCTGCTTGCTGGAAAGCCTCAAAGATTAAATCCTGCTTTTCTGAAGGTATGCCAAGACCGGTATCTTCGACGACTATCTTCATCCAGAAATCGGACTGAACATTTTGATCTAATGCTTCCTTCTCCTTCGTATTCTTCACTTTCTCAAGCTTCAAGGATACAGAGCCCTTATTGGTGAATTTCACGGCATTAGAAAGCAAATTCTTAATGATTTGCTGCATACGCTGTTCATCTGTATAGAAAATAGAAGGAAGATCCTCCTCAATCTCGACATTAAACGTTAATCCCTTTTGCTCCGCCATCGGCATGAATGATCGTTCAACGGTTTCGGCAATCTCACGAATATTGGTTTCATTGAAGAAGACTTCAAGCTTTCCAGCTTCAACCTTAGACAGATCAAGAATGTCATTAATTAGCATCATCAAATCATTGCCAGATGTATAAATAACCTTCGCAAATTCTCGTTCCTCTTCCGTATAATCCCCATTTGCTTTCTCTGCGAGCATTTCAGATAAGATTAGAATGCTATTTAACGGAGTCCGAAGCTCATGCGACATATTGGCAAGAAACTCTGATTTATATTTAGAGCTTTGCAGCAGCTGCTCATTCTTCGCCTCAAGCTCTTCTTTCGAGAATTCGAGCTCTTTTGACTTTTGCTCAGCTTCTTGGCTGCGCTCTTCAAGCTGCTCATTAATCATGCGCAATTCCTCAGACTGCATTTGCAGTTCCTCTGACTGGGACTGCAGCTCCTCTGCTTGTACTTGCAGCTCTTCAGTCATGGCTTGAGAATCACTTAAAAGCCGTTCAATTTCCATGCGGCTCTGAACGCTATGGATAGCCATGCCTAGCATTTCAATCATTTGGGTCAATGCCTGATATTCAAGCTCATTGAATTCCCTCATACTGGCGAATTCCAATACTGCGATTGTGTCTTTCTCATATATAATTGGCGCAATTAAGATAGCCTTTGGGCGTACTTCTCCAAGCCCTGTCTTGATTAACTGATAATCGTCGGGAATATACTCCATGCGGACAACCTTTTGATCAACAGCCGTTTGCCCAATGATTCCCTCACCAATCTTAAAGTGTTCCCTGCCCCCATCTCCATAAGAGGCTGCACGGAAAAAGAAAGACTCATCATTTTCTTTTCTCTTCAAGTAGATTGCTCCAATAGACGCTCCGAGCATAGGTGTCAGCTTAGAAACTAACCGGTCAGCCAGCTCATTGACCTGGAAGATACCCTGGTTCATCTCAGCTACCTCAGCCAAGCAGGTCTGAATCCAGTTCTGATCCGTAATTCTCTTATTATATTCCTTCTCGTTACGGGAATATTTCTCTAAAGAAGCGGACATATTGTTAAACGCGATTGCAATCCGGCCAATCTCATCTTCTGCCCTGACCTTCAGCCGCGGCATCGTTGTTGTATCCTTTAAATCTACATTGCTGATGACATCAGTAATCTCATTCAGCTCTCTTGTTGTTGATCGAATGACCCAATAGGCAATCACACATGCCAGCAATAACGAAAGGAGAATGGCGGTCCTAACGATTGCCTCTATTTCGTTGTATCGCTCTTCTGAACGAAGAAGCGCATCATTCATCAGCTCTTCTTGGAAACTAATAAACTCTGTTATCACCGGAAGTAAATCAGTCGCAGATTCATTCAGGCTAACCATTAATTCATCAAAATTATCGGGTGAGCCACTCGCCATTTCCGTTAAAACTTGGCTCTCATTCTGGGTATAAATATCATACAACGCCTTGAACTCAGCCAGAAGCTCTTCCCCGTTTTGGGTGTTGGCCATAGATTGAAGCTTCGCATAACGATCTTCTATGATAATATGATACTGATTAATTTCATCAAGGGTTTTATCAATTTCATCAGCAGACCCCTCTACTTCTGCTAACGATAAACTTCTTTGCATTCCTAAGAAATTCTTTTGGATATCATTTGTGTAACTAACCTTTTGATAGCGGTCATCCACGATTTCGAGTAAATCCCCACGTGCATTGTTCAAACGGAAAGCAATGACACTTAGAACAATAATACTTACTGCAAGCATTAAGCCAAAGCCAACTGTCAGCCGTTTAGAAAAGCTTAACCGACTTAATCTGTTCTTGTTCTCCTCGCTCATCTAGCCATCATCTCTCCTCACCTAAATTATTTATTTATTTATTTATATAAACGACTAACTTATCATCGCAATACAAGATTATGTACAATTATACTTTTAATTCACATAAAAAGACACTAACTTGCGTCAGTGTCTTTTCTGTCTCTATTAATAGGTCAGAGAACTGGGGACAATAAACGAGAAACAGATTCCTTAAATCGGATATACAGCGGGCGGCTGTCGTATATTTCCTGGGTTAACTCCATACATTCCATTAAATCCTTCTCAAAGGTGTTTCTTAAATTAACAGATGAATTCTCATGATAAATAATGGCATTCACTTCAAAATTCAGCCTGAAGCTGCGCACATCAATATTGGCGGTTCCCACTGTTGCGATGCTATCATCGATGACCATCGTTTTTGCATGCAAGAATCCATTCCCATAAAGATAGACTTTTGCGCCAGCTTTCAGCACCTCACCAACGTATGAATAGGTTGCCCAATACACAAATAGATGGTCAGGCTTATTCGGAATCATGACCCTGACGTCGACCCCTGACACAGAGGCAATACGGATAGCATCTAGAACGCTGTCATCTGGAATGAAGTACGGCGTTTGAATATACACATACTCCTTCGCATCCAAAATCATACGAATATAGCTATTCTTGATCTGTTCCCAAGTGGAATCAGGACCAGATGTGACTATTTGCAACCCTACCCCCATATCATCTCTATCATTTTTATATAAGAAATACTCGTCGTTCCATTCAACCTTTTCTCCACTAGCCTGGGCCCAGTCCAAAAGGAAGCGGACCTGCAAGTCATTAACAGCATTGCCCTTAATGCGGAGGTGGGTATCTCGCCAGTAGCCAAAACGAGGGTTTAACCCTAAATATTCTTCTCCAACATTAAATCCGCCCATATATCCGATTTTTTTATCGATGACGACTATTTTCCGGTGATTCCGGAAATTTATACGTAAATTAAGGATTGGCAATTTCCCAGGGAAGAAAGCATAAGCGCTCCCCCCTGCCTCGATCAGCTTCTTCACCCTTTTTTTTGATATTCTCCTGGACCCGGCATCATCATATAGAAGCCTGACCTCGACCCCCTCCTTCGCCTTCTCGGTCAATGCTTCGAGGAGGCGATTCCCATACACATCATTTTGAATGATGTAATACAGGACGTGAATATTCTTCTTTGCTGCAGCGATATCCTTGAATAATGAATCGAACTTATCCCTTCCATCGGTGAATATCTCTAAATCATTATTCTGGGTATAAAGGGAGTGATCAGTTGTCATATTCATCATCAATAAGTCTTTATATTTTTGGGTCAAATATGTATTAAAAGGTTCAACTCCGTCACGCAGGTCCAATTTCTGCTGCTTAATTCCGCGCTCTAAGGTCTCATATCCTTTCTTATCCCATGTGAATATTCTCCTCTTGCTCAAATTCTGTCCTAGAATAATATAGAGGATAAACCCACCAATGGGGATAAAGGACAATACCATCAACCAGGCCCATGAAGCACTCACATTGCGCCGTTCCAAAAAGGTAATAGTAATGGCAAATAGTAAATTCACGATAATCAAAAGGACCCAAAATATCGAATCAATCATTTCCATAGGGCAATCCTCTCCAACCCGCAATAATCTATATAATAAAAATACCATAAGGTACAAGCAATACAAAAAAAAGTTTACCTTCCCCTATTATGCTGCTTATCCCAAATATCAATTCCTTTCAGCTATTAGTGCATAATAAAGAAATGCGTTAGGAATAGTAAGGAGTAAAAAAGATAGGAGAACCAAGTATGCCTAGAAGAAGTGATAATGCTCATACAAATCCTGAAATCAACCATGATGGCAATCATGAAAATATCATCAACGATCCTAAAGCCTATAATATGGGCGTTGCCACAAGCAATTTCTATCCTGGACACGGAATGAACAAAAATCCTTACCATGTAGAGGAGAAAAATGATACCCCTTCTGAAATGGAGAATTTCGAGAAATTAATGCGGGGCAAAGAACCAAGAGAAAAGTAAGAAAAGGGAGATGGCCACGCCATTCTCCCTTTTTCTTGTCCTTACAGGACCTTACTTAAAAACAGTTTCGTCCGCTCATGCTGCGGATTATCAAATAGCTCTTTTGGTTTGTTCTGCTCTACGATATAGCCTTCATCCATAAAAATAACACGGTCTCCTACTTCCTTTGCAAATCCCATTTCATGCGTAACTACGACCATGGTCATGCCCTCACTGGCCAATTGCTTCATAACCTCAAGCACCTCACCAACCATCTCCGGGTCAAGCGCAGATGTAGGTTCATCAAACAGCATGATCTCCGGCTCCATTGCCAAAGCTCGCGCAATCGCTACCCTTTGCTTCTGCCCCCCTGATAATGAATCCGGATAGGCATCTGCCTTCTCAGAGAGGCCAACCTTACTGAGTAATTCGAGCGCCTTATTCTTTGCTTGCTCTGCTGAGACCTTCTTAACCTTCGTCGGAGCAAGCATTAAATTCTCAAGGACGGTCTTATGGGGGAATAAATTAAAATGCTGAAACACCATACCTGTTTTTTGCCGGACCTTATTAATGTCTATTTTCTTATCAGCAAGATCGACGCCGTTAATGCGGACATGCCCGCCTGATATGGCTTCAAGCAGATTTAAACACCGCAGGAAAGTAGATTTACCCGACCCTGAAGGTCCGATGACCACAACAACCTCTTTGTGTTCAATGGTGATGCTAATATCCTTTAAAACTTCATTGCTGCCAAACGACTTCTTTAAATTCTCGACTACAATCATTTTGTATCAAGCCTTCTTTCCATTTTGTTTAACAGATAGCTTAAGGAAAGCGTCAAGATGAGATAAATGAAAGCCGAAGCTAAATATGGCTCCCATACACGGAAATATTGACTAGCCATCGCTCTGCCCCAATAGGTCAGCTCCGGGGCAGCGATAACAGCCGCAATCGACGATTCCTTTATAAGTACGACAAATTCATTTCCAAGAGGAGGAATCATCCGTTTAAAGGCTTGCGGTAAAATAACATAGCGCATCGCCTGTGCACTCGACATCCCGAGAGACCGGGCACCCTCCATCTGGCCTGTATCAATGGATTGGATGCCTGCTCGAAAGATTTCCGCAATATAGGCAGCTGAATTCAATGACAAAGCGAGAATCGTTGCCAATATTACGTTTGTCTCACCAGTAATAGCTGGAACAACACCGAAATGGATTAATAGAAGTTGGACAAATAACGGAGTACCGCGAAAGAAGCCAATATAACAATTTAGCGGTATGGACAATAATTTGCTTTTCGTTATCTTTCCAAGCCCTATTAATAAGCCCAGAACCGTTCCGATTAAGATCCCTGCAATTGAAAGCCCAATTGTATATAGAGTCCCTTTTAATAGAAAGGGCATATATTCTTGAATAATATCCCACCTGAAATCCAATGGTCCCATCCTCCTTATACTAAAAATTGCGTAACATGGCTTCATCCTTCCGATGTTACGCAATTCATTCCATACGTTTATTGCTGCTCTTTTAATGTTTCGATATCCGGCTCAATCCCGAACCATTTTTTATAGATTTCGGTATAGGTGCCATCATCCATAATGGTTTTCAGCGCTTCATCTACTTTGCTCTTCAGCTCACTATCTTTCGGGAACATTAAACCGTAATATTCATTTTCAAAGGCATCCTCATCTGCAACGACAACAAATTTGTCATCTGGATTATTCTTCGCATATTCCTCAACAACTCCGTTATCAGCTACGACTGCCTTTGCACCATTTTGCTTCATCTCCATAATCGCCAGCACGGTTGTTTCAAACTTCCTTATATCTTCATTCTTATCCCCGACAATCTTCTCGACTGCCAAATGGCCCGTTGTACCTGTTTGAACAGCCACTTTCTTTCCTTTCAAATCCTCTGCAGACTTAATGTCACTTCCTTCTGGCACGAGAATCTTATTGGTTGATAGGAAGTACGGCACAGAGAAGTCATACGTCGCTTTTCGCTCATCATTAATGGAGATAGCAGACATCCCCATATCAGCTGTTTTGTTTTTGATTTCTACAAACAGCGGATCCCAGCCTACATTTTCAATCTTAACCTTGAAACCTGCTTCTTTTGCGACCGCCTTCACTACATCCACATCAAAACCGACAATTTCCCCGCCATCTTGGTATTCAAATGGTGAGTAATTGGCATCAGTGACGACACGGTACGTTTTCTCAGAGCCTCCACCATCTCCGTTCCCGCTAGTTTCTTCTTCACTAGATCCGCATGCAGCCAATCCAAACATGACGCTAGCCAATATTGAAGCGACCAAAAATCTCTTCTTCATGAAATCTCCCCTTTGTTATCTGAAAATATTTTTTAAATTTTCTAAATTCTATGAAATTTATTATAATCTTCGATGGTAATTAATGCAATTGAAAACTGATTTGCCCTAATTATTGTGATAGAGAAAATTTATTCTTTTCCTGATAGGGTACGAATCGGTTCAATCAGGGTATAGGTGCTTATACATTCAGTAGCAGGCTTGGGGGGGAGAAAAATCTATGTGGATAAATAAGCCTTTTTTTAAATATGCGACCGGCTTAATCCTTATTCTTATTATCATTGTTTTATTCGGGAAGATTGATTACTTCATTTGGCCTTTCCAGAAATTCATCATCACTCTATTCTTTCCGATTTTAATCGCAGGACTGCTTTACTATATACTTCGCCCCATCGTTCAATGGCTTAGCCGCTATATGCCGCTAGCCCTTAGTATCACCCTTATATACTTGCTGTTTGGCGCGCTCGGCTATGTAGCTGTTAAAACGGCTGGCCCAATGATAATTTCACAAGTCTCTCACCTGGTTGAAGTCGTGCCGGAACGGGCGGAGTCAATTGCAGATACGTCCAAAACCATCATTGAAGAGCGGTCGCCAGATTTCCTTTCGGTGAATAAAGTAAAGGATTATGCAACAGATTATTTGGAATCATTCTCAAAAAAAATCTCCAGCAATGCCATCACTATTTTCTCAACCATCACTAGCGCCTTGACCATTATCGTTATAGTTCCATTTATTGTCTTCTACTTCTTGAAGGATGGACATAAATTAAAACCTTATCTTCTCCGCCATATCCCTCAATCAGTTGAAGCAGAAGGCGCTAAAATCCTTGCAGATGTGGATAAAACCTTATCAACTTACATTGTCGGACAATTTATTATTGCGTTAGCAGATGGCGCAATGATGTATATTGGCTACTTAATCATTGGATTAGAAAATGCGCTTATCTTTGCCATATTTGCCACATTACTGACGGTAATCCCGTTTCTCGGACCTTTTTTGGGTATCATCCCTGCTTTGATCAGCAGCTTTTTAGTCAGCCCATTCATGGCACTAAAGGTTTTAATTTTAATGATTATCGTTCAGCAGATTGAGGGACATTTGATTACGCCGCAAGTTATGGGCAAACGGCTGGATATCCATCCATTAACCGTTATCTTTCTCTTGCTTGTTGCCGGTTCACTCTATGGATTTGTCGGCATCCTGATTGCCATTCCTGCTTATTCCGTGTTAAAGGTGATTTTTAATAATTTCGTCCGTTTTTATAAGCTTCGCAGTAATACAAAATAATATAGGCATCTCATAATGAGACACTAAATTACTATCATCCCATAATGATAAATCTTTCAAATATATTTCTTCATATCAGGAATCTGAAGCTTTTTTACTAAAGGAAATATTAAGTGTGTAATGCTCTTAAACCTTTAATGAACGTAAAAACACAATCCTGACATTTGTCAAAAGACTAATATAAATAAAAAAGATGGAGAACCAAATTGGTTTTCCATCTTTTTGCGTAGTTTACTGATGTCTCTCGCTTTTAATTAGCTTAGGATACCGTTTGAAATTCACGATCGGCAAAGACCATCCATTCATATTGGCGTAAGCGCAATTCGAACAGCTTCAGTGGATCGCGATACATTTCTGGTTTTGCACGCATCTTTTCCAATTGGCGATTGTATTTCTCAATCATGCCATTTGCATCAGCAATTAATGTATTCAGCATTTCCTTCGGATTACTGAAGAACATAGCGACATCCCTTGTAATGGATTTCTCGAACATTTCGAATTGAAGCAGGAACTTATCAGCGATAACCTCAGCAACTTCGGTGTAATCCTGTGTTTCAATTAAGTTCGTATATTTATTGTACATTAAACTCTTATTGGCAATTGACCCGAACAGTACACCAGCGCTCTTTAGCAATAATTGCTGCGGCGTATGACGCAGAAGAATATTAACGGTATCCATTTGAATTCCGCTAGTCATCCGATTGGAATCACGGCGCCAGTCATCAAGCACTCGGAAGTCACAGTTCATTTTGACGCGATCATCCTGATAGATGGCATTAAATCCATCTGTCATTTCAGTCAAGAAACCTTGGCTTTCCTTAAATTCAATGTCTGCTTCCCGAATCCATTCCTGCATAGAATAGAAGTATTTCGGGAGAACGGTTGTTTCTAAATACTCCTGTACTCTTCTATTCATCTTCTCATTCAGTTCAATATGAATCTTACGATAATCGCTATCCTCTACAAGCAAATCCTTACTTGCCTGCAGGATTTTCGGTATAGCGCTGACCACGTCATTTCGTATATCATCTTTGCGCGCCTTAAATGAATTGCGAAGTCCTGCCGCCTTTTCCTTCTCCAAATCGTCCACTTGGTTTAAGGCTGCTTTCAGTTTTGACAATAAATCTTCATTTTTATGGATGGAATCGGCCAATTCTTCCTCCCTCTCCAGTCTTTGATCAAGCAAGGAGGAAATTGCCTCACGAACATAATGAAGAAGCATCATTGTACGCTTGCTTTCCTTATATGGCTGCAAAAGATTCCCTTGAAGGAATTCTGTGAAATCCATCCGTTGGGCAGCCCCTCGATATCGAGCTGAATGGGCAAAAATCTTTGCCTCAGGCAAATATGGATTAATCTTCTTCCAAGCCTCATCGACAATTCGAATGGCCTCCTGATCATTATGGACAAGATCCATTTTGTTTAGCAAGAAATGAATCGGCAGGTCAGGTGCCTGCTCCTTAATCATGAGGGCTAATTCTCTTTCTTTCTGACTGAATGGGTCATTCACATCAAGAACAAAGAGAAGGCTGTCTGCCATATGCAAGTAACGGCGCACCTCTTGAGTTTTGCTGTTGGCAATGCTGAATCCAGGTGTATCTATGATAGCAATACCATTCTCCTTCAAGAATGCGCTTGGGAGCTTATAATCAATAATGCGCGGCGGTCCGCTCATCCATGCTCTAGATGTGACGCGCTCTTCTATCTCCTCATGATTCAATGGAATAATCGAGGAATCTGACACCTCATTGACATCCTCTTCCTCCCCATACTTATAGAGCACAGTTGTCGCTGTTGGCTGGTCAAATGAATCTTCTCCAAGAAGTGAATGAATTAAAGCCGATTTTCCATTACCGCTCGTTCCGGCAATCATCAATCGCTGTACATTTAAGTCTAACAGCTCATCCATGATCCATTTATGTCTTTCACTGACAGCCAAGCCGTTCTCCATGGCCCATTTATCAATGGTTTCAAAGAGACGGACGCTATCTTCCAATCCATCCCGGTTATAGGTGAGTCCAGATAGAATATGTTCTGCAATGCCAACATCCTCACTGCTAAGTGTAGTTGGGAAATGGTCATTCCAGGCAAGAACGCTTGAAGAGGCAAGCAATGCATGATTTCGGTCCGTTAAGCGCACCCAATTTCTGAGTAAGCTCGGAACGATTGTTTTTAAGGATTTAACCGATTTCTCTCCATTAATGAATTCGAAATAAGCATCCTTGTATAAGACCGCCAAGGCTGGATAAGAATGCTTCTGCGTGATTTCAAAATCCTGCAATAGATCATTGAAACCTTGAACCCAAGTCAAGTAGGAGGCTTCTCCTTGATAGCTGTGCCAAAGCGCAACAGCCAATTCTTCAAACCGCTTGTCATTAAGATCATAAAGCTTACGCAAAGCTGGATAGAAATAAGCCGGGTCCAAATGCTTTGTTACACCATCTTCTATATAAGCTTGAAGGATGTTGTACCAATGAATAGATTCAGTCCTCATCGCCTCATTCATGGCAAGATCAACTGCGCTATCCCAATCCATTTGTTCCTCAAAGAAGTTCCTCGCTAAGCTTGTCACTTGCTCATCATCCGGATTTAAGCGAACCACTTTCTTAATGGTTTGGTCAGCCGAGTTAATCTTCTTCATTCTTATGTAAAGGGTAAATAATTGCAGACCTACCTCGGTATTTAAAGTAATAGAGTCCGATTGGATAGATTTATAGATTTCTTCCGCTGTTGAATAAAGATCAACAGCAAAATAGGCATCTGCCATGTTTTTCTTTGCCCATGGCTCCAGCTCATTCGTTACCTGTTCCCATTTGAAAATGGCTGCTTCATAGTCCCTATATAAGTAATAAAGCTCACCTTGCGCGAAACGAAGATTAGACAGCTCTGGTATATCCTGATTCTGTTCCTGGAGCACGTATTCACTAATGATGAGCATTGGGTTTGCCGCACTGTCTTTATCAATTAATGTTTTATAATAAGATTTTTCAATTAGAATTGACTCATTATTCATATGACCCCTCCTTTGATTCTATATGACATAGTTACCTTGTTCTAATGTTTGTAACTAATATAGTTTAATAAATATGGATTGCAATATGATTTCCGTTAAGTAACAAGTTAAATACATATTAAATACACTCGAACATTTTTTGTCACATTTGCAATAATTACAGTTTTACTTTATTTCCTTTTCCCTCATTCGTTATGGCTAAAACTTTCTATTAATTTACATTCTATTATATTTAAGGATTAAGAGATAGGGGTTTTACAAATCATGTTAAAATGAGAATAAGCCTGCAGCTTAACGCATGCAGGCTTACTCTTGCTCAATTTATTTCCACCAGTTATCAAACATGGATGTTGGCAATTGACGTTTATGCTCTGTCTTCAAATATTGCTGTTCAATCCTTCTGGCGGCCTCTAAGCCAACCTCTTTTCCTTCCAAATAATCATCAATTACATCGTAGGATAGACCTAATTCCGTTTCATCTGCCTGCAGCGGCTTATTATCAAGCAGATCTGCAGTCGGTACTTTTAAGTAAAGGCGTTCTTCTGCCCCGAGCTCTTTTAGCAATTCCTTGCCTTGTCTTTTTGATAGCCCCGTTAATGGCAAAATATCTGCACCGCCATCTCCATATTTGGTAAAAAAGCCAGTTACCGCTTCTGCCGCGTGATCTGTCCCAACTACAAGCAAACCGCGCTGTCCGCCTATCGCATATTGGGCAACCATTCGGAGACGCGCCTTAACATTCCCTTTGTTAAAATCACTGAGGGCTTCTGCAGAGGCTTCCTCATATTGTGCAGAAACAGCATCTACGGATGGTTTAACGTTAAAAGTTAAGCTCTCATCCGGTTTGATAAATTGGATAGCTGCTTGAGCATCTTCCTCGTCATGCTGAACACCATATGGGAGTCTTACAGCAACAAACGTCGCCTCACTCCCTTCCTCACGCAAGGACTCAACAGCCATTTGAGCCAAGCGGCCCGCAAGCGTGGAATCCTGTCCGCCGCTAATTCCGAGGACGAACCCTTTTGCCCCGGTCTTTTTTAGGTAATCCTTCAAGAATCCCACTCGTTTTTCAATTTCTTCTTTAGGATTAATGGATGGTTGTACATGTAACGCTTCAATAATTTGTGCTTGTAAACTCATTTTAGCGTTCTCCTCCTTTACTTCCCCTTTATTGTTCCTCTATTTTCCATCGATAATCTTTTTTATAAAGTTTATTTTACTCTATCTCTGTTTTTTTCAAAACTGATTAATGAACGAAGATAGAGGAATAGGCATTTTAACTCACTTTTTCGTTATTTTAATATAGTTAAATAAGTCTTTTTTGTAAAGGAACCGGAGTTTATGCTGCTTGATGCAGCTGTTACAGGATATCTGCTTATCATCTAGGTGGCCTATATGTGAACTGGCTTTATAGGTAATTTCGTATTCCTTTTTACTTATACTGATTTGGATTCCTTTTCAAGCAAGGGCACAAAACCATTTTTGTTATACATCACAGGCACGCTGAACATTCCTGTATTTCAGCATGGTTCACCTCTACTGTAAATAGATTTTCAACTTTTCCAATAAATGTTCAAAAAGTTTTGGATAAAATTTGAATTGCTATAATTGCTCAATTATTCACAATGGAATTGGTGTATAAATAAAGTATAGAAAGCAGTCAGCCTTCCATTCCGCGGTAGGAGGCCAACTGAATATGATATAGGAGTGAATGAAAATGATGGAATGGTTAAGAACAAACAAATATGCATCTGGACTTTTGCTTATCATACGTTTATATCTTGGGTACGAATGGTTCATACATGGATTGGAAAAAGTAAGAGGCGGAGCCTTCGATGCCACCGGCTTCCTTAATAATATAATCGCTAATCCCGTTAAAGGACCTGATGGCACAGCACTTTATCCAATCTACAACTCCTTCATTGAAAATTTTGCCCTGCCTAATGTAGGCATCATAAATATTTTAATTCCTTGGGGAGAGCTCCTTGTCGGACTAGGGCTGTTACTAGGTGTATTAACAACAGCAGCTGTTTTGTCAGGACTGTTGATGAACTTCCTGTTTGTCTTTGGCGGTACAGTTTCTACTAACCCAGCCATGATCGTTCTTGGATTTATCATCCTTGCTGCCGGAGCGAATGCCGGTAAACTAGGAGGAGACTATTATGTCCTTCCTTGGATTAAAAAGACACTTACTAAGAGGAATGATAATCCCCACTTCCCTATAAAGGATCAGCCAGCCCACTAAATTTAAATCTTTGCTTAAAAGCCTGGAGTTCTTGACTCCAGGCTTTTTTAGGCGGAAAATACAGCTATAATTATTTACATACGAAGAATAGTCTCATTGAATAAGTATCTTCTACATTCATAAAATACATAATAGCACCAAAATGCTTTCCTCTGGAGGGATATTATGCTGGATTGGTTCACAAGTCTTCCCGTCATGTACCAAGCCTTCTTTGCTACCTTATTCACTTGGGGCATGACGGCTCTTGGGGCAGCCCTCGTATTTACGACCAAAAATGTAAATATGAAATTTCTAGATAGCATGCTCGGCTTCGCCGGCGGAGTCATGATTGCAGCAAGCTTTTGGTCTTTGCTGTCACCAGCCATTGAAATGGCTGAAGACAGTCCTCTTCCATCATGGTTTCCAGCCGCAGCCGGTTTTCTCGCAGGCGGTCTGTTCCTCATGTTGTTAGATAAGATCATGCCCCATCTTCATCCCGATAAACCGCTTGGTCAAGCGGAAGGGATTCATCCAGAAAACAAGAAGAGGAGCACCTTGCTCGTATTGGCCATCACCATGCATAATATTCCGGAAGGGTTAGCCGTCGGTGTTGCGTTCGGGGCTGTCGCGGCCGACTTGCCGAGCGCCTCTCTTACCGGTGCGATTGCCCTTGCCATCGGTATCGGCATCCAAAACTTTCCCGAAGGCCTGGCTGTTTCCATGCCGCTTAGACGGGATGGAATGTCGAGGAGAAAAAGCTTCTTTTATGGGCAATTCTCCGGAATGGTTGAACCTGTTGCCGCTGTCATTGGGGCAGTAGCAGTTGTCTTTATCCAGCCGCTGCTTCCTTATGCTTTAAGCTTTGCTGCTGGAGCAATGATTTTCGTTGTCGCAGAGGAGGTCATACCCGGTTCACAGGAAAACGGCAATACAGACCTTGCCTCCTTATTCCTGATGATCGGCTTTGCTGTCATGATGATTCTGGATGTTTCTTTAGGCTAAAATATTGAATGATAGAAGCTGAAGGCACTGCCTATTAGGCATTCCCTTCAGTTTTTTTATGCTTATTTACAGACAATTGCAATGGATGATAGCCCCCTATAAGCATTGACATATTCTCCTTCTTACTTTAATATTCTACTTTGGATTTAAACGTGGTTCGTAACCATCCCACGATAAAAAACTAAGGAGAATAAAAATGAAGATTAGAACACTAGCAGTGAATGGTGTGCTGGCCGCTTTATATATTGCCGTCACCATGATTATTCAGCCATTTGGCTTCACGAATATCCAATTTCGTGTCCCAGAGATGTTTAATCATCTTGTTGTCTTCAACAAGAAATACTTTATTGGCATTGTGATTGGCGTCTTTTTCTCAAACCTCTTCTTCTCATCATTAGGGGTTTATGATCTCCTATTTGGAGTTGGACAATCTGTACTGGCGCTATCAATAACTATTATAATAGCCCGTTTTGTCAAAAATATATGGGCAAGAATGATTGTCAACACGATTGTTTTTACGGCGACCATGTTCATCATTGCCATCGAGCTGAGTATTGTATTGGGAGTGCCATTCTGGCTCACATACTTGACCACTGCAATTGGCGAATTCGTCGTCATGGCGGTTGGTATGCCGATTATGCATGCCCTAAATAAGCGTATCGATTTCAAGAATTTAATATAATGAACTAACAAGAGGCTGTCCTTTGCGGATCAGCCTCTTAATATGTTCACAGCTTTCAATCAAAAAGGGAAAGTGTTTTTTTCCGTCTGTTAAAACAGCTTCGTGTTTAGCCAATTTGTTTCATGTAAACAAGGTTCATCATTTTATCATAATTAGATGCTTAATGAATCTTAGAATAGGGTATCTTTATTTTAAGGAAATAATTAAGGAGGTCCTATTTTATGGATGAGAAATTAAAAGAATTAATCGATGGTTTAAATGAAGATTTAGCAAATGAATATGCAGCATCCATCATGTATACGAACTATGCTGCTATGGTATCAGGTCTTTTCAGACAAACATTAAAGCCTTTCTTTGAAGGAGAAATTTCTGACGAGCAAGGGCATGCTATATACTTAGCTGAAAAAATCGCGACACTTGGTGGAACACCGACTGTCTCCCCTGCAGAGGTCAAACAAACAACTGATGTAAAAGAAATGCTTGAATCTGCTTACCAAGCAGAGAAGGAGACAATCGACCGCTATGAAACACGCAAGAAACAAGCGGAAGAATTGGGCTTAACTGAATTAGTCGTTAAGCTTGAAGACCTCATCTCTGATGAGACAGGCCATATGGAAGAGCTAGGCCGTATTCTTGCTGATTCCCGATTTGAATAAAGAACAAAAATAAGCTCGAAGAAGGGATTTCCTTATCCCTCCTTCGAGCTTTTACTTTTATTCATTCGGCATCTTTTGTTCGGTTTTCGTGAAGAATTGGGTCACCAATACTCCGCTCACAAATGTGATGACACATAGAGCCATCCCCAATAATGTTTTCGGAAGTCCCGGGAAGACAACAAATACGGATCCACCGATTAATCCCATAATAACCGCAAATGTCATATAAGGGAATTCTCTCAGCAAATAAGCAATCGCCTTGCTGCTAAGAATAAAGCCAATCGCTGCACCAGCACCGACAGCCATGATAACCGGCAGATTGAAATCAGACAAGGCAGATATAACAGTCGAATAAACGCCAATTACCAAAAGGACAAACGAGCCGCTAATTCCAGGGAGTAGCATAGCCATACTCGCAATCCAGCCTGAGAAGAACAATTTCACATATGCCCCAGCCGTAAAAGTGGTTATCATAGCCTCATCATTTGTCTGGATAAACGCCATTGAGGCTAACAGCGCCCCAACCAAAATCATTATCGCTACATGCTTTGTGCTAAAATTCTTTTTAACCTCCGCCTGCTTAGCTATAAACGGAAGCACACCAATAATCAGGCCTAAAAAGAAAAATTGTGTAGGCTCATAATGATGCTCCAATAAATAATCAATAACCCGGCTGAAGGCTAGGATAGCAAATCCCATTCCTAGACCTAATGGCAGTAAAAAGCCTAATTGCCTCCTCCAGTCACGGCTGAAGATGCCGCTGATTGCCAAGAGAAAACGGTCATATATTCCTAATATGAAAGCAATGGTGCCGCCGCTTACTCCTGGGATTAAATCACTTATTCCCATCAAAATTCCCCGATAAAGATTCTTCCATTCCAACTTTTCATTCATCTCCAACATAGTTTTGTGCTATAAGTGTACAATTTTCACCTAGTCTGACACAATGGCACTTCTTGCAAATTGATGGTTCATGAAAAACTCCCCTGCGCTGCAGAGGAGTCAAATTTATGCATGATTGACTTCAAGGATAATCTTTCCGGATGTTTTTCTTGATTGCATTAACTCATGAACCTTGGCTGCTTCCTCCAGAGGATATGTTTCGCCGATAATTAATTGAAGTTTTCCTTCCTCCAAATAACCAAACAGCTCTCGTATGCTGCGCATAAACAGCTCTCTCTTCCTCATAATCTGCGGCAGGAAGAATCCGATGACAGATTGATTTTTGGCCATTAAGGAGGACGGGTGCATCACGGCCTGTTCCCCGCTCGCCACTCCATAAATGACTACCTTCCCGAATGGAGCCAGACATTTCAGTGTATCCTTAAACACATCTCCTCCAACCATCTCAAGAGCTAGATCAACACCTCTGCCCTCGGTTGCTTCAAGCACCTCCTTATGCCAGCCCTCATTCGTATAATTGATGCATACATCCGCACCGAGCGATTTGGCTAAATCCAGCTTTTCATCAGTACTTGCCGTAGCAATAACCTTCCTTGCTCCGAATAACTTGGCAAGCTGAACGGCGAGTGTTCCCACTCCGCCTGCTGCAGCGTGAACCAAAACGGTATCTTCGTTTGTGATACAACCCATCGTTTTTAAAATATGGTAAGCACTCAGCCCTTGAAGCGGCAAAGAAACAGCCTGCTTAAAGTCAATGTCCTCCTTCAGCATGACGGTCACATTTCGGGAGTCAACCACTGCATATTCTGCATACCCTCCAGATTCAATCAATGTGACGACCCGTGTACCGATATTGACATTGGTCACCTCTTCTCCCGCTTCAACAATGACTCCTGCGATTTCAGCTCCTGGAATAAATGGAAGCTTGGTCGGTACGACATACTGCCCCTCTCTTCTTGCTGTATCGGCATAATTGACTCCGATAGCATGAATCTCGATCAGTACCTCTGTCGGCCCTGGCTTTGGTTTATCTATTTCAATGGTCTTCAATACTTCTGGACCACCGTATTCAGTAAATTGAATAGCTTTCATCTGTATGATTCCCCTCCTCTTATTTCCCCGTGAATTGCGGACGGCGTTTCTCCTTGAAGGCCTGGATGCCTTCTTGATGGTCTTCCGTTGCGACCATCATGATTTGCGTCATCCTTTCCCTCTCCAATACATCCTCTAATGTTGAGGTCAATGAATAATCGATTATCTTCTTCATCTGCCCATATGCCTGGCTTGGCCCCATAGACAGGATTTCGGCATGTCGCATCACTTCATCATTTAATTCTGCCAGCGGAACAACTTTGTTCACAACTCCAAGCTGATAAAGACGTTCTGCCGGAATTGGTTCAGCAGAAAAGAAAAATTGTTTTGCCAAATGCGGACCGACCAGACGCGGAAGGAAATAGGAACCCCCGCCATCCGAAATAAGACCGACCTGTGAAAAGCTTAAAGCAAACTTGCTGTCATCCGCAGCAATGATTAAATCGCATGCAAGGGCCAGATTAAAGCCGGCACCGGCAGCAAACCCCTGAACGGCAGCAATCACGGGCTTTTCAACGGCTTTAATAGCGAGTATGCAATCATTCAACCTTCCAAGGTGCTGATACACATCAGTTGGTTTGTTTGATCCCATCGTCTTTACATCGCCCCCAGCACTGAACGCCCGGCCGGCGCCTGTCAGCACAATGGCTCGTACATCCGGATTTTTGCTTGCCTCTTTCATTTCTTTTGTCAGTCCACCAATCATTTCTGGACTAAAAGCATTCAAGCTATCCGGCCTATTCAGCGTTAAAACCAAAACTTTCCCGTGAATTTCTTTTACTAAATGTTCCATTTCCCATTCCCCTTTTCCTGTTTATGTAATCATCCATCCGCCATCGACCAATAAGTCAGAGCCAGTCATATAGGAGGCATCGCTGGATGCCGCAAAAGCAATGACTTTAGCAATCTCTTCACTTGTCCCTACTCTTCCAAGTGCCGTATTTCGCTTAATTGACTGCATGAATTTCTCATTTGTCAATGACCATTCTGTCAGCGGCGTCTCGGCAAATCCCGGGGAGACAGAGTTTACCCTGATTCCATAGGGAGCGAGCTCCAGCGCTAAGGCACGCGTGAAGTTGATGACTGCAGCCTTTGCGGAACTATAATGGGGCAGATGTGAAGCTGCCTTATGACCTGACAGACTAGCGATATTGACAATTGCCCGATTTCCGCCTATGACCTGACTTTCTGTCATCATCTTGCCAAGGACCTTTGAAACGACAAACACACTTTTCAAATTCACTTCCTGCACGATATCCCATTCTTCCACAGATGTATCAAGAATCTTAGACTGCAAGGAGCCGCCAGCATTATTGATGACAATATGAAGGCCCATATAATAATCGTCAATAAAGCGGGCCAAATCCTGCACTTCCTCTTCCTTTGTGGAATCCGCTACAAAATAAGCCGCTCTCTCTTCCCCTATCACCTGATTGATTTCTTCTGCCGCAGCCTCAAGCTTCTCCTTCGTTCGCCCGCTAATAATGACGTTCGCACCTTCTTTGGCGAGTAGCAGCGCAGTCGCTTTGCCAATGCCGCTTCCACCGCCCGTAACGACAGCTGTCATTTCGGCAAATCTCATCAAGATTTCAACTCCCCTGTATGCTCTGCCACAACCCGCTCACCCTTCAGTACAGCGATAATTTCTGCAGCCCCAATCGATGCAGCCAGCTTCAAGTCTTCATTGAAGCCATAATTCAAAATCAGCTGTCCTACATAAGAGTTTGATAGCTGTTCATAAGGATTTTTGTCTCCTTGCTTAAAAATGGCTGCAGCTGCCTTTGCCGCATCATTTAAATCAAGCTTCCCTATAGATTGCTCAAAGCAGGAAATGAGATGGCCCGCCCCATAAAAATCCTCAAGGCTCAGTTCACCTGAATTCCCGGAGCAGACAATGATAATCGTTTCTTCTTTATGTGTCTCGCTAATATGTTTAGCAGTTGATGCATTATTAAGTAAGGAGGCAATATACACTCTTTTAGCGTCTGCCGCCATCCTAAGCGCAACCGTGCCATTGGTTGTCGAAAGGATAAGTGCCTTACCCTTGATCTTCCTTTTTATTTCTGAAGGACTAGGATAAATGAAGCCTTCAATCGGCCCGGCATTCACCTCGCCCGCCATTAGCCTATCGTCATTTTTGAATGACTTGCTGACGCGTTTGGCTTCATCAGGATTTAGAACTGGGATAACTTCCCTGGCCCCCTCCTTTAAAGCTGAGACAATAGTTGTTGTGGCGAGCAGGACATCGAGTACGATGGCAATTTTCTCACCTTCTGCTATTTTTTCGGCTGATATATCCTCTTTGCGGATGAGCAACTGTATTTTAACCATGCTAAGTCCTCATAACTTGAGCCGCATACTCAATTAACCCTTTTACATATACATGCAGATTCTTAAAGCGCTCATCCTTCGTTTGTCCGCGATGATACCTGTAATAAATCTGCTGACATATGCCCGCCAATTTGAAATAGGCAAACACCATATAAAATTTCATGTCCCCTACATCCCTGCCGCTCAGGCTCGCGTATTCATCCAAAAATTTTTCTCTCGAATAGAAACCCTCACGGTTAGTGATAGACGCCTTCCCAAGCCCCTTTTGCAGAAACTCCGGGTCATCCTTGCTTGTCCAGTAACTTAAGGCGACACCCAGATCTGCCAAAGGGTCCCCAACCGTTGTCATCTCCCAATCAAACAAGCCCGACATACGGCTGCCATTATCCGTGAACATCGCATTATTCAATTTATAATCATAATGAATGACGGCTGCATCACTTCTGTTCGGTATATGGGAAGCGAGCCATTTGGCCACCTCCTCCGCAGCAGAGACATCATGTGTTTTCGCTTTCTCATAGCGCTGAATCCAGCCATAGGTCTGTCTTTCTATAAACCCATCTGGCTTGCTCATTTCAGCCAGCTTCGTTTCCTCATAAGGAATTTGATGCAAATTCACTAATTGCGTGACCATTTCCTTTGAAAGATTTTGATACAACTCTTTTGATGCTTGAACTCCTTGTGGAATCTCCGTATCAAAGACAAATCCCTGCTTTCGCTCCATCACGAAAAACGGGCTTCCGACCACTTCAAGGTCATTGGAGAAAAATAGCGGCGTAGGAGCAGGATCAAACACCTGGCTTAATTCAGATAGAATGGTAAATTCACGCTCCATATCATGCGCTTTAGGCGCTACCGGCCCAAGCGGCGGCTTGCGCAGAACAGCCTCCCAATCCCCTATCCTCAATTGGTAGGTTAAATTAGAATGACCCGCAGAGAATTGCTCGATTTCAAGATTCTCACTTGGCAGCCCTTTAAGCTTTGCTCTCAAACAGGCTTCAAGTCTTCCCCTATTAAGTTCCTCTCCTGCCCGGACAGGAATGGTTTCAGTTGAATACTTCTGCTTCATATCTACTTGACACCTCCATTTACGCATTCATATATGTCAGTAACTTCTCCTTTAAATCATATGGAATGGGTTCACTCAGCTTCTCCTCTTTGTTATAAAAGGCAATGACTGCATGGCCCCGCGCAATCACCGTTCCCGTCTGGGCACAAAGGATATCATGTGAGAGCTGGAAGCTTTTTGTTCCGACTTTCTGGATGGATGTGTCGATTCGAAGTATCTGATCAAAGTATGCTTGATTGATAAAATCACATTTCGTAGATACGAGCACGAAGGACCAGTCTTTATGTGATGTATTCCAGCCAAGCTCTTTTAATAAATGGAGACGAGCATCCTCCATATAAATGAAGTAGCTCGTATTATTCACATGTCCCAATGCGTCTGTCTCAGCAAAGCGCACTGTGACATTCATCGTATTCATCACTTTCTCACCCCGGACTTTTCTGGCTTTGCCCGATTCTTCTCATATTCATACCAGCCGCCGCCTGTCTTGCGGCCCAGTTTCCCTTGCTCCACCTTCTCAACAATGCTCTTATTCGGTTTATCCTTCGGATCCCCGGTTTCTTCATATCTCTGCTGCATCACATAATAAACGACATCATTACCGGAAAGGTCTAATAGCTCAAACGGTCCAATCGGATGCCCAAGTGCCGTCCGGCAAATTTGGTCAATATCCTGAAAATCTGCGATGCCTTCTTCATAAAGATGCAACGCTTCCTTATGAATCGCTCCGAGGATCCGGTTGGCGACGAACCCCGATATTTCCTTGCGCAATAAAAATGGCCGACGATTGATTTTCTCGCATACCTCCATGGCAGCTTGGGCTGTTTCCTCAGATGTTTCCGTGCTCATAACGACTTCCACGCAATTCATGACAAGCGGTGGAAAAAAGAAATGCATATTCACGAATTTATCAGGGCGTTCCGTGACGGTTGCAAGCAAGCTATTAACGATTGTTGAGCTATTTGTCGCAAAAATAGTATGAGAGGGCACCTTTCTCTCTAAAGCTTGAAAAAGCTCCTTTTTCACAGAAAGCTTCTCTACCACTGCTTCTATGACAAGGTCTGGACTTGCGGCTGCCCTTTCAAAATCATGCGTAAAGGATAGCTTGCTAAATGCCTGCCCCTTCTCTTCCTCATTGATTTTGCCTTTTTGCACCCATTGATTCATGAGAGTATTCAGTGCCTCCTCAGCCTTTAAAAGCTGCCCCTCATCAAGGTCATATAATGTGGTCTCCAATCCTCCAAGCGCGCATAGCATTGCGATTTGATGCCCCATTTGTCCCGCACCCATAACAGATATTTTTGTAATCTGCTCCATACTGGTTCCTCCTCTTTTATCTAGCTCGCGATTCCCGTCAAAATCATATCGATGAATATGCCGGAAACCTCTTCTTCTCCAAGCCTGCCTCCGGGATGAAACCATTGATAGGTCCAATTCGCCATTCCAAGGATGCCAAAGGTCACGATGACTGGGTCCAGCTCTGGACGGAATTCTCCTTTTGCAATGCCCTCCTTAACTACCTGCTCGATATTAAAGCGGAACAGATCCCTTTTCGGGATAATTTGGCTAAGCTTTTCATCACTCAATGCCTTCATCTCTCGAAAGAATACCTTTGCGCTTTGACCTTGGCTTTGAATATCATGAATCAGTAGAGAAATGACACCTTGAATCTTTGCCGCTGCCGGGGCAGAGGTATCCTCTAAGATGACCTCCTGCCTGGCAATCAGCCCGTCAATATAGGAAAGGTGGATATCCATCAGCAGCTCTTCCTTGCTAGAGAAATAATAATAAAAGGTTCCTTTCGTCACTCCAAGTGATTCAACGATATCCTGAATGGATGTCTCCTTAAATCCCTTTCTTTCAAAGAGACGGATACTGCTTTCGATGATTTTTTCCTTCATGATTTATGGCCCCCGTTTCTCCTCAAATCTGGCTCGGCCTAGGTTTGCCATAAAAGATTGCGAGACTTAAGATTTGGCTTGAACCTCTTCCCTGAGTGCTCGGCGCAAAATTTTGCCGACATTGGTCTTTGGCAGCTCCCTGCGAAATTCAACAATCGTCGGCACTCGGTAAGCAGCCATATTCTGTTTACAGTATTCTATGATTTCTGCCTCATCGGCAGTTTGCCCATCCTTTAAAACAAGAATCGCTTTGACTGTTTCTCCCCTATATTCATCCGGTACCCCAATCACGACTGCCTCTTGGACAGCAGGATGCTCATAGAGCACTTCCTCTACATCACGTGGATAGATGTTATATCCGCTCGCAATAATTAAATCCTTCTTGCGATCCACGATAGATAAATAGCCATCCTCGTCTACCATTGCGATATCCCCTGTGTACAGCCATCCGTTACGAAGCGTCACACTTGTCTCTTCAGGCATATTCCAATAACCTTTCATGATCTGGGGTCCCTTGATAACCAGCTCGCCAAGTTCACCTGCTTGCATCTCTTGTTCACCTGTCGCAAGGTCGACAATTTTGTAATCAGTGGACGGGAAGCCAATGCCCACAGTCCCAGGCTTACGCTCAGCAAAGGATGGATTGCAATGCGTCACTGGAGATGCCTCTGACAGGCCATATCCCTCAAGCACATTCGAGCCTGTCTTCTTCTCGAAGTTTCTCATCAGTTCAACCGGCATTGGAGCGCTTCCGCTATTGCAGAGCTTAATGCTGTCTATCCCATATTCCTGTGCCTTTGGATGTGCATTGATAGCGACATACATAGTTGGTACACCAGGGAATATAGTTGGCTTCTCTTGTTTGATTGTCCCAAGCACCTCTTCAATATCAAAACGCGGCAGCAGTATATTCTCGCCAGCCATCTGAATGCAAGCATTCATGCAGGCTGTCATGCCAAACACATGAAAAAGCGGGATAACCGTTAAATACCGTTCCTTACCCTTCAGAATGTTATCCTTAAAGAATTCCTTTGTTTGATAGATATTGGCAACCAAATTACGGTGGGTCAGCATCGCTCCTTTAGAGCGGCCGGTCGTCCCCCCAGTATATTGCAATACCGCAATATCCTCCTCCGGTACAATGGAAACAGGTTTAGGAGCCTCTGTGCCAATAGCAATGAATTCCTCAAACGTCCGGTCCTCGAATTTCGCACCAGATGGCTGAAGGCTAACTACAATGATATTCTTTAAGCTTGTATTCTCTTGGATACCTTTTACGGCTTCATAGAAAGCATCCAGTACAATAATCGTCTCTGCTCCGGAATCATCTAGAATATGTTTTAATTCACGTGCAACAAGCATTGGATTAACCTGGGTGACGATTCCCCCGGCTATTAAGGCTCCATAATACCCGACAACATATTGCGGGCAATTTGGAAGCATGATGGCAACCCTGTCTCCTTTTTTGACTCCGCTCTTCTGCAAAGCCGAGGCGAAACCATGGGACATCTTGAATAAGGCTTGGTAGGTAATCTTCCTTCCGAAAAAAGAAATGGCATTATTATTTGGGAATTGTTCTGTGGTTTCATTGAGTATTTCCGGCAGTGACTGGTTTGGAAAGCTGATTTCCGTAGCAATATGATCGGGGTAATGCTTAAACCATGGTTTTTGTTCCATTTTTTCATCTCCCATTTCATTCATTTTTAAATCATCGCACTCTTTCCGCCGTCCACGACAATGATTTGCCCTGTTACATACCTGGCAGCTTCTGAAGCCAAGAATAAAGCAACTCCTTTTAAATCCTCCTCTCCTCCAAGACGTCCAAGCGGTGTCATATATTCGAGGGTGTCCCTGCCGCGCTCAATCAAGACCTTTGACATCTTTGTCGGGAAAAATCCAGGGGCAATCGCATTGACATTAATTTGATGCCTTCCCCACTTAACCGCTAGGTCTTTCGTGAGCGTAATAATAGCTCCCTTACTCGCGTTATAGCCGACTGTGTCCATCATGTCAGGATGCGTACCCCCAAGACCAGCAACAGAGGCTATATTGACGATTTTGCCGCCTTTCTGCTCAGCCATCACTTTACCGACCGCCTGGGACATGAGGAATGTGCCGGTCAAATTTACATTAATCACCTTATTCCATGCATCTAATGGCATTTCTAGAGATGGCGCTCCCCATGAGGCACCGCTGTTATTGACGAGAATATCAATCCGGCCGAATCGTTCCATCGTTTCATCCACAACCTTCAGAACATCATCAGGGTTGGATACATCACATTGGATTGCCAGCGTCTCTACACCTAATTCCTTCAGTTCTCGTGCTACCTCTTCACAAGCCTCAATCTTGCGGGAGCAGAGAACGATATTAGCGCCCGCCTCTGCATAGCCTTTGGCGATTTGTTCACCAAGACCTCTTCCTCCGCCGGTAATTATCGCTGTCTTTCCCTTAAGCTCAAACATCTCTAGAATGCTCATCTTCTTAATCCAGCCTCCTCTCTGTACTTCTTTAATTCAAGCCTGGCAAGCTGGGCCTTATGCACCTCGTCTGGACCATCAGCCAAGCGTAATGTCCGGGCATTCGCCCATTGAGCCGCGAGCGGATAATCCGCTGATACTCCAGCAGCCCCCATACCTTGGATAGCCCGGTCAATCACTCGAAGGGCCATATTTGGCGCCACTACCTTAATCATCGCGATTTCCTTTTTAGCTTCCTTATTGCCGACCGTATCCATCATATAGGCCGCCTTCAATGTCAGCAGACGTGCTTGCTCAATTTCAATGCGGCTATCAGCAACCCATTCCTGGATCACCCCTTGGTTAGCCAGCGGCTTCCCAAACGCCACCCTTCTTTGTATGCGCTTACATAAAACTTCAAGCGCTCTCTCTGCCGCTCCGATTAATCGCATACAATGATGGATTCTGCCTGGCCCGAGCCTTCCTTGGGCAATCGCAAAGCCCTTGCCCTCATCCCAAATCATGTTCTCAAGCGGAACCCTCACATTGTCATACGTGATTTCTGCATGTCCATGAGGGGCATGATCGTAGCCGAAAACCGGCAAGGTCCGTTCAATTCTTACACCTGGCGTGTTTAACGGCACAAGAATCATTGACTGCTGTTCATGCCGATCTGCAGTCCGGTCTGTTTTTCCCATTACTATCGCTATCTCACAGCGAGGGTCCCCGGCACCTGATGACCACCACTTCCGGCCATTGATGACATATTCATCCCCGTCTCTGATAATGCTCGCTTCAATATTTGTGGCATCAGATGAGGCGACATCCGGCTCAGTCATCGAGAAACAAGAACGAATTTCCCCGTTGAGCAATGGTTTAAGCCATCTTTCCTTCTGTTCAGGGGTGCCATAGCGTTCAAGCACCTCCATGTTACCTGTATCCGGCGCATTGCAATTGAAGACCTCTGGTCCGATTAAGGAACGTCCCATTATCTCGCATAATGGAGCATACTCTGAATTGGTCAGACCAGCTCCTAATTCACTTTCCGGAAGGAATAAATTCCAGAGTCCTTGCTCCTTGGCTTTCGCCTTAAGCTCCTCCATGATGGGCGGAATTCCGCTGAAGCGACTTTCTTGCTCATCTAATTGCTGCTCATATAGTGACTCATTCGGGTATACATACTCCTCCATAAATCTTGTAAGCTTCTGTTCTAGTTCCTTTACCTTGCTTGTATAAGAAAAATCCATGCCTTCCTCTCCTTCTCCATACTAACCGGTGGGTATGTTAATTATTACCAATTATACTAGTTTCAAAGAGTTGTGCAATAAGTTACTCGAATATTACAAATATTTCAATAATAATTGACGGATTTTTCGTATTAAACCATAATATGGATATAAATAAAAAAAGGAGATGCATAATGAAAACAAGTACATACAAAACCGCTGCCAAGTCAGCCCTAAATGGCAAGTGGGGAATCGCCATCGGCGTTTTCTTTCTCTATTTCATCATTTCGAGTATATTGGGAGTACCCGAAAACGAATGGATATTTTATGTGTTAATGTTTCTAATCAGTGGACCGCTTTATATTGGGTACCAATGGTTCCATCTTGAACTCATCCGATACAATAATCCTGGTGTCAGCACTTTATTCTCCGGATTCACGCAGAACTACCTTCGCAATGTCGCAGCCTACTTTATGGTAAATATATTTACTATTCTGTGGCTTCTTTTGCTGATTGTCCCTGGAATCATTAAAGCCCTTGCCTATTCTATGACCTACTTTATCCTGCGTGATAGACCAGAAGTGTCCATTTTCCAGGCAATTACGGAAAGCCGGCGTATGATGGATGGCCAGAAGAAGAAACTATTTATCTTGATTCTTTCCTTCCTGCCATGGGTGATCATTCCATCGGCCTTAATCATCATTGGACTTATAGCCATTTTCTTTACCGCCAGTGATCCTATCCTTTTTCTTGTAGGAACTGTCAGTCTTATTATTGGCCTTATTGCCAATATCGGAATTTCTATTTATCTCATGCCTTATTTCACAACAACACTCGCAGTCTTCTATGCCAGCAATGTACCCACATCCGATCCTAGTTTAGAGCCATTGCTAACTGACGAGAATCCGAATCTAGTAGAACCAACCCAATAACATAATCATTATAAAAAGAAGCATGCAGCAATGGATGCTTCTTTTTTATTGCTGAAACCCGCTTTTTATTTGTTTAATTTTTCTAAAAAATCAATAATTTGTGTTAGAATACTTTTGTAATTAAATCTGACAAACAAGAGGGGGATTGGATGGATAGTAAATTGGTGAATCGTTTAAAGGAGATAGTCGGAGAAGAGCGAGTCTCGCTTAATGAGACTGTTCTGATGAATCACAGCAAGGATGAATCTTATCATGAGCCGGCATATCCGGATGCCGTTATCTTTCCTCATACAACCGACGAGGTATCAGCTATCCTTGCTTATGCTAATGAACATCATATTCCTGTTGTGCCTTTTGGCAGAGGAACAAGTCTTGAAGGCCATGTCATTCCATATGACGGAGGGATTTGTCTAGATTTTAACGAGATGAATAAGATTCTTGAGATAAGAGCAGAAGATTTAATCGTCAAGGTCCAGCCTGGTGTGACACGAACACAGCTAAATAAGGAATTAAGAAAATATGGCTTATTCTTCTCTGTTGACCCTGGAGCAGACGCTACGCTTGGAGGGATGGCTGCAACAAACGCGAGCGGCACGACTGCCGTTAAATACGGGGTAATGAGGGATCAGGTCCGTGATATGGAAGTTGTTCTCGCTGACGGGAGTGTCATCCACACAGGTACTCTTGCGGCAAAATCCTCATCTGGCCTCCATCTTAATGGGATTTTTGTCGGGTCTGAGGGAACACTTGGCTGCATGACAGAGCTGACCTTGCGTGTATATGGTATACCTGAGCATGAGGTGGCCGGCCGGGCAGTATTTACCTCCACTCATGATGCCGTCCTTGCTGTCACCTCGCTTATTCAAGCAAGCATACCAATTGGCCGGGTAGAGCTTGTTGACCCGGATTCGATGCGCCAATTTAATCGGCACTCAGGTACAGCCTTTGAGGAGATGCCCACCTTATTCTTGGAGTTCCACGGCAATCAAGCCGGCCTAATGCAGGACATCCAATTCGCCACAGAAATCCTGAACGACTTGGGCTGCCTCTCTCTCGAATTCAAGGAAGACCTCGCCTCCCGCAACCAAATATGGGAAGCGCGCCATAATCTTGCTTACGCCTATATCCATTCAGCCCCAGGGAAAAAGCTAATGGTCACAGATGTATGTGTTCCAATATCTGAGCTGGCGGTCTCTGTCGATTATACACGGGAAATGCTCAATGAAATGGGGCTGATGGGGGGCATTGTCGGTCATGTTGGTGACGGCAATTTCCACGCTCTCTTGATGATTGATGTAAATAATCAAAGTGAAGTGAAGACTGCAAAGGAATTCAGTGACCGGATTGTTCGCTTTTCCTTGAGCCGCGGAGGAACCAGTACAGGCGAGCATGGCATTGGCACCGGGAAAAGACAATATTTGGTGGAGGAACATGGTCCTGCCTTGGAAGTAATGCGGGCCATTAAGAAAACGCTCGACCCAAACAATATTCTCAATCCGAATAAATTATTATAGAAGGAGGCAACCTGATGAAAATATTTGAAGTAATCAGTACATATGCCGGCAAATACTTTGCTGTCCTGGTTATTCTAACAGCAGTGGTTGCCTATCTCTTACCTAGTCCTTTTTTAGGATTCGGCAGCTATATTACCATTCTCCTTGGGATTGTCATGTTCGGGATGGGATTAACGCTTAAGGCAGCAGACTTCAAGATGGTCATTACCCATCCTATCCCTGTCATTATCGGCCTCATCGCCCAATTTACCATTATGCCGATTGCAGCATTTGGGGTAGCTTATTTGCTTCAATTGCCTCCTGCGCTCGCTGCAGGGCTCGTTCTCCTCGGCTCCGTTCCAGGAGGTACAGCTTCAAACGTCATGGTTTATCTCGCAAAAGGAAATGTGCCGCTATCCATTACGATGACATCATGCTCTACCTTGCTTGCCCCCATCATGACACCATTCCTTTTGCTCATTTTTGCCGGGCAATGGATGCCGGTTGATGCGGTCGCTATGTTTATGTCGATTATTCAGGTAATTATCATACCTATTGTCCTTGGATTAGCCGTAAGCAAGCTTTTACCGAATGTGGTAGAGAAAAGTTTGAACATTATTCCCCTTATTTCCGTGCTTGCCATCATGATTATCATCAGTGCTATCGTTGCCGGCAACAGGGAAAATATCGCTTCAGCGGGACTTCTAATCTTTCTGGCTGTCTTCCTCCACAATAGCTTTGGACTTATATTCGGTTATCTAGCAGCGAAATTATTAAAGCTTTCCGTCCAAGACAGACGTGCAATCAGCATTGAAGTCGGGATGCAGAATTCTGGGTTAGGCGTATCTCTTGCGAAGGTCCATTTCGCCGATCCGATGACGGCCCTTCCAAGTGCCTTTGCTGCCGTATGGCATAATATATCTGGCCCAATCATCGCCTCTTATTGGGCTACAAGATTGGATAACGAGGAAAAGGCAACTAATCGTGAAGATGAGGCACAGCCAGCAACTATTAGAAGATAACTTTATAAAAGCGATGTATTCGCAGCTGTTACTCAAACCTGTAATAAAATTGACATAATTTTAATTACATTGATATTGATAATCGTTATCAATTGTTTTATACTAACCTTAGAACACACAAACAAATGACCAAGAACCATTTGATAAACCCCCACCCCTCTTTGCATAAGGGCCCATGGAGAAATCCGCGGGCCCTTTGCTTTTTCCAGACCTTATCATTTCCTTCGCCTCCAGCCTGTTTGCTATGATAAGACCAACGAAGCCGAAGGAGGATAATTATGTCAAAAAAAGTGTGTATTGGAAAAACAGATTTATATATCAATCCCATTGGACTTGGAACAAATGCTGTAGGCGGTCATAATCTCTTTCCAAACCTCAATGAGGAGACTGGCAGAGAAATTGTCCGCACGGCAATTGATCATGGCATTAATTTCATAGATACGGCATATATATACGGACCTGAACGGTCGGAGGAATTAATCGGCGAGGTCATACGTGAGAAAGATATGCGAGAGCAGCTGGTCATCGCGACAAAGGGAGCCCATAAATTTGCAGAGGATCAAATGATTGTTGACAATTCGCCTGATTTCCTCAGAAAATCTGTTGAAGACAGTCTCATTCGCCTTCGAACAGATTACATCGACTTGTTTTACATCCATTTCCCTGACGAGCATACACCTAAGGATGAGGCTGTTGGCGCCTTAAAGAAATTGAAGGATGAAGGGAAAATTCGCGCAATCGGCGTCTCCAACTTCTCGATGGAACAATTAAAAGAGGCCAATAAGGACGGCTATGTCGATGTCATCCAATCTGAATATAATTTGTTGAAAAGACAGGCAGAGGATGAATTGCTTCCTTATGCGAAGGAGCATTCTATCTCCTTTGTCCCTTACTTTCCGCTAGCTTCAGGTTTATTAACAGGCAAATATACGAAAAATTCACCAATCACAGATGGGCGAAGCCGTAATCCTCTTTTCCAAGGCGCAGCCTTTGAAGATAACCTGGCTAAAGTGGAAAAGCTTCGTGAGATAGCAACCGCCAAAGAAGCTGAGGTTGCTCATCTAGTGCTAGCCTGGTATTTGAAGCAGGAGACGATCGATGCTGTCATTCCTGGAGCGAAACAGCCAGAACAGGTACTGCAAAATATCAAGGCATTGAACATTCATCTGACTGTTGAGGAATGCGCGCAAATCAGCGGCATTTTCAAGAGGTAGGGGGATAAACAAGATGGAGATTCTGAAATGGGATAGTGAATCAAACTTGCATTCAGTTGTCTCCCTGTATCAAACGGTATGGAATGACTGGGGCGAAAGCCATTTAGACCGAATCAAACGCCATACTGGCTACAAGGGATTCCGGGGATATATAGCCATGGATGAGGGAGATATCATTGGCTATGCCTATGGCTACTCCTCCTTATCCGGCCAATATTATCATGAATTATTGAATGATCATCTCTCCTCAGATGGTTCAGATGATTGGCTCAACAATTGCTTTGAATTTGTTGAGCTTGCCGTTCACCCAAAATATCGCAAACGCGGCATTGGCGCTCTCCTTCATGACCAGCTGCTTAACGATCTTCCATTTGAGCGAGCTATCTTAACTACACAGACAGACAATTGGCCAGCCATATCCCTATACCGTTCTAAAGGCTGGGTCATCATCAGCGATTCATTTCTGCCCCTTGATGATCCGGAGCAGCCATTTATCATATTCGGAAAGACACTTAGTGCAGCGCCGCCCGTTCATTCAAAGGCCGGAACATTTAAGGAAAGAAACTGATTTTCTCAAGGGTTTAGGAGGAGATGGACATCAAATTAGCTGGCAAAAAGATTTACTTACGCGAATTCAAGGAGGATGATTGGACCGCTGTTCATGAATATGCCTCTAATGAATTGGTCTGCCGATATCAGCCATGGGAACCAAATACGGAGGAAGATTCTCGCGGTTTTGTTCGGCAAAACATATATGATGCCGGCCTATATCCTAGAAAGCGGTATGCATTGGCCATTATCGAATCAGAGACTCAGCGCTTGGCAGGAGCAGCTGAACTCCATATCAGAGATATTCATAATGGCGAGATTGGCTATAGCCTTCATCCAAGGTTTTGGGGGAGAGGAATGGCAACAGAGGCAGCCCGGTTATTGATTGATTTTGGTTTCAAGAAACTGCATTTGCATCGCATTTATGCCACATGTGACCCTCGGAACATCGCCTCTTACAAAGTAATGGAGAAGTTGGGTTTAACTTTTGAAGGAAGAATGAGAGAGAACCTGCTTATTAAAGACGGCTGGCGTGATTCCTTGTTATATAGCATCTTAGAAACAGACCTCTCCCGTCCATAATAAAAAAAGCTCTGCGATTGGTTCGCAGAGCTTTTTCTCCTATTAAACAGCCTTTGACTGATTCATATCCATTTGAGCCAAGGCTAAGTCTGTACTCCAGTAGACATGGTCTCGTCCTACCACATCCAGTACCCCGCCTTTCTCAAAGCGTTTCAGTACATTCGCCTGTACCCCGCTAAAGACAATCGTGATGCCCTCTTGCTTCTTCGCCTCGCAGAACTCCAGCATTGCTTGAACACCTGAAGTATCTATGGAAGATACGCCGCGCATGGAAAGAATCATCACACCTTGATGAGCATCCTCCAAACGCTTTGTTAAGGAATGGACGGTTGCGAAGAAAATCGGTCCCGTTAAATAAATGACACGGACATGATCATGATCCTCACAAATGGAAATGCCCTTTTCCTTTAATTTGTCATTATCAATCTTGCTGATATTCATCTCAACTTCAGCGCTATTGATAACAAATAGAATGGCTGAAAGCACAATTCCCACAACAATGGCAACGGTCAAATCAAAGACAACGGTCGCGGCCAAAGTAAGCGAAAATTTCATGATGGCCCCCCCGAATTTACGGGAGAAGAAATAATGAATGCTTTCCCACTCATTCATACGCCATGCTGTCACCATCAAGATACCAGCTAGGGCTGACATCGGGATAGCTGACATGATGGGACTAAGGAGAAACATGGATAGAAGGAGACCAACCGCATGGAAGATTCCAGTCAGCCGAGTAGCCATACCCGCTTTGATAGCCACACTCGTACGGGCAATCGCCGCAGTAGCCGGCACGCCTCCAAAGAATGGAATAATCATATTTCCGATTCCTTGAGCGACCAATTCCCTGTCTCCATTCATTTTCTCGCCAGTCATTCGGCCGGCAGAGGCCCCGCATAACAGACTTTCAATCATGCCAAGTGCCGCGATACTGATAGCAGGCCAAAGAAGGCCTTCCATCTTCGCAAGTGACAGGTCACCAAACGCCAGCCTGTTTTCAGGGAAGAAGGTTTTCGGAATGTCTCCGACGACATCCACAGGCAATTTCAGCACCATATTTAACCCCAAAACAACGAGGAGAGCCGCTAAAGAAGAAGGAATAATGGCATTCCAGTTTTTAGGCCAAAAAATCATGATTAGAACGGTCAATACCCCGATGGCGACTGTCGCCCAATCAGGATGGAAACCAAGCTCAAAGTAAGACATGACTTTCTCAATGGCCGTTTCTCCGGCGGATTGAACTCCAAAGAAATTATCAACCTGGCCAAGCGCGATAATAATCGCAATCCCGGATGTAAAGCCTGTAATTACAGGCATAGGAATAATGGATACAACGCGGCCAAATTTGAGAATACCTGCTAGAACAAGAATGATTCCAGCAAGCAAACAAGCGATAAAGACGCCTTCAAGCCCATACTGTGCCACAATGGCAATCAAAATGGCAGACATGGCACCTGTCGGACCTGAAATTTGATAGGATGCGCCTGAGAGCATGCTAATAATCAGACCAGCAAGAATGGCTGTGATCAAGCCAGCCGCCGCATCTGCCCCACTGCTAACCCCAAATGCCAAAGACAATGGAAGAGCAACTGCTGTCACTGTTATCCCTGCCATCAAATCCCGTCGGAGCTTCGCTGTTCCATACCCTGCAAATTCACTTTGCAAATCTCGAACATATTGTCTAAGCATAGCTAATCTTCTTTCTATAATGGGATGTATAATAATAAATTTTTTGCTTTACTATTATACAGACTTTAGTTCTATTTTTCTAGAATACTTACAATCCATTTTATTACAATACATCCTACAGAGTCATATCCCTTCTCGAATACCCTCTTAAGGTTATTGTAAAGAGAGCGGCCATCACGATTATTGCTATTCCTATCAACAAGCCGTCAAACCCTTCTCCATTTATGAGCTGGTGAGCATCAATATAAGCAAACGGTGTTAGGTAATGCAGAAAATCGAGACCTGAATACAGCGAGCGCATAATGGAAGCGATGTATAAAATGAGCAGCACACCTGCTGATAGACTCATCGTTATTTTCGGCGAGCGGCAAACTGCCGCAATGGCTGTACCGATTAACAAGAAAATGGACTGAACCAAATACAGCCCCATCATCAGCAAAGCAATCTCCATTCCCTTTCCTTCTTCATAAAAAGAAATCCCTATGAATGTGGATATCCACGCAATTGCATTGATCATCGACAATTGAATGATCCCTGCCACTAGCTTTAAAAGGATAATTTTTTCTCTCGAGATTGGTTTAGCCAATAAGAATTCAGCCGTCTTATCTCGTTCCTCCTTTGCGATGATGGAGGATCCCAGCATGACCGAATGAACAGCACAAAGGATGACAAGATAAGCAAAAAAGACTGTATAATAATCAAGAATATCAGTAATATCCAGCCCGTCCATGTTCAATATGATCTGTAAAGATTCTGGCATTGCCCCTATTATAGAGCTAATGGCATTCCCGCTCTTTTGGAAACCCTCGTATTCAACTATTCCGTCTCCAACAATAAACAGGATGCCAAGGCCCCAGAAAAATAAGCTTTTCAAATTTGATTTCAGCTCTCTTAGAACCATATACATGCTTCGTCCCCCCTTATACCTTGATATCCTTATGAGAAAATGCTGTAAACACCAAGAAACCTCCACCAATAATGAGGGCAGCTAAAAGCCAGATATACTTCCACTCATAACTTGAGTGTTCAATCATATACCCCGTATCAAAGTACTGGAACGGACTTACATATTGAAGACCTTTCATTTGAGTAAAGGAGCTGAGCATATTAAGAACATAGAGACTAAATACCGTGCTGGTCGATATAATGACTGGAGACTTGATTCCTTGGATAAACACGGCCAAGATTAGCCCCATCATCAAAAATAATAATTGCATCCATAGACCAGCACCGGAAAAAAGGAGCAGGATGCCGTAATCCACCTCATGAGTAGCAAACATAGGGGAGAGCAAACAGATGGCAGCCGTGTATAGGATATTTGTAAAGATAAGACATGTCAGTGCAGCCAATAGCTTACTAGACAATAGTTGATAACGCCTCACTGGCTTACTAAGCAGGAACTCTGCTGTCCTTCCGTTGACTTCCCGATTCACCAGACCAATTCCGACGTTCATCGCTTGTATGGCAAACCCTAGTAACATATACGTAAAAATATAGGCATAATAGCTAAGGTAGGAAGAAACCAATGTGCTATCAATATCTAGTGCCAGTAAAACCTCTTCTGGATAGCTCTGTAAGATTCTCGTAAACTCCTCTGCTTCCTCATAAAAGGAAGGGTAAAAGGATAAAAAGAGGGCAGCTAACATCACAAGTGAAATAACCCATATTACCGTTGAGTTTCTATTCACTCTTAGCTCCTGACGATAGATGTTCATCACCCTTCATCCCCTTTCTGGTAATAGTGAAGGAAGATGTCCTCAAGATCTGGTTCATGAATCCAAATATTACGCAAATTGTATAAGGCCATAACCTTTATAAACGAATTGATATCTCCCCTATAGCAAAGGTCAGCCTTCACCCCATCCCAACTTACATTGTACACACCATCAATCATTAAGATTTTCTCGTCTATTGGCTCATTGAATTCCAAGCGGATTATCTTATGCTTCTTTTCCTGAAGTGCCTTAATATGTTCAACTGCGACGACCTTTCCCTCTTTAATAATCGCTACCCGGTCACACAGACGCTCTACCTCACTTAGTATATGGGATGATAATAGAATGGTTGCGCCTTTACGGTTATCCTCCTTGAGTAATTGGAAGAACGTTTGCTGCATTAATGGGTCAAGCCCGCTAGTCGGCTCATCCAAGATTATGAGCTTCGGTTCATGCAAGAGAGCTTGGACAATTCCGACCTTCTTCCTGTTGCCGAAGGAAAGATCATTGATTCGCTTTGTCAAATCAAGCTGCATAATATCGGCTAACTCATAGATTCGTTTGCGGCAATCTTTCCGGTAGAAGCTCGCCGAATAAGCCAATAAATCCTTTACCTTCATATTCTCATAATAAAAGACTTCAGAGGGCAGATAGCCGATATCCTGTTTAATCTCAGCTGCATACCGAACAGAATCCTTCCCGAATATTCTTGCTTTCCCGCTTGTCGGATAAATGATAGAAAGCAAGGTACGAATAGTCGTACTTTTTCCTGATCCGTTTGGTCCGATAAACCCGAATATCTCCCCTTCCTCAACCTGGAAACTCACGTCCTCAATACCTATATTTCTTCCATACCTTTTTGTGAGGTTTTCTATCTCGATGATACTCATATGTATCCCTCCTTATTCTTTATATCGACATAAAAAATGCTCCAGAAAGAGTGCATACGCCTGCCAGAGTCCGAATGGAAACAACAGCAAGGAAAAAATCCAAGATAATTTGGACATAATGATTCAGCTGCCCACTTTTAATCAGCCTTTATATATTATTTTAATATAATTAATACTTATTAGATAATTATTTGTAATAGAAAGGGGAGCCGTTTACCAGCTCCCCTGCCTTTTATTTTGGAATAAGACGGATAATTTTATCATCCCCTTCGTTTGGGGCTCCGCGTCCATCATGATTATTCGTCAGGAAATAAATGGACCCGTCAGGCCCTTCAGCTACAGTACGGATACGTCCATATTCACCCTTATATAAAGCATCTGTCTTTATAACATCGTTTCCATCTTCACTTAATTCCAATTTCAAAATCTGGCTTCCGCGCAGATTCGCCACAAGAAGCTGATTCTTCCATTCTCCCTCCGTCACAAAGGTCATCCCTGAAGGAGCCCACGTATCTTCGCCGCTGTGCAGAATGGGTGATACCATGGCATCTTTCGTTACGTCCCCTTCTATAACTGGCCAGCCATAGTTCTTGCCTTTTTGGATAAGATTAATCTCATCATGGGCCGTCTGTCCATGCTCTGAGCTATACATTTGACCAGTCTCCGGATGCCATGCCAGACCTTGCGGATTTCTATGGCCATAGCTATATACAGGTGAATCCTCAAATGGATTATCAGCGGGAATGGTGCCATCGAGATGAATACGGAAGATCTTCCCGCCCATGCTTGTCTTCTCTTGCGCTAAATCAGGCTCATATCGGTCCCCAGCTGTGATATAGAGCAGACCATCCGGCCCTATTTTCAGCCTTCCGCCGTTATGGTTCGTATCTCCGACGATTCCATCAAGGATAACCTTATCAATCTTTGCCTTTTCCCCATCCACGGTCAGCTTCAGCACTCGATTCTGGATTCCCCCATCCGCTTCATAGCTATGGTATACATATAAATGATGATTTGATTTGTAATCCGGGTCAGCTGCCAAGCCGAGCAGCCCGCCCTCTCCTTCACTGATGAACGGGGCAGGCAAGGATAGCAGCGGTTCTTTCACAAGCTCCCCGTCCCGGATCAGACGCAGATTGCCTGGCCTCTCCGTAAAGAATATATCCCCATCATCCGTGAAAGCCACCTCCCACGGCACATTCAAGCCTTCTGCGACCGTTTCTAATTCATATGGCTGGACTGATTGATCAGAATGAGTTGCAATATCAGGCGTACTTGTCGGCTCATTCGAGCATCCGGCAGAAACGATCAATATAATCAGCAAACTCACTAATGTCCTTCTCATGTTTTTCTCTCCCTCTGCTTAACCCTTAGGATTTCGGCCGATTATCCGGGTACCCGCATGAATCCCTATAGGTTTTCCTTTCCTTTGTAAAATCTGGCCATTCAAGGCGACTATTCGGTTCATTCGCATGGTGTACAATGCAGCGAATTTGATCTTCTACACATGGGTCCACCCGATGACCTACCCGGCTTTCAAATAAATCGAGCAAATGGGCAGGTTCCTGATTTTTCACTTCATCCAAGCAAGTAAAACCTAAATGATGAACCATCATCTGGGCTGCGCGCGGACCAATCGACGGGATACTTTGAAACTGGGCAAGTCCGATTAATACTTCTGCTCTGGCTTGCTCACAATCTATCACTTGGCTTAATTCAAACGGAGTCATTTGTGTTACTTGCGTTAACTTGATATGAGCGGCGCGAAGCTTCTGTTTCTCACTATCCGTTAAAGGCAATTTCATTTCATCCACCTTCCGTTTATTGTTCCTATCTGACTACCCCTTCGTTAAATATTACCATATTTATCAGGTTATTCTAATGAACATTTTGTGCGTTTCATTACTCCATATAAAAAAACAGGCGGAGCAAAACAAAATATGTTTTCTCCGCCTGTTCCATTAATGAACAAAATCAACCTCTGCCCATTTACGCACGCTATTGATTATCCATACTCTTGAACAGCGTTCTAAATCTTTAAGATATAGAACTTTCTCCTCAATCAAGTGATCAGCTAAAAGCTGTTCTCTGAAAGTGCCTCCAAGCAATCCGCAACTAATTGGCGGTGTATACAAACGCCCATTGATTTCAGCAACGATATTTCCGTTCGTGAACTCGGTCAATTCCCCTCTTTCATTCCATAGCAATACATCTTCGACCGATGGGTTCATGCATCTATGCTTTTCATATACGGACCGGTGCGTGGTTTTATGATACAAAAAAGGATTGTCGCTTGATACAGCTTCCTTGGCTATATCCACTATCAATTTGCCTTCCATTAGTTCAATGCGAGCAATATCAAATGTCAGCTGTCCATCCTTGCTCAATAGCAGACGAACCTTATAAAGTCCCTCTTTATAGGATTTCACTGTCTCAGCCAAAGATTGACGGACGGCCTCCTCATCAATTGGAAAACCAAAATAATCAGCTGTCTTTTGCAGCCGGTTCATATGATTATCAAGCAAGTATAGATGACCATCCTCAAGTCTGATTGTTTCAAGCAATTCAAATTGTATAGGCTTCTTCTTGAGAATCGCCGCCTTGGCCACCGTTTCCTCGTATTCATCTCCTGCTTCAGAATCCCATGTAATACCGCCGCCTACGCCATATTTTGCCTTGCCGGTCAAATGATTGAGGAGGACCGTACGAATCGGGACATTGAAGACAGCCTCGCCATATGGAGAAATATAACCAATGGCCCCGCAATACACCTCACGCGGACTTCCCTCAAGCTCGGAGATAATTTCCATTGTCTTCACCTTTGGTGCTCCAGTGATTGATCCGCACGGAAAAAGAGCTTGGAATACTTGAAGAAGTCCTGTCGACTCCTCAAGCTCAGCCGTAACAGTTGATGTCATTTGATAAACGGTCGGGTATTTCTCAATCTCAAATAAAGACGGGACTTTTACAGTACCCTTCCTGGCAATCTTACTTAAATCATTCCGCAAAAGGTCAACAATCATGACGTTCTCCGCCTGATTCTTTTCAGATGCGGCGAGCCATTCTGCCTTTTCCCTGTCATCCTCCCATGTCATTCCGCGCTTGACGGTGCCCTTCATTGGGCGTGTCATAATCTGATTTTTATTAATCCGAAAGAATAATTCAGGCGAGGCAGAAATGACTGTATAGTCATCCATTTGCAGATAGGCAGAATAACTAGCTGACTGGGCCTTGGCCAAATCCTGATAAAATGCGAGCGAATCACCGCTGAAGCTGGCTTCAAGCCGTAATGTATAGTTCACCTGATAGGTATCTCCGTTCTCGATGCGTCCCTTAATGGCGGTTATGGCCTCAGCATATCTCTCTTGTCCTATCGATGGCACCCATTCAGACACCTGATACTCGCGATCCTCAATTGGCGCGGTCTCTTCCGCCTGCTCATATAAACCAAACCAGACAAGCGGCATTTCAGACGGAACTGATACAAGCGCCTGGTCAAAGGCAGGAGCTGCTTCATAGGATACATATCCTGCCGCATAATAGCCTTTATTAACCGCTTCCTGTACCTTCTCCAAAATAACTGGAACCTCTTCCAACACATTGGTCGCAAGGACATCTGCAGGGTTATTAAATACCTGCCTCCTCACCATATTGTCGGTCCCGGCAAAATCAAATATCAGCATATATGCTTCTCCTCAAAGAAATTATTAATCATATCCAAGCCATACTCTGTCAAAATCGCCTCGGGATGGAATTGCACCCCCTCGACTTGATAAGTCTTATGGCGAATCCCCATTATCTCCCCATCAAGACTTAAGGCCGATACTTCAAGGCAATCGGGAAGATCTGCAGGGCTCACTATAAGAGAATGGTACCTCGCCACAAAAAAACGGCTCGGCAGCCCGCGAAAGATAGATTTCCCATCATGGCTGATTTCAGATACCTTCCCGTGCATCGGGCTATTCGCCTTCACCACATCTCCGCCAAAAAATTGTCCAATTAACTGATGCCCTAAACACACACCAAGAATAGGCACTTTCCCGCAAAATGCCTCAAGAGCTTGAAGGCAGATGCCTGCCTGATCTGGATTGCCCGGTCCTGGAGAGAGCAGGATTCCACTAGGATTAAGGCTCTTTATATCACAGATTGTGCATTGGTCATTTTTCAAAACAGCCACTTCTTTGCCGAGCTGCCTTAAATACTCCACTATGTTGTACGTAAAAGAATCGTAATTATCTATCACAATAATCATCTAGAACTAGTCTCCATATTAGTATTCATTTGCTGTTAGCATACGCCTGATTCTACTATACGAAACTTTTTTTGTTCACAATCAATTTCTGCCATAGCACCATAGGGCATGATTGACATCGGGGCTGTATGGCCAAAGCTCATATTATAGAAAATAGGAAGATCACATAGTCCTAGCTCATCACACACGACCTCAAGGATGACCTCCTTATATTCCTCATAATATTGTTCATCATAGGGCTTCGCAAAAAGCAGCCCGGCTGCCTTTTCGAATATTCCCTGCACACCATAATTGCGAAGCCATCTCCGCAGCATTTCAGGGGAAGTCTTCTCTTCTGAAGTCTCAAAGAAAATCAGTTTGCCTTCCCATTCAGCTTTGGCAGGCCATATTTCGGTTCCCTTCGCCATTTCCAGCACTTCCATACAGCCTCCTAGCAGACGGCCTCGCTTAATGCCAGTTCCTTGCAGAACTTCATATCCCCCATTAGGGAGCATTTTCCTCGGCCGCTCCTCATTCCCTGCTTCCCATGGAATGAATTCGCTTGTCCACTCTGCCGGCGGTTCCACCTCACCAATCGGTTCGTCCGAAAAGAGCACCTTCTTCACCCATTTCTCGGTATACTTAAAGAGTCCCCCATTCTCTGCAAATTCCGCTAAAATAGACGGACCATAATAGCTCATAATTCCCGCTTTATAGCAAATCAAATGCGTTATAGTGGAATCCGAATAGCCGAGGAAGATCTTAGGATGATTTCGAATGGATTCATAATCTATATACGGAATCATCCGAAGGCTGTCCTCACCGCCGATACAAGAGAAGATTCCCTTTATCGATTCATCCATGAAGGCATCGGCTAAATCCCTCGCCCGTTCCTCAGGATGATTATGCACATAGTCTTCCCCCTTCAAGGTGTGTGGCAGCTCCGTTACTTTTAGGTCAAACAAACCCTCCACTCGGCTCTTCCCGCATAGATAGCGGGCAAGAAACGCATCCTCACCAGCCATTCCCGACGAAAGGCTCGCTGTAGCAATAAGGTCTCCCGCCTGTAGTTTCTTCGGTTTTTGCAGCATATTTATCAGCACCTCCGATCAAGTTAACTCAATATTCCCACCTATTTTACAATTAATCAACTGGTTATGTTATGCTTTTACTATAATCTGTTGTCCTTACATGATGAAGCATTCGAATGATTTCATTAAGCGAGCTTACAGATATCTGGGCACGTCAGTCCCGCCAAACGAAATAAGGGAGGAAGCAACCTGATGAAACGAATCTTTTCCGCCTTGTCTGTTTCCATACTCTCATTGGTCCTGCTTGTCGCATGCAGCGAAACAGCGGAGCCTGTGAGCGAACAAGAAAACAAACAAGCAAACAAAAACAGTGACAAATCCGAGCTAACGATTAAAGAAGTATACGAGAAAATGATGGATGCATCAGAGGATATTGACAGCTTTGTTATGGATATGGAAATGGAGCAGGAAATCATCGAAGGGGATAATGAACCCGTTCCGACTCAATCCACCATACATTCGAAAGTTGTCCAAGAGCCAATTGGCCTTGAGCAGAAAGTAAACATGACCATTGACGGCCAAACAATTGAAACCGAGCAATACTTTACTGAAGAAGGCTTCTATATGTATGACCCAGGTCAGGATATGTGGATGAAATATAGCGAAGGACATGAGGATTTAATGGCACAGTTACAAGCAGACTCCGGGTTGAATCAAACTCAGACATTAAGTGAGCTGCAATCCTTTATCGAAGATTTTACATTTGAACAAAATAATGAAGAATTCATCCTTACATTAGATGCTGATGATGAAAAGTTCAATTCACTTGTGCAGCAAGAATTATCTTCTGGCGCGGTTGAAATGAATGAGGTAAAGGACTTAGAGATCAACGGAATTGAATATGAAATCTTTGTCGATAAGAAGACCTATCTCCCTAGCCAAATGAATATCATCATGAACATCAACATGACTTCAGAAGGCCAAAAGGTCACTCTTAAGCAGGAAATAGACACCACCTATTCCGACTATAATTCCCTTGATGCAATCTCCGTTCCAAAGGAAGCGCTCGAGAATGCAGTGGAATTAGAAATGTAATAGCCTTTCCAATACAAAAGCCAAGCCCGCTCCCAAAACAGGGAGCGGGCTTTTTTCAGGACTTAGAGCTGGAGCCCTGCAGTTCCTCATGTATATTAGTGATAGGACCATATGGATCCTTATCCAGAAGCAGCCCATCATTAAAATAAACTTCTCCATCCTCGGAGAACTGGATAGATGTGTCTGCCCTTCTTGATTCGAGGACATCTATGATTTCATCCGTCAATTCCCTAAAATCAAGTTCCACACAGGAATCAATCAACAAGGTATACAGAATACCTGATTCATCATCTAATTCTCCTTGCAGCAAATCATGATAATAATATTGAATTAAGTCTTTTGAAACCTTCCTTTGTTTCACTAACGCTGTGATAGCCTGGAAGCCGATACCTCGGATTAGTTCATCCAAAGATGTATCATCGATCAAAGCAAAAATTGCATCAAGCTCAGGGAAAGAAACCAAATCGTCTTCCATGACGGCTAAACCGCTGTAAAGATTAGCCACAATTCTTCCGCCGGAATTTGTCAGCAAATCTCCGTATAAGACAAAAACCAGATCATCAGGCAATTGCAAAGTATGTAAGAATGGATTAAAGGCCTCAGCCGCTTGGAACTGACTCAACAGTAATACCGCATAAATATGATCAATGCGCTCTGGTGTATCCATAAATAGCTCGGGTGAAATGGCGGACTGTTCAACAATCTTTAAAAGCTCTGGAATGGCTTCATCTCGTCGATCAATTAATTCATCCAGAGCTTTCTTCGGGTATTTGCCGCGTTTATAGCGGATTTCCTCCAGCAATTTCTGCATTTCCGTCATCATTCTCACTCCTTATCTCGCGTTATCTCCATTTTAACAGATAACCATTCACCCGAACCACCAGCCTTGCCATAGCCCTTTAGAAAACATAAGAATCCTCCTTTCTATGTTTGGATATGCTAACAGCATCCATATAGAAACGGAGGATTCTTGATGAATAATCCACATGTACAGAATCTTGATGCAATAGAAGAAGAATTTCAGACAAATATAGAATCAGGTTTAACTGATGCACAAGTACAACAATACCAAGAAAAGTATGGGCTCAATGAACTCAAAGGAAAGAAAACAAAAAGTCTTGCCATGCGTTTTTTGGAGCAATTTAAAGATATTATGGTTATCATCTTAATCATTGCCGCTGCCATTTCCTTTTTCATTGCACTGAAAGGTCATGATACGAAGGAATATATCGAGCCTGTCGTTATACTGAGTATCGTCATCTTGAACGCCTTACTCGGAGTGGTTCAAGAAAGCAAGGCCGAAAAATCGTTAGAAGCGTTACAGAACCTTTCTTCGCCTCATGCGAAAGTCATCCGGAATGGCAAACTGACCGAAGTGGAGGCAAAAATGCTCGTTCCTGGTGATTTAATTGAATTTGAGGCCGGGGATTTTATGCCGGCAGATGGCCGATTGATTTCATCTTCCTCATTGAAAATGGAGGAATCCGCCTTAACGGGGGAATCTGTTCCTGTGGAAAAGGACGAAAAAGCAGAAATTGCTGAAGATGCACCGCTTGGTGATCGTTTAAACATGGTCTTCTCCGGAAGCAGTGTTTCCTATGGGCGTGGTAAAGCAATCGTAACGAACACAGGGATGGGCACACAAATAGGCAAAATCGCCGAGTTGCTTGATTCCGCCGGGCAAACCCAGACCCCGCTCCAATTAAAGCTGGCCAAGCTGGGAAAATATCTAGGCTTGCTTGCCCTTGGGATTAGTATCGTTATTTTTGCGATTGGTTTTTACGAAGGAATGCCGATTATAGAAATATTCATGACTGCTGTATCCTTAGCCGTTGCTGCCATTCCAGAAGGACTGCCTGCCATTGTGACTGTCGTGTTGGCGCTTGGCGTCCAGCGCATGGTCCAAAGAAATGCTATCATTCGTCAGCTCCCGGCTGTTGAAACGCTCGGAAGCGCATCCGTTATCTGTTCAGATAAGACAGGGACTCTCACCCAAAATAAAATGACTGTCATGAAAGCTTGGGTAAAAGGAAAGCCAGAAGACATATCGGATGAGGCATCACTAGGAATCAAATCATTAATCCGTTTGGGCTCACTTGCCTCAAACGGAACGGTTGAAGTGATTGATGGCGAGGAAAAGCATATCGGAGACCCAACTGAGACAGCAATCCTGGCTGCGGCACTAAAAATGAACATGACAAAGGAACAGCTCCATGAGGAGGCCCCCCGAGTCGGCGAGATTCCATTCGATTCAGACCGGAAGCTGATGACGACAGTTCATATGATTGAAGGGAAGCCATATGCCCTCACAAAAGGTGCCTTTGATGTACTCTTAACACGATGCAAAACCGGCGATTTTGAAGCAGCCAAAGAAGTCAATAATCAAATGACAGCAGAAGCCATGCGAGTGCTTGCCGTAGCATACAAGGAACTAAAAAGCGTACCCCATGTCTTGAACAGTGATGAGATTGAACAGGACCTTCACTTCGTTGGTCTGTTAGGGATGATTGACCCGCCGCGGCAAGAAGCAAAGGATGCCGTAGATATATGTAAAAAAGCCGGTATCAGGCCCGTCATGATTACGGGTGACCATATCGGAACAGCCAATGCGATTGCGAAAGACCTTGGCATCTTAAATGCCGGACAAAAATCCCTAACCGGTGCTGAGCTAGATAAAATGGATGATCAGGCTTTAAGTGAATCCATTGATCAATACTCTGTCTATGCTCGTGTTTCCCCGGAAGATAAAATCAGAATCGTACGCGCCTGGCAGCAAAAAGGCGCTATCGTCTCCATGACTGGCGACGGTGTCAATGATGCTCCAGCACTGAAAGCAGCAGACATTGGCTGCGCAATGGGCATCACCGGAACTGATGTAGCCAAAGGGGCTTCAGACATGATTTTGACGGATGATAATTTCGCGACCATTGTCGATGCGGTGAAAGAGGGTCGGGGCACGTACGATAATATCCGAAAAGCAATCCAGTTCCTGCTCGGAACAAATATGGGCGAGATATTCATCGTCTTCATCGCCATGATCATATGGCACCAAACACCGCTGCTAGCGATTCATCTGCTCTGGCTGAATTTAGTAACCGATGGTCTTCCCGCTCTTGCTCTTGGGATGGAACCCGTTGAAGAAGATATTATGGAGAGGAAGCCAAAACCTAAAGAGGAAGGAATATTTGCTGGCGGTCTCATGATTCGGATTGTTTTGCAAGGGCTTATGTTTGCCATCCTTTCCTTGATTGGTTTTTATATAGCCGGCGTCAATCTGCACTCATTAGGTGCGGCCCAAACGATGGCATTTCTTGTACTGTCGCTTTCCCAGCTGTTCCATGTATTGAATGTCCGCACAACAAAATCTATTTTCAGGTCCAATATCAGGAATAATAAGTACATGATTCTTGCTTTGCTTGTATCCCTGCTATTGATTGTTGTGATTGTATTCGTTCCGCCGCTAGCGTATATATTCGAGATTACACCGCTGCCTTCAGCTTATTATCTCATTGCGGTATTACTAGGCATCGTTCCTTTGATTGTGATTGAGATTGAGAAACGAATTAGAGTGAAAAGAAAAGCTTAACAAAGTATAATCAATAAATACGACAGGGACTGCTTCATGCAGTCCCTGTTATATTTCATTTTCTAGCCAAATATTGACCAAATCCTTATAGCCTTCAAACATATCCATTTCCAAAAAATATTGCTCCTGGCTCATAGAGGCGAGAACCGTTTTGACGAGTATCGGGCGAGGATGCTGATGGTGCATAATCTCGTCCTGGATGAAATCGACCATCTGCATATAGCCTATCCGCTGCTGCTCCTTTAAATCCTGCATCATACATCGCTTTAGGATATTCGTTTTTTGGAGGAGCTCATATCGCAGATCTCTGTTTCCTTTTGCCCCATTAGGGATAAAATTCTCTAATACACTTGGGGAAAGCAACTGGATATCCCTTTTGCTAACATCCTCCAGGATTGTTTTCACGCAGCCGAAACAATAACGAATGGCTTCTTCGATTTCCTCATCACCCTTAGCCTTGACATAGAAATATACATAATGCTGCAGCAAGGACCCAAGAATGATGGCGCAATCAAGGAGATAGGGCTTTTTAGCCTCACCGAATACATCTGTTAGCCGGTTATGGAGCCAATTGATATACAGCCATCTCGTCTGTAATATGAATTCCTTAACATCCTGTTCATTCGAGCTCATCACATCATCAATCAAGATAAAGAAACGATTATGGAAAGAAGTACTCATATGTACTTTCAGCTGCAGCATGAACACTTCTTCATCTCCAAGGTCCTTGCCGAGCAGTAATTCATCCCGGCGCGCATGATTCTCCTTGAGAAAGGAATCATAGACAGCCTTAAAGAGCTCCCCTTTGCTCGGGAAGTAATTATAGAAGGTTCCTCTTGAGATATTGCTGTCCTCCAAAATATCTTGGATGGATGTATTTCGATAACCTTTCTCTAAAAACAAACGTTTCGCATGATTGATTACCTGTCTTTTTCGTTCATTCAAATCAAGCCTCAGCCCATTCTAATAATTTATTCCTTCTTAGTGAGTATATTAGACCATTCACCGGCAGAGCACAAATGAAGACTATCCGATGTTTATTTGTTGCCATTTCTTGTAAAGGGTAGTATGATGTGTCTTATAGAATGAGAGTACAAAAAATGAACACATAGTCAAAACGAAAAGGGGTTAGATTCATGAATGCATCCTCCGCAGAGAATGTCCGCCCAAATTACTTGATTATCGGAATAATTTTAGCCGGTGCCTTCGTCTCTATTTTGAACTCAACCTTATTGAATGTCGCGCTCCCATCAATGATGGCAGATTTTGATGTGAAGCCAACAACCATTCAATGGCTGGCAACGGGATATATGCTCGTAAACGGTATACTAATTCCTACTTCAGCTTATCTGATTCAGAAATTCTCTGTCAGACAATTGTTTATGACAGCGATGCTTCTCTTCACAATCGGAACGATTGCAAGCGCCATTTCGCCTACTTTTGCTATCCTTCTCACAGGAAGAATGATTCAAGCATCAGGCTCTGCTATCATGATGCCGCTTTTAATGAATGTTTTGCTATCAAGTTTCCCAATTGAAAAGCGTGGAAGCGCAATGGGAGTGATGGGGCTTGTCATGATTTTTGCCCCTGCCATCGGCCCGACTCTATCAGGGTGGATTATTGAGCATTACGAATGGCGCTATTTGTTTTACATGATTATCCCAATCGCCCTCCTCGTTATTTTGCTTGCTTTCTTCAAGCTTAGGGATAAGAAGGAGTCGGTTGAGACACATTTAGACCAATTGTCTGTCCTGCTTTCTTCTGTTGGTTTTGGAGGGCTTTTATACGGATTCAGTTCTGCAGGTGATAAGGGATGGGATTCTCCGCTTGTCTATGTCCCCATTATTGTCGGTGTTATCGGTATCACCAGTCTTGTGGTGCGCCAGGTATTGATTGATAAACCAATGCTTGATTTTCGTGTATACAAATACCCAATGTTCGCCCTATCTTCTGTGATCGCCATTGTCATCAATATGGCCATGTTTTCGGCTATGATTCTTATGCCCATTTACCTGCAAACCTTACGGGGAATCTCTCCTCTTGATTCAGGCTTATTGATGCTGCCCGGAGCGATAATTATGGGAATTATGTCACCAATCACTGGCAAGCTATTTGATAAATTTGGCGGCCGTCTTTTAGCGATTATCGGCTTAACAATTACGGTAGCCACTACTTATTTTTTCTATAATCTATCGATGGAAACAGAATATTCTTCCTTGATTGTCTTATATTCTATCCGGATGCTCGGCATGTCAATGGTCATGATGCCAGTCGTCACAAATGGGCTCAATTCATTGCCTTCACGGATGAATCCACACGGCACAGCCATTAACAATACGTTGAATCAAGTATCAGCAGCCATTGGCTCTGCTCTTCTTGTCTCTGTCATGTCTTCTCGTGCAAAGCTTCATGCCGAGGAATTAACCGAAAAAGCCATGAACAGCCTTACAGACCAGCCAGATGCACAAACCTTAGCCAATATAAAAGCAGAGATTGCAGCACAATCCACATTAGCAGGGATTAATGATGCCTTCTTTGTTGCCTTCTTCATCGCCATCTTAGCCCTTGTTCTTGCCTTTTTCATTAAAAAGCCGAAACGGGCTGATGAACCAGCACCTAGCCAATCGAATACAAATGCAAAAACTTTGTCTCCTCATGCTGAAAGATAAAGCAAATAAGCCGCTCTGATTAATGGAATCAAAGCGGCTTTTCCTTTTGTTTCTCCCTCATTCTAAACGCCAATTTTGCGCACCATTTAGCACGGATAGCGGATAAGAAGACGGCGCTATTGTATTGCCTATATGAAGCTCTTTCTTCACAAAATACACCTGAGGGACAGTAACGAGCCAGACAATCGGCACATCTTCAAGTGCCAGTTCCTCTGCCTTTTTCCAATCTGCATAGTCTCCGCTTAAAAGTGCCTTTTCAATGGCAGCATCCACCATCTCTGATCCATACAAGCTAGGATTGCCAAATCCAATTCCGCGATTAGTTGAATGATATAGATAATAGATGTCAAATGGGTTGTATGATTCCGACTTCATTAAAGAAGCGCCTGCTTGTATGCTCCTTTTCATTTCTGGCCATGTGCTCTCTTGAATCGTTATCTGAATTCCCATATCTGCTAACTGCTCCTTCAGCTCAAGAGCCATGGCCTTATAAATAGAGTCATCAAACGGAAAAGCAATAGGGAAGATCGCTTTTATCCCCTTTTTCTCAAGAATGCCGTCGTTATCGGAATCGGCCCAGCCCCCTATTCTCAATAGCTCTTCTGCCATGTCTTTATTTTCCCCAGCTTTAGCCGACTGACTCCATGGCAGACCGCTGGCCGCACTCAACGACGCTTGTCCATATCCATTCAGTACCTTCTCCACGATTTTTTCCCGGTCTACCCCAGCTTGGATTGCCTGTCGTATAGCCGGATCGGCCGTGACATCGTTGCCTGCCACTGCCCCATTTAAAGAAGCGCCCGCTGGGATTGTCACGAGCGAAAGCCCTCGGTTACCTGCTCTATCCAACACTAGCGTTTCCATCCCGGCTACTTTATCCCCTGCATACACCCCAGTCGATTGAACCAGATCAGCACGACCTTCCTTCGCCATCGCGTATGCTTCATCCTCTGATACGAAAAGGACCTTTATTCTTCGAAAGAAAGGCTGATGGCCATAATACCCATCATTGCGCACGAACACAGCTTCCTCTCCCTTATTCCACTTTACAAGCTGATAAGGGCCTGAGCCAACCGGCTCCCTTTCATTGCCTTTACCATAGCTTTCGCTAGACAAAATGCCAATGGAGGCGACTGAATAAACAAATGAGGATAATGGCCTTTCAAATAGGAACTGAACCGTATAGTCATCTATTACCTGCACACGCTTTAATCCCTCAAGGCTTTTTATTTCTCCCCTGCTCTTTGCCAGCTGGAATGAGTTGGCCACATCATGTGCAGTCACTTTATGCCCATCAGTAAACCGGGCATCATCCCTGATTTTGAATTCCCATTTTAATTTATCTTCACTCACTTGGTATTCTTCAGCGAGATCATAGGTAATTTCCATCTTTTCATTTAAAGATAAAAGCGTGCTATATATAAAGCCATTTCCTGCTCCATCCAAACCGACCGTTGGGTCAAAGCCGAGCCTTGGCTCCTTTGTCAGCGCTAATACCAGTTCATCTGCTTGCCTTTCCTTGGCGAAAGCATTTCCCTCGAGGGAAGGACATAAAATAATGAAAAAAGCGGAGACTGCTATCCATAGTTTTTTCATCAATAGTTCCCCTCCAGACAATAAATGAATAATCATCCCCCTAGTATTCTCAAAAAATTCGTTTCCATACAAAAAGGATACGCCACATGCGTATCCTCGTATTCTGCTGATGGATAATATCCTGACCTTCCTTAGTAAGCTTTTTATTAACCCTGACTTAAAAGAATAGCCCTCTGCCTGGCAGCCTCATCCTTATATTCATCAGCTAGAATGTCCCAAAGAATTTGCTGTTTTTCTTCAAAGGGCAAATCAAGCTGCTTAACCTTTTTCCTCATTTCATACAGCCAGGCTGTATAGCCAATCCATGACTCATCAAATTGTTCCTCCAGCTCCCTTTTCAGCTTACGCGTTAATTTCGGACTGGAGCCATTGGAGGTGACCGCAATTTGCAAATGCCCGCGGCGGACCGTGGCAGGGAATGTTACATTGCCTTCACCAGATTCATCCACCACACAAACAAGCTGATTAGGTGGCAGTATATTCACTAATGAGGCATTCACCGTCCTGCTATTTGTTGCAAGGATAACGAGCATAGCTCCACTGAAATCATTTGGCAATGCCTCTCGCTCAATTAATTCATAGTTATACTCTTTGGCTAGTGAGCGAGCCTCCTCAGAAATTTCCGGTGCAATGAAGGTAATGAGGGCCTTTTCTGCAGAGAGGACTTTCGCTTTCCTTGTCGCTATCCTGCCTCCGCCAGCTATGATAACCTTCTTTCCCGACAAATCAATGATAAGCGGCTGCATGATACTCCTCCTTATCCCTCGCTCTATTCTTAATGATATCGATGACCGCCTGATGCTTGCCAAGCGGATTGGCTAAAAGGACGGATTCCCCATTCTTCGTTCTTTTCCGCACCTCTGCTCGCACCTCTGCCAAAAGCAATCCCTCAAACAGCAAATAAGGGACCACAATCACTCTTCCCAAGGTTTTCTCACATATGTTCCTAATCCCATCCTGGAAGGTTGGGGCTGCCGCTGCCAAATAACAGGCTTCTACCTGCGCTAATGCCATTCTTTCCTTCACGCCTTTGACAATGCTCACAAAATTATCTAGAAGACCTGGGTCACTGCTTCCTCTTCCAACGATAAGTACAGAATCAGCGCCATTTACATCAGGAGCCGCATCCCTTATCAGTTCAGCCAACGCATCCAAGAGATCTTCGCGAACGCCAAATGGGTCAGCCATCTCAACAGGGATATTCGGAAACCCCTTTTTTAATGGCTCCAGCGCCTCTGGGATATCTTTTTTAATATGGCCTGCAGACAACAGGAAAATAGGGACAACGCAAATCGACGTAGCCCCTCTTTCCACACATCGAGTGAACCCCTCATCTATGTATGGCTCCGTCAGCTCAAGAAAGCTGAGCTCCTGTACCTCGCACTTCACTTCGCTGATTACACGCTCTATAAACTGTTTGGCCTCATCGGCTCCTTTTTTCGACCTTGTGCCATGGCCAACATACAATATGGCTCTCACGCTGCCCCTCCTCTCCCCTTTAACCGTGGACAACCGGCAAATGCGGTTCAATTTCTTCCTTGAACCAGTTCAGACGATGATGAAGACGAACGACTTCTCCAATGACAATCATGCTTGGGTTGGCAATATTCTCCCGCTGGATATCATCCTTAATAGTCGCCAATGTACCGGTGACCGTTCGCTGCTCTGAATAGGTCCCCCAGTGTACCAAAGCAATTGGAGTGTCAGACGGCTTCCCTGCCTGGATTAAATTTCGAATAATGGACGGCAAGTGGGAAACTCCCATATAAACACAGATTGTATCAACCGCATTCGCTAAGTGTCCCCACTGATGCTCAGCCGCTACATCTCCGGCCTGATGACCGGTTACGAAGGCAAAGCTCTTGCTTAACGTACGATGTGTCACTGGAATACCGGCGTAGGCAGATGCGGCGATTCCGGACGTGATGCCAGGAACAATTTCAAATGGAACATCATGCTTCACGCATTCTTCCGCCTCCTCGCCACCTCGCCCGAAAACAAAGGGATCTCCCCCCTTCAGCCTAACAACATTCAGCCCGCGCTTTGCATACTTCACCAGGAAATGATTGATGGTCTCCTGTTTCATCGTATGGTAATGCGGCAGCTTCCCGCAGTAGACAAGCTGGGCATCCTCCTTTGCCTGCTTCAGCAGTTCAGGATTTACAAGGCGGTCGTAAAGAATGACATCTGCTTGCTGCAGGCAGCGCATCCCTTTCACCGTGATTAAATCGGGGTCACCCGGTCCCGCTCCGACTAAGTATACTTTACCTGCCATCCTTACCACCCTCTCTCATCTTCATCAAGGATAAAACCCGTATTTTTGCCTATCCGCTTCTTCTCCCGTAATGTCACATCAACAATCTCTGGCATATGCAAATAAAATTTCTCAAGCTCCACATCCAGATGCTTAAAGGCTTCCTCATCATTAGCCGCAGCAATGATGGCCATGACATCTTTCTCTTTTAAACAAACTTCAAATCTATACAGAAACGCCATGTGAACCAAGCCCTAAAATGGAATCAAGCGCCTCTTGAATAGCTGTTAATCCAACTCGATGCTTAAAGTCATAGAATGATTCGCCAGCATACTTTTCTTCTTTAAAATACGTTAACAGCTGCAAGAGAACACCTGTTAAATCCTCAGCCGGGATTTTTCCTTTCAGCTTCTCATTGAATTCTCCGCCTGCATTCAATGTTCCGCCGACATAGATTTCATAGGCCTCAACCATCTCTTTATTAGCATTTCTCACCTTCATCCCTTGCAGGCCGATATCCGCTATTTGGCGCTGTCCGCAGGAATTCGGGCAGCCTACCATATGCATACGAACAGGAACATCCAATAGAATTTTTTCATCAAGCTCGAGGGCGATGGAACGCATCCGTTCCTTTGTCTCCACTAATGCGAGATTGCAATATTCAATCCCTGTGCAGGAAACTGCATGACCGATAAACGAATTCGGCTTGATTGTAATTCGCTCGAAGATTGGCTCTGCTAATAACGCCTCCACATGCTCTGCTGGCACATTTGGAATAATGAGATTTTGCGAGTTACAAGTCCTGATTTCCCCATTGCCGTATTTGTCTGAGATTCTCGCAAGCTCAAATACTTCATCCGCATCAAGACGCCCCACCGGCACGTTAAAGCCCAAAAACTTCAAACCCTCTTGCTTTTGGTCATGCACGCCATAAAAATATCCGGCATTCCATTCTCCAACAGGCTCCTCTCCGCGAGTTGGCAGCGGACCCGTATATTCCTGGATCTTGGCAAGGAACTTCTCCGTTCCCCAATCCGCCATCAGGAATTTCAGCCGAGCTAAATGACGTTTTTCCCGATAGCCGTAATCACGGAAAATCGTCGTGACCGCAACAGCCACTTCCAATGTTCGCTCAGGCTCAATGAAGGCATCAAGCGTTTGTGCAAGGAAAGGACGGGCAGACAATCCGCCTCCAATTTTCAAGTGGAAGCCTTGCTTCTCCACGCCGTCAAGCACCTTAACGGCAGGAGTGAAGGAGATGCAGTTGATTTCAGCATTTGATGCATTATGCAAATTCGTACTGATGGACATTTTATATTTCCGCGGCAAATTAGAGAAATCCTCATTGTTCTGGAAGAAATCAAACACTTCCTTAACGATTCCTGATGTATCAAAGAGCTCATTCGGGTCGATGCCCGCAATCGGATTGCCGACAATATTCCTTGTGATGTCTCCGCAGGCGCCCACACTTGATAGACCGACTGCTTCCAGACGGTTGAAAATATCCGGAATTTCTCCAATCTCCAGCCAATGAAATTGAACCGCCTGGCGTGTCGTGATATCAAATACGCCCCGTCCATAATCGCGGGCAATGCCAGCGAGCGCCTCAACCTGGTCTTTCGACAGAATCCCTGATGGCACATTTACTCGCATCATGAAATACCCATCTTCCTTTGGGCGCTGCAGATATAACCCTGCCCATTTAAATAGATCCCATTGATCCTTTGGGATAGAAGCAAAACCATTCTTTGCATACTCCGGTATATCGTCCAAGATGCGAAGGCCATCCTTTTCAAGCTTCGTCTTTTCCGTTTTATTCACTTTCTCGTTATTCTCCCAAAACTTATCGTAAGCCATCTATAAGCCCCCTTAAATCATATTCTTTGAAACTAAGTAATCAGCGATTTCCTTCACTGCTTCCTCTATCGTTACCTTATGAGACTGTATCGTTAATTCTGGCTCCAGCGGGTTCTCATAGGGGGAATCAATCCCGGTGAAATCCTTGATTTCCCCTCTGCGCGCCTTCGCATACAAGTGCTTTGGATCTCTTCGCTCACACTCATCAATTGGACAATCAACGAAAATCTCAACGAACTCGCCTTCATCAAACAGGGAGCGGACTTGATTACGGTCTGAACGAAACGGCGAAATAAAGGCTGTCGTCACAATCGTGCCGCTATCAACAAATAGCTTAGCGACCTCACCGATACGACGAATATTTTCCGCCCGGTCTTCATCTGAAAATCCAAGGTCTTTATTCAGTCCATGCCGGATGTTATCGCCATCAAGTACATACTCACTGATTCCTTGCTCATATAAATAGCTCGAAAACGCATTGGCAATGGTCGATTTACCGGATCCAGAAAGTCCTGTGAACCAAAGAACACAGCTTCCGTGGCCGTTTTGCGCTCGCCGTTCACCCTTTGTAATGGCCGTTTCATGCCATGTAATATTCGTTGCCTTTTTCACGATTGCCCCTCCTCACACCTGTTCTTTTTCCTTCAATCCTTCAATCAGAACCTCAACCACTTCCTTGCGGCTAAAGGTTGACGGCGGCAGTTCCCCATTTCGCAGCAGCTCCCTTACCTTTGTTCCAGAAAGAATCACGCGATCCTCCTTTTGATGCGGACAAGTCTTGTCAGAAGCCATCCCCCCGCATTTCAGGCAATAAAAGCTATGTTCAAAAAATAGCGGCTTGATTCCCAGCTCTTCTTCTGTAAACTCACTAAATATATATTGGGCATCATAGGTCCCATAATAATCGCCAACCCCCGCATGATCGCGTCCGACAATAAAGTGGGTGCAGCCAAAGTTCTTGCGGGCTATCGCATGGAAAATCGCTTCTCGTGGTCCCGCATATCTCATCGCAGCCGGATACACTCCTAGCTGCACCCGCTCTCTCGGGTAATAATGATCCAATAGCACGCGGTAGCTTTTCAAGCGCACATCTGCTGGAATATCATCTGCCTTTGTTTCCCCGACAAGCGGATTCAAAAACAGCCCATCCACCGTTTCCAGCGCAGCTTTTTGGATATATTCATGGGCACGGTGGACAGGATTTCTCGTTTGGAATCCGACCACTGACTTCCAGCCCTTCTCCTCAAATAAAGCACGCGTCTCTTTCGGCTCGAACCATACATCCTCTGCCACACCCTTATCAGATTTTTTGATAAGGATTATATCGCCGCCTACGTAATAATTTCCGCGCTCATAGAGTCTCTTCACGCCAGGATGTGCCTCTTCCTCAGTCTTGTATACCTTCCTTGCCTCTTTAGACAAATTGGGTTCATACACATCTGAAACCGTGATGACTCCAACCGTTTCACCGCCATACTGCAGCCTTGCCTGCTCGCCACCCTCTAAGCTGGAAGCAATCTTCTCTGACACTGGGAGTGTGACAGGCACGCTCCACACGATCCCATTCGATAGCCTCATGGACTCTACGACAGATTCATAATCTGCCTTGCCCAAAAATCCAGTCAGGGGACTGAACAGGCCGATGCCAATGAGCTCAAGGTCACTGTATGCAACGGCATCAAGCGGGATTGTTTTATTAATGGCTGTTACATCATAATTCGGTTCATAGGCAGAGACTAAAACTCCGCCATGCGGTTTTGGTAGTGACATGTCTATCATCCCTCTTTCATTTAGTTCTGCTTCGAGAGCATTACCTCTCTTGATTCATCAGGTTTCTTCTTCATCAAATACTTCACGCCAAAAACGGAAATCAATAAGCCAGCCATCACAACAATCGGATATATATTGTGCTCAATCAGCAATTGGATCAAAGTAAAGCAAAGCACCATCGAAAGCACCGGAGATACAATCCAGACAGCGAGCAGTCTTATAACGATGTCCTTCTTTAAAACGGACATCCCCTGCTTGGCGAATCCAATGCCAATAATCGATGATGTCGTAATCTGCACCAACGGGACAGGAATGCCGAAGATGGAGGCCGCCATCACGAGTCCTGCTCCAGTTCCAGAGATGATGCAGCCCTCCTCTATCCTCAATTCCGTAATTTTCTTCCCATTCGTTTCAAGAACCCCCCTGCCAAGCAGGAGGGCACCAATGGCGACAAATAAACCTCCCCAGAAAATACCTGACTGAGTAGTAAGGATATCTGCCCCAACGAGGGGACCGACTGCATTGGCCACATTATTCATTCCGGCAGAAAAGGCTTCAAATATCCCCATGATGACCACTAATACGGCTAGGACTGGTTTCGCCTTTTTTGAACGGACCCAATTCTTCACAGCAGGCCATTTCAGGAACTTTCCTGCCAAGACAGCAACGGCAAAGGCCACTAGAGGCGTTAAAATCCAAAACATGAATATCCAAGCAAATTGCGCCACATATAGACTTTGATAGACAATGCCCGCTCCCACGATGGACCCCACTGTCACTTCACTCGTTGAGAGGGGAATTGCCAAAATATTAGCAAGGAACAGAGACAGGGCTGCCGATGCAAGCACAATCAGCGCAATTGAGATGGTGAACGTTTCTTTCGGGACAATGCCATTACCGAGCGTTTTGACTACCTCTCCCCCGCCAAGCCAAGCCCCAAGAAAAACGGCAATTCCGCATAAGCTTAAGGCAATGATGGGTTTCTTGATGACGCCCGATCCATATGAAATGCCCATTGATGCCGCGGCCCCGCTCGCACCGATATTCATTGCAAAGAACAATCCAACTGCCACGGCTATAATCATCAGCATTTTTTAGTCCTCCTTCACTCTGTATGCAACCCGCATTCCGTTTTGCCTGTTCCGCTCCAGCGGCCCGCACGGCTATCAGCACCAACAGCTACAGCTTGTGTGCATGGGAAGCAGCCGATACTTGGATACCCCTGATCATGCAGGCTGTTATATGGGAGATTCCGCTCATGGATATAGTTCCATACTTCATCCCATGTCCAGTGGATTAACGGACAAATCTTAATGTTGTTGAACTTCCTATCCTCATTAAAGAAATCCGTATTGGCCCTTGAGAGCGATTGGTCTCTCCTTAAGCCAGAAATCCACGCATCCATTGGCGTTAAGGCTTCCCTTAAAGGAATGACCTTTCGAATCTCACAGCATTTATTCGGATCCCTTTTCCAAAGAGCTGACCCGTATTGCTCCCGCTGCTCATCCAGTGTCAGATCAGGAAGCTTCCTCTCAATCTTCAAATCTTTATATCTCGCTTCAATCCTATCGATGACCTCATACGTTTCCGGAAAATGAAGGCCCGTATCTAAAAAGACAATGGAAGCATCCGGCTTCACCTGGCTAATCAAATCAATTAACACAATCGCCTCCGCCCCAAAGCTTGAAGCGTAAATGATTTTCTCTTCATGAAAATGCTTAAACGACCACTCAAGAACCACCTTTGCCCCTTTTGTTTCATCATGTATATTGAATGACTCCGACTTCTCGTGCCATTGATTGGTTTTCTCCATGAAGCCTATAGCCCCTTTCTGCTAAGCTCTCCCTCTGACTACGCAAAAGAGGCAGTCTTCCCCTGTATATAACAAGAAAAGACTGCCTCTAGTTTGTCTAGTCAGCAAGCTCCTATTTAGGTTTATTAATTGATGTTGGTTGAAGGCGAACCTTCTCATTCTTTTCTATTTGAATAACCTTTCCATCTTGAACCACCAATGTGATTGACCCAAATTTAATCGTAGTCAGCATTTGCTCCAAATGAGTCATTACCTCCTGAAGATCAGACGGTTTCAGACGGTTCGCCTCCCCTCATGTTTTCCCTCTCAAAGCCATACAGATACCATATAGAAGTTATTGGAATTAATCCTACCATACCCATATGATTTGTCAATATTAATTCTAGAATTTTTTGAAAATGGGCAGTGAATCCTATATTTTCATACAAAACTTTTAATTTCTTTTCAACAGCTATTATAGTAAAATTGATAAGCGTGATTTTTATCAAAGAGGGTGACAAACATGGATTCACAGCAATATTCGAATTTGAAAATGGGTGAAAAAGGAGCCATCTTGAGCATTGTCACCTATTTGTTCCTTTCAGGAATGAAGCTATTAATAGGAATTTTGACTGGTTCAGAGGCGCTATACGCCGATGGTCTTAACAATTCGACCGATATTATTGCTTCCATCGCTGTTCTAATCGGCTTAAAGCTTTCCCAGCGTCCGCCTGACAGCGACCATGGCTACGGACATTGGAAAAGCGAAACGATTGCCTCACTGATTGCCTCGCTCATCATGATGGTCGTCGGGATTCAAGTTCTCCTGAACGGATTTGGCTCCATGTTTGAAGGTCATGAGGAAGCTCCAGATATACTAGCCGCTTATGTCGGTATTTTTTCCTTCATCATAATGTATCTCGTTTATCGATATAATAAGCACCTTGCTGAGAAGATCAATAGCCAATCAGTTATGGCAGCCGCGAAGGATAATCTTTCCGATGCCTGGGTCAGTATTGGCACATCAGCAGGTATTTTCGGTTCCCAGCTTGGCATGCCTTGGCTAGACACCGTAACAGCCCTCCTTGTCGGTCTATTGATATGTAAAACAGCCTGGGACATTTTCCGCGAAGCATCCCACCATCTATCCGATGGTTTTGACGAAGAGAAGATTGCCCTTTATGAGAAGTCCATCATGGAGCTGGAAGACGTGAGAGGTGTCAAAGAAATCAAGGGACGCAATTACGGGAATAATGAAGTCATTGATATCGTCATCTATGTTAACTCGTCACTTAATATACAAGAAGCACATGATATCGCCACTTTAGTCGAGAAGGAACTTACCAAGAAGTTTGGTGTCTATAATGTACATGTGCACGTTGAACCTTATACGGTAGATTAAACAATACACCGCCCCTGTCCATTGACAGGGGCGGTTTTTAAATTTGGTACATCATCAGTCACCATACATAACTGCTGCCTCAGCTCAAATCATTCCCAGCTATTCTGCGGCAAGCGATAGATTAAAAATCGGTCGAATGGATCTTGTGCCTTAATGATTATCTCCTGAACCCATTCAAAGGGCGTTTCATGCTCCAAATAAAAGATATAATCCTCTGAAGGATAATAAAGAATAATATCCGCCGGGCGGCTATATTCCTCGACCGAATCGAGAATCCGATTCACGACCTTCCTGAATATCTGGACATTAAACGGATTAAAGAAGTAGAAGCGATTGTGGCCAGGCTGTATGTTGAACTCCTCAGCCAGGCAGCAATAGAAATGAATTTTTTCACTCCGATACTTCGCATAATCCGCCAGGTTCATCATTGCCTCATTATAAAAGACCTCATTCATCTCCACTCCCGAGACGGCAGCTTGAAAGAAATAATGAATATAAAAATTCAATCGTCCCTTGCCGCAGCCAAAATCCACAACATGATCCCTTCGGTTAAGGCTGTAGGATGCAAATAATTTTTCCAGTGCCGCATATGGTGTAGGTTCATAGCGATTATAGGAAAGGGTAGACGGATGACCTTGCTGGTCTCCCCTAGTTTTGATCCGCATTAATTCGTCATAGTATTTCTCTTTCATGAAAAACCTCAGTCCATTTACGTTTTTCCTTATCTTAATCGTATTATGGCTTGAAATAAAGGGAATCAGACAAAAAAGAAGAGGGTTACTCCCCCTTCCTCAATTCCTTCTTCAATTGATGCAAAATATCCGGATGATTCGTAAACATACCGGTCACGCCCCAATCAATTAAGGTTTTCATTCTTTCCTTTGTATTGACTGTGTATGGATGGATGTCCAAGCCGTTTTGAACTACCTTTTGTACATAGACCTCATTTAAATACGTATGATTAGGACCAATGCCAACTGCATAGCTCTTAATATAGTCAATTTCTTCATCCGTGATAGTCGCGGTTTCTTTGTAGGAGATTAGCTGTACAAGCTTTAAGGTTGGATCTAAGGAGTGGAGCTTCAAGAGGCTGTCTGGGCTGAAAGATTGAAGGAGCAATGTTTTCTTATTTATTTTATATTTATTAATTATGCGCAGTAATTCTTCCTCCATGCCTGGATAAACATCAGGAGATTTTGTTTCAATATAGTATTTTTTATTTTTGCCTAGCTTTTTAAAGACTTCTTCCAGTGTCGGAACTTTCAAGCCTTCATATTCTTCCTTAGCGTATTCTGGATACTTCTCATTGAACCAGCTGCCCGCATCCAGCTGCTTGATTTCTTGTAAGGTATGGTCTTTTACCAGCCCAGTTCCATTAGTGGTCCGGTCAAGTGTTTCGTCATGCATAGCAATCAATGTCCCATCCTTTGTCATTTGAAGATCAATTTCGATATAGTCCCCATGCATTTTGTCCCCCAGCTTATAGGACGCTATTGTATGTTCCGGAGCATATGCCGAAGCTCCCCTGTGAGCGACATTGGTCACCTTTTGAGGTTTATGCTTTTCCGGAGCAGCATTCACTGATGTTATCGTGCCAACGAAGAAGAAAGCGCTTGCAATCAATAAAACAACAAATTTCTTCAAACTTATCCATCCCCTTCAATCGATAATAGACTTCTAATCTAGTATATAGTGCTTCCATTCTATTTACCTGAGTATTTCCTACATATTTCCCCCTTGTATTATAGCTAATAATTGACCTTTTCTCCTGATTATATAGGACTACATATATCCTATTTACTTTATCAATATATCATCTTACCTATAATCGGCAAACTCGATGGTTAACACTGTCAATGACAGGATAACCGAAAGAGTTAATCATCCTGCGGTAGGAAAAACCCTGCTCAATTATTTATTCGAGCATTAGTCAACAACTGATAACAAAAGGGATTATTCACCATTTCGCCACATTTATTACAGAAAAAACCATTAATATAATTTAATGTTAATTAGTTCACATCTTTGTCAAATATGCTAAAAACATTTGCATTTTCAGATTCATATATTTGTAATTTCGTCAAACACTTATTATATTGAAAATCGGGGTATGGTAAAAGCTACATAATATGGTTGGTTTATTCAAAACAGCTGTTATTCTTTTTCTGCTCCAACTTATATTTCTAGCTAACTTAAACTACTTACGGAAGGGGAACATTATGAACAAAAAGTTAGGACTTTTAGGGTCCATGCTGACATCAATTCTTCTGTTAGCCGGATGTGACTGGGTTGTGTTCGATCCAAACGGACCAGTAGCCAAAACTCAATCAGATACGATTATCTTCTCCATGCTGATGCTGGCTGGCGTTATGGTTGTTGTTTATGTGCTGTATATCTTCATATTAGTGAAATATAGAGCTTCCAAAGCTCCTAAAGATTACGTGCCTCCGCATATCCAAGGCAGTCATACACTTGAAATTATATGGACAGCCATTCCGATTATTATTGTCTCTATTCTTGGCTACGTGACGGTCGTATCCACTTTTGAGGTTGAGAGCAAACCAAAAGGCTATGAAGATCAAGAACCTCTCGTCATTTATGCTTCTTCTTCGAACTGGAAATGGCATTTCAGCTATCCTGAGCAGGATATTGAAACCGTAAACTATGTCAATATCCCAACTGATAGAGTCGTAGAGTTCCGCTTATATTCTTACGGACCAATCACCAGCTTCTGGATTCCGCAATTGGGCGGCCAAAAATATGCCATGTCTGACATGGTCACAAAGCTTAATTTCGTAGCAGATAACGAAATGTCCATGATGGGCCGAAATTCCAACTTCAGCGGCCAAGGGACTGCACATATGGAATTCGAAGCGCTCTCCATGTCTAATGAAGAGTTTGATGAATGGGTTGAGCAAGTTCAAGCAAATGAGCCTGAGCTGACAGAAAAGAAATTTGACGAGCTCCTAGATACAGCTTACGTTGGCCGTCAAAGCTATTCTTCCACTCACCTGGAATTCAGCCCGCCGCCAGAAGGACATAACCATGGCGCTAAAGAAGCTCCATCAAACGAAGATCCTGATCAGGAAAACCAATTTGATAAGGAATCTGAGAATCACGGAAACCACTAGAATTAACACTTTGAGCTTGATATGAAAGGAGCTAGACAAACGTGAAATGGGATGAATTTTTCGTTCTTGGTGACCCGATGATTTACGGAGCCATGGTCAGCATTGTTGCTGCATCGATGGCCATCGTTGTGGGTCTGACCTATTTTAAGAAATGGCGTTGGCTTAGAGATGAATGGCTGACGACCGTTGACCATAAACGTATCGGGATTATGTATATCATTTGTGCCCTCTTGATGTTATTCCGCGGAGGGGTAGACGGCTTGCTGATGCGCGGACAGCTTGCGATGCCGGAAAACGGCTTCCTTGATGCCCAGCATTATAATGAAATTTTCACGACACACGGCGTAATCATGATTCTATTCATGGCGATGCCATTTATCATTGGTTTAATGAATATTGTTATCCCGCTTCAAATCGGAGCCCGTGATGTGGCATTCCCATATTTGAACGCGGTCAGCTTCTGGTTATTCTTTGCCGGAGCCATGCTATTCAATATTTCATTCGTTATTGGAGGTTCTCCTGATGCCGGATGGTCAGCCTACTTCCCGCTGGCAAGTACGGAATTCAGTCCATCAGTCGGTAACAACTATTACGCAATCGCTATTCAGATTGCCGGGATTGGTACATTGATGACCGGAATTAACTTCATCGTCACCATCCTTAAAATGCGTGCACCTGGCATGACTCTTTTAAAAATGCCTATGTTCACTTGGTCAATCCTAATCACCAACGTTATCATCGTTTTTGCCTTCCCTGTCTTAACAGTGGCACTTGCGTTAATGACATTTGACCGTCTATTTGGAACACATTTCTTCTCAATGACTGACGGCGGTATGGATATGCTTTGGGCCAACCTGTTCTGGGTTTGGGGACATCCTGAGGTTTATATCGTTATCCTGCCTGCATTTGGTATATTCAGTGAAGTTATTTCAACCTTCTCTAAGAAGAATTTGTTTGGCTATAAATCGATGGTTGCAAGTATGGTGGCAATCTCAGCACTATCTTTCCTAGTTTGGGTCCATCACTTCTACACAATGGGCCAAGGAGCACTCTCTAACAGCTTTTTCTCCATAACAACTATGCTGATTGCCGTTCCAACTGGGGTTAAAATCTTTAACTGGCTCCTGACAATGTACAAAGGAAAAATTCAATTTACGACGCCAATGATGTATGCGCTTGGATTCATTCCAATCTTCACATTCGGCGGCATTACAGGCGTCATGCTTGCGATGGCAAGTGCGGATTATCAATACCATAACACGATGTTCCTTGTTGCCCACTTCCACTATGTATTGATTCCTGGTACCGTCTTCGGTGTTCTTGCCGGTTTCTATTACTGGTGGCCAAAGATTTTCGGTTTCATGCTTGACGATAAACAAGGAAAGCGTGCATTTTGGTGGATTGCCATCTCCTTTAACGTGACTTTCTTACCGCTATTCGCGCTTGGTCTTAAAGGAATGACACGCCGTACGTACACGTACTCTGAGGAAAGCGGCTTCGGCCCATTGAACTTGCTTGCCTCCATCGGTTCTGTCGGTTTAGCAATCGGGTTCATTTTGCTGGTTTACAACATTTACTGGAGCTTCCGCTATGCACCGCGCTTAAATGGCAATAATGATCCATGGGATGCGCGGACATTGGAATGGGCTACTCATACACCTGTTCCTGCCTATAACTTTGCTATCACACCTGAAGTAAGCTCTGTTGATACTTTATGGGATGAAAAACTGGGCAAACATAAGATTTTTAAAGGCAAACTTGAAGAAATTCATATGCCTAACTCAAGCTTTATGCCATTCTGGATGGCAGTTGCCTTCTTCTTCTGGGGATTCTTTATGGTATTCAGCTGGTGGATTCCAGCCATTATTGCTGCGATTCCAATCTTCTACTTGCTGTTTGCGCGTTCATTCAGCAATGACCATGGGTTCCATATCTCTGCTAAAGAATTAGAGGAAGAAGAAAAGAAATTGCGAGGTGAAACAAAATGAAGCTAGATGCCTCACAACCATTAGAATATAGAACAGAGGAGAATCAGCTGAAAATCTTAGGATTCTGGATTTTCCTAGGAGCCGAAATTGTTCTCTTCGCCACCCTATTTACCGTCTATTTCGTTTTGGAAAATGGAACTGGTAATGGTCCGACTGGAAAGGATATCTTCCAAATCTCCGGCGTACTTTGGGAAACCTTTATCTTATTATCTTCAAGCTTCACGATTGGCATCGCGATTCATGCGATGCGCATGGGCATGAAGAAGGCCATGATGACGATGATGACCATCACCCTATTGCTTGGTCTAGCCTTCCTTGGCATTGAGATCTATGAGTTCTTCCATTATGTGCATGCAGGTGCAGCCATCACGACAAGCGGGTTCACTTCTGCATTATTGACCTTGCTTGGAACCCACGGAGCTCACGTAACATTTGGTCTGTTCTGGGGACTTGCAATCTTGCTTCAGGTGAAAAAGCATGGCCTTAATACTCATACAGCCAATAAATCCTTTATCTTCTCACTTTATTGGCATTTCTTAGACGTCGTTTGGATCTTCATCTTCAGCTTCGTCTACTTGAAAGGACTGATGTAATATGGCAAAGTTATTTCCTAAAGAGCATATTATCGGCTTCTTATCATCAATCGCTCTGACGATAGCTGCATTAATGGTTCTATACCTTGATGTATCCTTCGCAGTCAAAATGACAATCTTGCTCGTTACAGCCGGACTTCAAGCCAGCCTGCAGCTTATCCTGTTCATGCATATTGGCGAGTCTAAGGAAAAAGGCACATTGTATACGAATATCATTTATGCCTTATTCGTTGCTGTTGTAACGATTTTCGGATCCCTATTCGTATTAGTATGGGACTGGTATTAATCAATATAAAAGGACATCTGAGACTTTGCTCAGATGTCCTTTTTGCTATGATAATAGTTTCCCAACTCGACGATGGCACTGCCCATTCGTTCATTTTCAGGGAAAATAACTCTCTCAATGCCTGCTTCCCGTAAGGCTTGGGCAGTTACCTTTCCTACTGCAAGCGCAATCACCCGACCTTCAAAAGCTTGCATCAGATCATCCAAACAACCCTTCACTTCTGCATACGCAATGAGATGGCGTACTTGCGGTGTGCTCGTGAAAAAAGCGGCATCAACCTTATCGCCAAGCAGTTCACTAAGCAATTGCTCCATCACTTCCTTTTCTGGCGGTGTGTGAATATAAGGCAAAATTTCTTTATAATGAGCCTGCTCCTCATCAAGCCACTCAATTAAAAGCGGCGCCGGATCTCCATGTAGCTGCAAGGCTACCTTACAGCCTTTCAAGGGATACTCCTTCATCATTCGCACCAGGCCTTTTGTACTGCCATCATCATCGCGGACAACCACAGTGAGACCGAGCTTTTTTAGCATATTGACTGTCTTATAGCCTCTGGCTGCGATTTTCATGTTTTTTAAAGCTGCAATGAAAGCTTCTCCTTCTCCAAGGTCACAAGCAGCTTTATATAAAGTATCTAGTCCAATCCCCGTTGTGAAGATGCCCCAATCATACTGATGTTCGAGTATTCGATAGATATCATCCTTTAGCTGGGATTGGTCGAGATAGACCGTCCCTTGAGCTGGACGAATATGCGGCTCACCCCCAAGATTGCGGATGACTGTACTCATTTCCTCCAGTTTTCTAGACCCCAATATTGCTATTGTTTTTCCCTCTAGCTTCTTCAAATCCCATCCCCCATTCACTTTAACCTTTCATTCATTCTTTGACTGAATAAATGAACTCTCACATAAGAGAATCTCTCGTGTAAACCCTGGCTTTTTCGCCTCACAACGATCCTTAATAATCAGTCCGGACTGCTCAATCATCGCATCAATCGGCTCACCGCTCACGACTACTATTCGATCTGCAATTCGGTTGGCATGGCTTAATATCGAGAGTTGTTCCACAGGTGAAGCCGTATGGCATAGATTATAAGGCAAATCAATAATGGCTGAATCATAATGCTCAGTCACTTCCTCAATAGCTCCTCTAACCACTTCACATTCATACCCAAAATGAGCGATATTCTCTCTTGCCCCAATCGCTGGCAATGGTTTGATATCCCTGCCCGTTATATTAATCCCCATCGATAGCGCCTCAACTAGGACATTCCCTATTCCGCAGCATGGGTCAATCGCTCTAATACCTTCTATTTCCGGGATGGCAATATTCACAACTGCCCTTGCCATCCTTGTGCTGAGAGCTGTTGAATATTCCCTAGGTTTTTGCTGATGCTTTAGCCAAACCGCCTCCCCCTTCTTATAGCGCCCAAAATACCAGCGCCCTCTATATGGAATGACCGCAAATACATACTTTGGATGGTCCAATTCAGCTATACCGTTAACGGAAAGACCAATCTCCCTTTCAATCTTCCGCCTTTCTTTGAAGGAGAGCTTTACATCGAGGTCATTATCTTTAATGAGATGGACTTTGAATGTTTCCTCTCCAAGGTCCACATTCGCCACTTGCTCAACTATTGATTGATAGGTCTCTCCCTCAAACATAACCTCAATTCGCTCTCGGATAAACGGGCTTCTATCCGGTTCAATTCTCTCCGTGCTCATCATGAGATAAGGACCAGCATTACGTCCAAACAAGGCTCTCATCTCCATTTGGCAGAGCGGCTCTTCCTCCTGACTGCATGCATACGTATATAGATAAGTTATCAAATGTCTATCCGCCTTTTCATTGTCATAAAAAAGCCTCTATAGCTAAATCACTTATAGAGGCTATTTTTATTCTATTGTACCAAATTTCTTCTCTATCTAATTCTATTTGCTGGAATATCTATGCAATCTATACTAAGAGCAGATATGTGTTAAAATTTACAAAAACAACATTGGGGGCAAAACAATGAAAATAGTAGATATGGTTGAGTCACAATTAATTGCCAGTATTAAAGAGGAAAAAGATATCCAAAAGGCCATAGACAGCCGAGCGAATATTGCCTTTTTATTAACTGGCAATCTCATGAATATACCAGATATGATTTTAGAGCTGAAGTCAAATGGCATGTATGTATTCATCCATCTCGATTTCATTGAGGGACTATCCAATACGAAAAGCGCTCTTCAATTTATTGCGAAGGCCTGGAAGCCAACAGGCATCATCACAACCAAAAGCAATGTTGTTAAATTAGCGAGGGAAGAAGGCCTGATGACCATCCAGCGCATTTTCTTAATAGACCGTGCTGCCGTGCAAAAAGGGATCGAGAACATTCGCTCCTGCAAGCCGGATGCAGTTGAAGTTTTACCTGGATTAATGCCCAAAATCATTGATGACCTCTCTCGTAAAATCAAGCTGCCGCTCATTGTCGGAGGATTAATCAGCGAGGAGGCTGAAATATTATCCGCTCTCAAGGCGGGTGCGCTGGCTGTCTCTTCTGGAAATCCCGCCATGTGGCATTTTGATTTATAAAGCTGGAACATGTTTAATGCTATCAACGATATAGGACGGCGTATAGGATGTGCTAGCCAGCATTTCTCTCGTTGTGATACCGGTCAAAACGAGCACTGATTTCAATCCGAATTCATTCCCCATCTTAATATCTGTTTCAAGCCGGTCACCAATCATATAGCAATCAGCAGGATTCATCATCAAGACGTCTGTTACGACGAATTCCGCCATGAGCCGGGACGGCTTTCCAGTGATAGAATCAATAGGCTGTCCTGTGGCTCCTTCAAGGGCGCCAATCATGGCACCGCAATCCGGGATTTCTCCGCCATCCACTGGACAGGTTCGGTCCGGATTCGTTGCAATGATTTTCGCTTTATTCAACCAAGCTTGATAGGCTTTGTTAATTTTCTCATAGGTGAAATTCCGGTCCCAGCCAACGACAACATAACAGGCCTCTTTTTCATCCTCTGTTATTCGAATCCCCATTTCGGTGAGTTCATCAATTAAAGGCTGTTCACCAATAACGAGCACGGCCTCTTTTTCATTTAACCTTTCCTGCAAATACTTGGCTGTAATATAGTTAGAATTAATCACTTGATTGAGCTCGACAGGGATTCCCAGCTCCCGTAATTTCTCTACGTATTGCATTCTTGTAGCAATCGATTTATTCGTCAAAAAAACAACTTGATCCCCGCGATTTTGCAGCTCAGTTATGGCCTCTTTCGCTCCCTCAATCAATTTATCATCCAGATAAACTGTACCATCCAAATCAAAAATATACCCTCTCATCCTTCTCCTCCAGATTACTCAATCATTTTTTGATAAGCGGTTTGCCACTGCTTGTAAAAATAAGACTAAAATGACCAGGATGACAGACATAGCTGCTGCTGTATAATACTCTCCTCGGAGAATATTTTGAAATATTGCCAAGCTCATAGGCGCCCATTCTGCCGGAGCGATAAGAATAGAGATGGAAGTCTCTTTAATAACTGTGATGAAAACGAGCAGGGAGCCAGCTGCAATCCCCGGAAGCATCAAGGGCCCAATAATCGTAATGGCAGCTGTCAGTGGAGTTGCTCCAAGATTAATGGCCGCCTCTTCAATGTCCTGCTTGATCGCTCTCATAGATCCCATCGTGGACCTGATCATATAAGGCAATCTTCTAATCGTATAGGCAATGATTAAAAGAAGAGCTGTACCTGTCAATTGCAAAGGAGCCGTATTGAATGTTTGAATCAAGGCAATCCCAAAGGCAATGCCTGGAACAATCAAAGGGATATTTGTAACAAAATCCAGCTTAGCTGCATTTTGGCGAACGACGAAATACGAGACAAAGGTCGCTATAACCACACTTAACACTAAAGCCCCAAATGCAAGAATTAAGCTATTCTGGATATTCCCAAGTGAACTAGTAAAAATGGTTTGATAGTGCTTTAACGTATATCCGTTGGGCAGGAAATCCTTTCCCCAAGTTGTCGCGAATGACTGAATAACAATTGATATCATTGCTAAAAATGGCACCAGCACGATAAGGATGCTATAGCCAGAAAGGGCTTTTGTTAATCCGCTATGACTATTCAAGCGCTGCATTTTCGGCTTCCCAGAAACGGACCCATAATTCCGTCCTTTGGTCAGTAATGTCTGCAGCCAGAAGAAGAAGGCCGCTACCAAAACCATAACAACCGTCAATATCGCTGCTCCGCCCCAATTATAGAACCCTGCTATCTCACGATAAGCCTCCACAACCAAAAGATTAAGTTCTTTTGGTGCCAGAATGATTGGTGTTCCAAAGTCAGAGAAACTGACAGTAAAAATCAATAAGGCACTTGAAATGATGCCTGGCAATGCAAGCGGGAATGTCACAAATGCAAACGTAAACCAATTTTTAGCCCCTAAGTTAAGAGAAGCCTCCTCAAGAGTGATATCACTCACCTTAAAAGCCGCCACCATTGGCCATAAAGCATATGGGAAGAAGAAGAACACCTGCACAATGACGATGCCTGCCATGGAGTATGGATCAATGAGCATTCCCTCGCCGCCAAGCTTCTGATAAATGGCCGTTATCCATCCGGACCTTCCGAACATCAGAATAAAAGCATAAGCCGAGATAAATGTCGGTACGATAAGAGGTATCGTACATAACGCAGAAATCGTCCTCTTAAATGGCATAGTCGTTCTTGCGATACCATAAGCAATCGGAACGCAAATCAGAATGACCAGTACAGCAACTGTGATAGCAAGCTGTAAACTGTTAACGAGACTATTAAAATATCCTTTACTTGTAATAATGCTCTGATACGCATCTAATGAAACTCCTTTAAACTTCTCAATCGTAGAGTCAAAAATGGCCGGGTCCGATAACGAGCCCAATAGATTGACAGGCTGCCCCGTAAAGCTGACCAAAAAGACTGACAGTAAAGGCAGGATTAAAAATAAGCCAAAAAACAAATAGATGAGTACTCTTACAAGTGTAAGGCCATTAAATGCTCGTTTCCCCTTTTTCATATGACCAGCACCCTTTCAGGATCTATGGCCAGCTTAACCTTTGTTCCGGGCTTCAGGATACTCTCACCTGAGGCATAGGTGGCATCCACAATCAATTGATGGTTCGCGAACTTCACCTCGTAACGTACGATGGACCCTAGATATGTAGAGATTAAGATCTCACCTTCTAATATATTCATGGAATCAGAATTCATTTCTGTATCCCTATGGTGAATTTGAATGCTTTCAGGACGAATGATAGCCGTCCCGTTATCCTTGCTCTGATGGAGTGTTTTTAATGTGAATCCATCTCCTTTTAAGATCGTGTACTCTCCGTCTTGGATAGCTGAGTTCACATGCAGACTATTGGACGTGCCTACGAAATTAGCAATAAAAGAAGTGGAAGGATGACTATATAAATCAGTTGGCTTCCCTATTTGCATAACTTCCCCATTATTCATAACAGCCACACGATCGGCCATGCTCATCGCTTCCTCCTGATCATGCGTGACAAAAATAGTAGTGATTCCTAAGTCCTGCTGAATCCTCCTAATGGTATTTCTCATCGAATGCCGGAGCTTCTGGTCTAGATTCGAAAGCGGTTCATCCATCAACAGAACAGCCGGTTCCATGACAAGGGCGCGGCCCAATGCCACACGCTGCTGCTGTCCTCCTGAAAGCTCACTCGTCAGCCTTTCAGCATATTGGTCAAGCTCCATATATTCCAATATCTCCATGACCTTCCGTTCCATATCCTTCGGCATGCGGCCAAGCCTTCTATTGAGAAGACGCGCATAGACACCCATCTTGGCCAGCACATTTTTTTCATTCAATTGCTTAATATTAAGGCTATATGCTACATTTTCAAAAACATTCATATGAGGAAAAAGTGCATAGCTCTGAAAGACCATTCCGCAATTCCGTCTATTCGGCGGAATATGATTGACCTGCTCATTCCCGATTGTAATAGTCCCTGATGTAGGATCCTCAAAGCCTGCAATGCATCTCATCGTGGTTGTCTTTCCGCATCCCGATGGGCCGAGGAGGGCAAAAAATTCGCCCTCTTCGATCTCAAGATTGACATTGTTCAGTGCCTTAACCCCAGAAAACTCTTTATTCAACTGATGGACTGTAACGGCTCCCATGATATCCCACCTTCTTCATTACTGGAATTTCTCTTTCCATTCATTTCTGACTTTGTCATAATTCTTATTCACCCAATCGATATCTAAATCAACGGCATGAGATTTTACGTTCTCAAGTGTCAGCGGTGTTTTGGATTCTACATCCGGGTTAATCGGAATGTGATACCAATCAGCAAGAATTTGCTGGGCATCCTTAGATAACATGAAATCCATAAATTCCTTTGCTCCCTTTTCATTTGGAGCACCTTCCACCATTGAGATTGGATTGACTAGAATAGGCGTTTTATCCGGAACGACGAAATCAACTGTTTCCCCTTTTGCCTGTGCTTCATATGCCATAAAGTCAAAGCCGACTGCGATATGGGCTTCTCCCATCGCCACTGCCTTTGTAGGGGCAGAACCCGAATCCGGCATGGAGTTCGCTTGATCAACTAACTTCTCCATATACTCCCAGCCCTCTGACTCGCCGCGCTGCATCATTTGGTTCAATACCATTAAGGTAGAGGTTCCCGATGCAGCAGGATTGGCGAATTGGATTTTCCCTTTCCATTTAGGATCGAGCAAATCATCCCAAGTCTTTGGCGCTTCCTCTTTCTTCACCAATTCCGTATTATAAGCAAAGCCCAGGACGAAAACCTCGACTCCAACATACTTATCATCCTCATGCTTGAGCTTTATGCCATCTTCAACCACTTCCCAATCCTTAGCTTCATCAGGCATATAAGCACCAATAATACCTTTATCAGCATTAGCTTCAAACGTCAGAATCCCTCCGCCTCCGTACCATACGTCACCTTGCGGATTATCCTTTTCAGCCATCATCCGATTAACCAAGATGTTCGTCCCAGCGTACTGGACGTCCACCTTACCGCCATTGACCTCTTCAAACTTAGAAGCAAGCTCTTTTGTAAAGTCAGGCGTCTCTGGCGAATACAAGGTAATATTCCCTGGACCATCCGATGATCCTCCGCCATTACCACCCGAGCTTTCTTCCCCTGCACAGCCTGCCAGCAGTCCCCCAATCAAACCTAGAGCTAATAATGGCTTTTTCCAATGATACTTTGCCACTGCATGTCATCCCCCTTTTTAATGTTCGCCGAATAAGCAAGAAAAAAGAGAACACGCCCAATGATAGCCTTCAATTGTAAAGGCTTTCATTTTAGGCATCTTCTCATATTCTCCTACCTGATTATTCGATTACCTATAATTATAAACACTATTAACCAAATATCAACAATTATTTGAATATTTACCAAATAATAGGTTGGCCTCAGCGCAAATTTTTGCTTGCATCACCACTTTTCCTGAATATTTATAATGACAATATGTTAAAGGTATATTCTTCCAGTAAAATTAATTGATCTCTACTTGTCCTCTTTTTTACTAATATTTACAGTTAAAAATAATTTCAAAAAACATATTATTATTTGAGATTTTCAGAAAAATCATCTATTATATAACAGTATAAACCACTATAGGAAGGAGTTCTCATTTTAGTATATTACTATATTATATAACACGGTATTTTTACCGATAATCAAAAGGGGGAAGAGAAATGATTACATTTTTGCTAGCGGTTGCTTTGCTTGTCCTTGCCTATTTCACGTACGGGAAATATGTAGAAAAAGTATTTGGTCCGAAAAATGATAGGCTGACACCAGCTTACTCCAATCAGGACGGCGTGGATTATGTACCGATGGGCAAACAAAAGAACGCAATGATTCAATTATTAAATATAGCTGGGACGGGTCCAATATTCGGGCCAATCATGGGGGCTTTATATGGACCGGTCGCATTTTTGTGGATTGTATTAGGTGCCATTTTTGCTGGTGCGGTACATGATTATTTAACAGGGATGATTTCAATCCGCAACCGCGGTGCACATATCCCTGAGCTAGCCGGCAAATTTTTAGGAAAGCTATCGAAGCATCTTGTAAACGCTTTCGCCTTATTGCTGTTGCTGTTAGTAGGTACCGTGTTTGTCACTACTCCAGCTTCTTTATTACATGCATTGATGGATGGAAAAGTGGCTTTAGGCATTCTCATCGGAGCTATCTTCCTTTATTACTTCTTATCAACGGTGTTGCCAATTGATAAAATTATCGGCCGTCTCTATCCTTATTTCGGGGCTACCTTATTAATTGGAACACTCGGGGTTGGAGGGTCCTTGCTGTTATCAGACTATTCTATTCCTGAATTGACATTAACTAATCTGCATCCAGCAGATTTACCGATTTTCCCGATTCTTTTCTTAACTATCACATGCGGTGCCTTATCTGGCTTCCATGCCACACAGTCACCTATCATCTCTAGAACAACACAAAAAGAAAAACAGGGCCGTTACATCTTTTACGGTATGATGATTGCTGAAGCTATTATCGCCATGATTTGGGCGGCAGCAGCCATGAGCTTATTCGATGGACAAAATCTGCAGACACTAATCAATGAGGGTACTGCCTCATTAGTTGTAAACGAAGTGTCGATGACATTATTAGGAGCAGTAGGCGGAACAATAGCAGTTTTAGGGGCGGTCGTTCTTCCGATCACTTCTGGGGATACAGCTTTCCGTGCGGCTCGCTCTATTATCGCTGATTATCTAAACATCAATCAGTCTAAGCTAGCAAAACGTCTAGCCATCGCACTGCCGCTATTCGCTCTTTCTTTCTTATTAACAAAAATCGATTTCAATATCCTATGGCGTTATTTCTCATTCGCAAACCAAGGGACTTCAGCCCTGGCATTATGGATTGCTACGATGTATTTATTAGTCAAAGGGAAAAATTATTTTATAAGTTTAATTCCAGCGCTCTTCATTACCGATATGGTCGCAACCTACATCCTATTTGACGCGAAGCTTGGTTTCGGATTATCCTACAGCGCATCTCATATCGGCGGAATGATCATCACAGCCCTTATCGCTGTTGCCTTCTTTGTAAAAGCAAAGAAGAACAAAGCGGATGGACTGCAGGTAGACCTCGAGGAAGAAGATGCACCAAAAAACAATCGCGATGGATTAAAACGGGCTGGTGTCTAAATCGATACCTTATAATAGCCAAGAGTGCATTTGACCGACTGTTGAAATTAATGGCATTGACCTTAAATACGTAAAAAGAGGCTGACACAAAACCTTCCTCTTTCATGGATAAAGCCGGTGAAGCTTTTACTTATCGTAAAACTCCACCGGCTTTTCCTTGTGTTCTTAAAGACTGTTATTCTTGCATCTCTACATTCGTACTGGAGAAATCAAATGCAGATGTTTATCATCACCAAATGGCTGAACCATTACGGGTCTGATAGATCCATGGAAGCTTAAGACGACCTTTTCTTCTCTAATTGCTTTGAGTGCTTCAAGCAGGTAGCGGCCATCAAGCATGATTTCCAGCTCTTCTTCTCCGTCTAACAACTCAATTGTCTGTATTTCTTCGATTTTGCCGACCGCGGTCGATTTAGAGTAGATTTTGAGCTGGCTGCCATTTTTGACAGCAAGCGAGATGGTATTATGCCGCCATTCACTTGCAAATAAAGAAGCCCTGTCCACGCCAAGCAAAAGATCCTTCCGGTTGGACACAATGACACTCTTTGATTCTTTCGGAAACAGATTCCCTATGTTCGGATAATTGCCTTCAATCAGCCTTGATAACAACAGGAGGGAATCTGATTGAAAGAGAATATAATTTTCAGAAACAGCCATTTTCACAGGGTTAGAGTGCTGCAATAGCTTTGCTAAGTCCAATAAGGTTTTACCCGGCACGATACATCCGTTCTTCCATCCTGCCTCTACCATCGCCTTTCGCAGCGCCAGGCGTTGCCCATTGGTAGCTGCTAAAGAGAGCTCTCCGCCCTGTACAGAAATATGAACGCCTGACAATATTGGCCTTGAATCTGTCTTTGCCACAGCAAAAGCTGTCTGTTTGACCATCTCTGCCAACTCTTCTCCAGGCAAAGAGACTGTACTCGATTTGTCCATTTGCGGGAGTACGGGGTATTCGTCTGGATTATATCCATTCATCGTCGTGATAATATCCTCTGCCTGCACTGTAATATGGAAATCTCCATTTGCCTCGATAAACATGTCACTTGGCAGCTTCTTCACTATTTCGCTGAAGTACTTACCGGGGATGACGGCACTTCCTTCTTTATAGATTTGAACGACGACTTTTTCGTCCGCGATAGCAGGTATGATTCTTTGGATGACGATATTGGAATCGCTGCCAGTTAAGGTCACTCCATTTGCATCTGCCGTCAATTTAATTCCGCTCAATATGGGATGTGCCGGCTTGTTTGAGACCGCATACATGACTTCCTGCACAGCCTGCTTGAGATAGTCCTTCTGAATAGAAAATTGCATAGCGAGTACCTCTCCGTTATCCGAATTGAATAGCTTCATTTTAACATATATTGACAAAAAGCACGCATCCTTCGAGATGCGTGCTTGTCTTAGTTGAAATTCACATTAATGACCCATACTTCAGATCTAGTTCCGATTCGAAGGGGAGGTCCCCAAGTACCAAAGCCAGATGAGACGAATGAATGGAGATTTCCTTTCTTCAAATGTCCCCAATCATTTTCATAAATCCAATCAGTCATCAGGTTCCCTGGGAAAATCTGTCCGCGATGTGTATGACCAGAAAGAATGATGTCTACTCCGCTTGCCTCTGCTTGTGACAGCTCCATCGGTGTATGGTCAAGCATGATGACAGGCTTAGATTGATCAAACCCTTCAACAAGGTCTTTAATAGAGGAGCGTTTATCATCCGTCAAATCCTTGCGTCCAACAAGATAAAGCCCGTCTATTTCCTTAGTCTCATCCATAAGCATATGGATACCGCCATCCTCCAGTTCTTCCTCAAGCTCTTCAAGATCGTCCCCATAATAATCATGATTGCCCGGGGACATATACACCCCGAGCGGCGGCTCCATGCTGCTGAAGATATCAATCATATTCTCTTCCTTAAATGTGTCTATCTGATCATCAATGATATCACCAGGTATTAGAACAATATCTGGTTTCTCCTCCTCGACAATCCGCGCGAGCTTTTCCAGATGGCCGCTTCCTACAATGGGCCCCAAATGGGTATCAGAGGCCATTAATATCTTCAAGGAATCACGGCCCGCCTCCTTATTAACCTCAACATGATCATAGCGCACGACCGGGCTGAACGCCTGATAGGATCCATAAGCAATGACTCCCGCAAAGAAGAGGAAATAAATGATTCCCATGACCATGAGACCCTTTTTCTTTAATAGATAAAAAGCAAGGTTAAATACAGGGAGCAATAGAAGACTATAACCAACGATGATAAACCAATAACCGCCAATCCACTTAAAGATTCCAAGATACGGTATCATTCCGATGAACATCGATATAGAGAGGAGTAGAAACAATACCGTGTACGTTTTCTTGAACCTTCTAAACGGGGACACCGAAAGCCAGGCTTTCCCATTCCGCCATAAATAAAAGCATATCGCTCCGTATATTAGAACCGTAAGGATTATCATAAGCACCATTTTAATGACCATTTCTCAAGCCAGACCCCATCTCACTAGAAATTACCTCTAGAATATCACATCTAGTGGTTAATCCGGTATTGTTGTGTTCTCGTCTCCTTTGGAGTTAGAGAGCACAGAAGGCTGGCCATTTGATACCATCACATCCTTGAAATACTCTTCTCGGAAATATACGATAGATGCTATCTCCTTATTTTCCATTCCCCTTTACCTTAATAATCATCTAGTAAACACAAACAAAAAAAGCGCCCAATGTAACAGGCACTTATTACTTATTGCAATATATATCAGCCGTTCGGATAGAACATATTAAGATTGGAGTGATTATTAGCCCTGAATTTAATTAACAATAGTATTTTTTCACTCTATATACCCACTTTTCTTCCATTAAATACCTTTTTATGTTAAAAATTAACAATAATTAACCTTTAAAGATGATTACTTTGTCTTATATTGCGGTATTAAGGAGATATATAGAAATTTAAATGATAAGAAAGGGGAGAAACCATTGCAAACTCTAAAAATGATTGTTGATGACCTGCATGATTGTGAGGCAAAATCATTATTATTCCAAATTCTATTAAAAATCGAATCATGCAAGGAAGCAGGAATCGATGAAGAGACATTCACGCGGGACTTAGAAGGATTATATGACCATCTTCTCTATTATAAAGCTGGGGAAATCTCTGCATATGCAAAAAAATAAGACAGCACATAATAGGCTGTCCTGCTCTTAGTTACTTTCTTAGCAGATAGGCTGTCACCCATTCATCAGCATGATGGATTTCTTTAAGCTCGTATCCTAGCTCTTGATAAACCGTAACAGCATCCTCATAATTCCACGTCACCATTCCTGAAAGAATCAATCTTCCTCCATCCGCTAAATGCTGATCGATGAAATTAACTAATTGCTTTATTTCATCGGCAGCAATATTGACGAATATCCAATCAAAACATCCTTCCATCTCAAACTGAGGGTCTAAGACATCCGCATGAGTGACTTTTATTTTGTCATCTGCACCATTTAACTTGGCATTATACAGGACCTCATCCCTGACATCCTCAATGTCGACCGCTTGTATTTCCTTTGCGCCCATAAGTGCGGTAGCCACACTCAAAAGGCCCGCTCCTGTCCCAATATCAAGTATCCGCATCCCCTTCATCTCTTCTCTAAGAATAAGACGGAGACAGTCCTGAGTCGTTCCATGAAGCCCCGAACCAAAAGCGCACGGCGGTTCAAAATGAATGATATTGCCCTCTGGGATATGCTCTTCTTCCACAGGGTTAATGAACCAGCCATTTCGAAGATCAATGACAGGAAACGGCTCTTGCCATTCAACCGTATCAAGCAGCTGATAACACACATTATCCTTTCCCAGACCAAGAATAGCCGCTATCGATTCTCTCTCTCTTTCCGTGTCTACAGGAACGTTGTCCTCTTCCACAATCACCTTCAATTCAACAGTGCCTTCCTCCAACTCTTGGACGCTATAACCATTATCCGAGGCATATTGCTCAATAGGCTGGTCGTAATAGGAATTATAATATCCATGCATATTCAGCTTCTCGATGGCTTCATCTACAGCGCTTTGCAGCATGGAGATTGTGTATTCATGAAGCATTTTCAACATCTACCTTTTCATCTTTGATTGTTCCATTATAGGAGGCTTCCGAGCAATTCGCAAACCCCCTCCGAATAGTTCAGAAGCTTTGCTGGGACCTATCAGTGCGTTTCGAATCCTTCAGAGCCCCCTTCCGAATGCCTTACATCATGTATAAAAAGCAAAAAGCCCGCTGAAATCTGCAGGCCCTATTCTAGAAAGCCCGTATGATTAGATAGCCAATCGAAATGAAAAACAGCAGCAGACCTGGAAGTGACATAACTAAACCTGTGATGGCTAGAACTCTTCCTTTGCTTGAATAGAGAGCTGCCAATCCAAATGGCAATGTACAGAATGCCAGGAGGAAACTGATGGATATCGCCAAGATATCAATCGAATCGGCCATCTCGTAAGAACTGGCAGCATAATAGCCAAAAAGCATAGCAGCTATTGATGCTGCTCCAGTGAGGGCTGTTATAATGGCTGAACCTAAGCGATTATGGACATATACATTAGATTCATGGTGCATCGATGTTCGAGTAGCTTGGACACTTGAATACAAAACGACTCCCCCCTATAAGAAAAAAGTACTATGTCGTTCTATATATCGGTCCATTTTCATTCTATTCAACAGGCTAATCAAATTCCCTTTGGATGATAAAAAGGAAAGAGAACCGTGTTCTCCTCCCTCTAAACAGCAGTCATCATTTCCTTCTTACCGTCAATTCCTCATGAACGGAGGCATACATTTTCTGCACCCCTACGGTTGACGCTTCAAACTGAATCGCATCTTTTTCTGAGACGCCCAGATGCCCCGCTTCTTCAGCTGCATCGATATTGGCTCCGATAAACAGAAACTCCCACTGATGTTTATCTTGCTGAAATTTAATCATCTCTTTTACTTTTTCATACGTAAATTCTCTACTGGCATTTTCATAGCCATCTGTTGTAATGACAAAAAGCACTTTCCGAGGGAGCTTATCTGCAGCTGTGTTTGCCAGCCGCCCTCTCACGCTTAAGATTGTTTTGCCTACTGCATCAAGCAAGGCCGTCATCCCTCTTACATAGTATTCCTTCTCAGTAAGCACCGTCTTCTCGGCATCCATACCTTCCCATAAAACCTCGTATTCATCATCAAATAGGACAGCTGTAACAATCGTCTTTCCAGGAAGTTCGCATTGCTTTTTCACTAATGAGTTGAAGCCGCCTATTGTATCATTTTCCAAACCAGCCATCGAACCGCTCCGATCAAGAATAAAAATAAGCTCAGTTAATTGTTCATTCATCTTCATTCATCCTCTCAAAATGAAGTATCTATCATGCTATAATTTTAATAAGGATACGGAACTATTTGGTCGCTTTAAAAGCGACTTTGAGGAGGGTTATTATGAATAGCGACTACTTGATGCACGAATTGAAAGAGTATGTTTTGAAACATCAGCTTAAAACAGTTGTCTTTGAAAGTTCACTGCTGCGCTCTGCGCCTATTCAAACTGAAGAGAAGGAGCTCTTAAATTTCATCGAGACAGAACGCAAACCTTCCCTGCAGCAAATTCTATTCAGTTTTATCGACCAAACTGGAAAAACAGATGCAGAGATTTATACACGCGCCGGCATTGACCGTAAACTGTTCTCCAAGATACGTACAAACTCTGCCTATCACCCAAGCAAACGAACACTGCTTGCCCTCGGAATGGCTTTACAGCTTAATAAGAGTGATATGGATGTACTTTTGCAGGCGGCTGGCTATTCCCTTTCTAAAAGTGAAACAAGTGATTTAATCATTCAATTCTTCTTAGAGAAGAACATTTATGATATCGACCTTGTTAATCAAGGACTATATTCAATGAATTTAAAGCCGTTGACCGGGATCTTGTAATACTTGTTCAATCATATTAGTTGAAATTTTTGTGAACAACTATTTTAATAGAGTTTAGTAAGCGCTTACAGATAATCCTGATTTTACATAATTCTTGAATGCGGGTATCAGTAGAGCTTTCAATACGAATTAAAGGGGATCACTTCATGATTTATGCAAATCCAAATACAGATGGGGCCGTTATTCATTTCAAGGAGAAATACGATAATTTCATTGGGGGTAAATGGGTTGCTCCTGTTAAAGGACAATACTTTGATAATAAATCACCTGTTAATGGAGAAGTGTTTACACAAGCGGCTCGTTCTTCTGTTGAAGATATTGAGCTCGCATTAGACGCAGCACATGCAGCAAAGGATGCTTGGGGGAAGACATCTGCTGCTGAGCGTGCACGAATCCTAAACAAAATAGCTGACCGTTTGGAAGATAATCTAGAGATGATTGCTGTTGCTGAAACCTGGGATAACGGCAAGGCTGTCCGCGAAACCTTGAATGCCGATATTCCATTAGCCATCGACCATTTCCGTTATTTCGCCAGTACAATCAGAGCTCAAGAAGGCCGTACGACTCAGCTAGACAATGATACCGTAGCCTACCATTTCCAAGAGCCTCTTGGGGTAGTTGGACAAATTATTCCTTGGAATTTCCCAATCCTTATGGCCGCATGGAAGATTGCTCCTGCACTTGCAGCCGGAAACTGCATCGTCTTAAAGCCGGCAGAACAAACTCCTGTCTCCATTATGGTTGTGATGGAACTCATTCAAGACCTGCTTCCTGCTGGCGTGCTGAATATTGTTAACGGATACGGTATTGAGGTTGGCAAGCCGCTTGCAACAAATAAACGCATCGCAAAAATCGCCTTCACTGGCTCAACAGCTGTTGGACGGCAAATCATGCAATATGCTACAGAAAACATCATTCCGGTAACGCTCGAGCTTGGGGGCAAGTCACCTAACGTCTTCTTTGAGGATGTGATGGACCAGGATGATGAATTCCTTGATAAGGCGATTGAAGGATTAGTCATGTTCGCCCTCAATTCCGGCGAAATTTGTACATGCCCTTCCCGTGCGCTCATTCAAGAATCCATTTATGACAAGTTCATGGAACGTGCTCTTGAACGAGTTAAGGCAATCAAAGTCGGCAATCCCCTAGACACTGAGGTGATGATGGGAGCCCAGGCATCCAATGAGCAAAAAGAAAAAATCCTATCCTATATCCAATTAGGCAAAGAAGAAGGTGCTGAATGCCTGATCGGCGGAGGAGAGAATAATCTCGGTGAAGGATTGGAAAACGGCAACTATATTGAGCCAACCGTCTTTAAGGGACATAACAAAATGCGTATCTTCCAGGAGGAAATCTTCGGACCGGTTCTTGGTGTGACGACGTTCAAGGATTTTGATGAGGCGATGGAGATTGCTAATGACACATTATACGGCCTAGGAGCTGGCGTATGGTCCCGCAGCGGAGACCTTGCTTATCGGGCTGGACGTGCCATCCAAGCAGGACGTGTATGGACCAACACCTACCATCAATATCCGGCAGGAGCTGCCTTTGGTGGATATAAATTATCCGGTATTGGCCGTGAAAATCATGCCATGATGCTTGACCATTACCAACAAACGAAATGCCTATTGGTCAGCTATGACCGCAAGCCACAAGGCTTCTTCTAAATCGAAAGGCTGGTGTCTCATGGCTGAACGAGTAATTGCAACGGATACGGCACTTAAACTAATTGAGGAATTGAGGAATACCTACGGCAGCATTTTTCTCTATCAATCTGGCGGCTGCTGTGACGGTTCCGCACCGATGTGCTATAGGGAGGATGACTTCCGGATTGGAAATGCCGATTTGCTGCTCGGGATTATTGGCGGTGTTCCTTTCTATATCCATGAGAGCCAGTATGCTTATTGGAAGCATACTCAGCTGATCATTGACGCCATTCCCGGAAAAGGCGCTGAATTCTCGCTTGATAGCATAGAAGACCGTCATTTCATTACGAGGTCACAAGTCCTCTCAGGGGAACAATAAATAAAAAGAAGCCATTTCACTAGGTCAGTGAAATGGCTTTTCTATTAAAAGTACAAGAAGTAAATCGCCGCTACCAAGACAATTCGGTAGATGGCAAATGGCATTAAGCGAATCTTATCAATCAGCTTCAAGAAGAAGCGGATGGAGATTAGCGCAAAAATGAACGCACTGATGAAACCAACGATAAAGAATGGCAAAGCCTCCATATTGAAGTACTCCCAATTCTTAATCAAGGAAAGCAGGCTTGCTCCCGCCATGATCGGAACTGCCATGATGAAGGTGAAATCAGCTGCTGCACGGTGACTCAAACCGAGAAGGACCCCACCTGAAATGGTTGAGCCGGAACGGGAGAACCCAGGCCATAAGGACAAGCATTGAATCAGCCCGATGGAGAGGGCTTGCTTGTACGTAATCTGGTCAACTGTCGTCACCTTTGGCTCCTTTTTCTTGCCGCTTACGATATCAGCCGCAATCATGAGGAATGCACCGACCAACAAACCAATCAAGACCGTTTCTGTTGAGAAAAGATGCTCATCAATATAGTCCTCGAACAAGAGTCCAAGCACACCCGCAGGAATCAATCCTACGATTACATGTGTTAAACGAAGATGATTGCCATGATGACCTTGTCCATCTTTCTTGCCGAATAGGCGATTTAAGCCAAGCATATCAATGAACCGATCCTTAAAGATAATGACAACAGCCAGGATTGATCCCAGCTGGATGACAATCTTAAAGGTATTTGCCGTATATTGCCCTAGGAATTCCTTTGAATTCAGCCACATATCATCTACCAAAATCATATGCCCCGTCGAGGAGACCGGCGCAAATTCCGTTAATCCTTCAACAAGTCCGAGGATAAACGCCTTCAATAATTCAATAAACTCCATACCTCTGCTCCCTAATCTTTGTTTTTATGTAACTTATCTTGATAACTTTTCCAATAGCCCAATATAGTTTACACCATATCGTTCCTGTTCGGTACTAAAAACTGTATGCACCGATAAAGAATAGACCGCCTTTGTCATTTCCATGACCCTTCATCATTCATAAACAGACCCCTCCGGCCGGGGAGGGGTCTGCCTCTTTAGATTTATCGGCTTCTGTTGATAATATAGTCAAGCAGATGCTTTAAGAAGCTTGTATTGCATTTGATTTGCGGCAATGTCTCAATGGCCTCACAGTAGTGATGCCACATTTGCTTCCTCGCACCATCGAATCCAAGGACTGTCACGAAGGTCGAGCGTTCATTCTTCTCATCCTGCCCTGCTGTTTTCCCGAGGGTTTCCTCATCCCCCTCCGCATCAAGGAGATCATCCCTGATTTGGAAGGCAATTCCGGCATGTTGGGCAAATCGTTTGAGAGCCAGCTTTTCTTGTTCATCTGCCTCGGCAAGGATGGCTGGCATGATCAACGACGCCTCAAATCCAATGCCCGTCTTATAAAAGCACATCGTATTCAATTCTTCTAGCGACATTTCACCTGTCTTCTCCTCTAGGTCGAGAACTTGTCCGCGGCACATATCCATGGCCGCTTTTGCGGAATACTGAATCAGGGATAGGACAGCTTGCGGGCTAAATGCCTGAATCGATGCCTGCTCCAATGTCGCCTTCTGGATAAGAAAGATACCTGTCAGCTCTGCAATGGCGCTGTTATAGGCAATGTGAAGTGCCGGTTGTCCCCGTCGGGCAGCCGCATTATCCTGTGAAGGCAAATCATCAAAGATAAGCGAGGCCGTATGCATGTATTCAAGTGACTTTAAGACAGGGATCATCTCCTGCTTCTTTAGACCAAGCTCCATTCCCATCATCCAGGCGACCACTGGTCTTATTCGTTTGCCATCAGCCATCAAACTATAGTTAGCGGCTTCATGAAGCGTTCTTTCTTCCGGGAGCTCACCAATAATAGCCTCTTCAATCGGAAGGAAGCTGTGCATCTCATCCCTGAGCTCGCTAGCGAGGACGGTAAAGGCATCTCTCCCCTGTCTATCTTCTCGTAAATGGTCGATCATATGGTCACGCAGCAATTTATCAAAGAAATCAACGTCCTCCGCTTTCTTGACGAACCTTTGAATAATCCGCATAAATTCAGGCATCCCTGCAGCAAATACAGCCATGACCTCCTTGTATCGATTCGGCCCGAAACGAAGCTTATTCCTTTTCAGCCCATTGATGGCCCTGTCCAATATGACTTCCCTTGCCAACTCGCTGTCGGAATAGACATCGTGAATTAGGTTAGCAATGACACCAAAATACAACTCAAATGGATTAACCAAATCCGGCCGCTCCTTATGATGAGTCCAATAGTATGTATACGGCGTAACGGCACCAGCCTGCAGGTCATCAAACAAATCGGTGAAATCATCAGCCAGCTGGTTATAGATCCCATAATAAAAGGTCCGATCATCAAAGCCCTTATCCTCTTGTGCCCCTATTACAGATCGGATAATCAATCTGGAGGATGCTGATTTCAAAATGACGGGAACATACAGCTCCTCATTTGTGTAAATCAATTCATTCATATCTTTATTACGGTCTAACTCCTGCGCATGGAAAAACACATAGGATTCGGAGAAGAAGGTATTTAGCGCCTCTGGTGTCTGATGGCTTTTAATATAGGCAAATGCCTCGGATAACTCAGCATGGATATAGGCAATAAGCTTCTTCTTATTCTCTGCCCAGTCACCTAAAGGAGGAATCTCACGGGTAAGCAAGGCAGTACGAATCATGGCGGAGTATTGCTCCTTTTCTTCGCTCGTCAAATAACTTGAATCTAAGAGGTCATCCACAAATGGGTAGGTAAGACCATATGCATATCCAAGTCTGATTGCCTCATCAAGTTTAGCTGCCCGCTCATCTCCTTGTATGTCTTCTCCCATTTCATCATAAGCATGCAAGAGGACACCTGCGATGATTTTGATGAGCTTGCGCTGCGCATGCTCCGCATCTAGCTCATCTGGGATATGCTCCGAGACCCGCTTCAATTTGGCAAACAGCCAAATAACACTAAGCTCGATCCCTTCCTTCTCACCCCAGCGGTATAGGCTTGCTTTACTCAAGCTGTCGGCTTTTTCATTGGAGGGATTGGCCACATGTTTTTTTAAGCGCTGGGCCGTTTGGTCAATCTCTTTTTCCGCCTTATCCGTATCAATAGCCTTGCCTAAGTCGCGCATATATAAGTAAGCCACACTGCGACGCAAATAAGAATCTAGCTTTCCTGTATAATCCAGCCACTGCAGGTAGGGACGATAACCGATGCTCGGGTCCTTTTTCGCCCCCTTATGTAAACGAAAATTGATATGATTTACTTTCCATTCCGACATATCAGCGGTTAGAACAGGGATGAAATGTTTTTCTATCGTCTCTTCCCTTAATTTCTTGAAATATCGGTTAGCTCTTATCTCTGCTGATTGATAGCTTGAATGATTCTCTTTCATCACAACAACTTCCTTCATAATCGAGTCATAGCTTTTAAATCCGAATGCCATTATCTAATCATAACGGCAGAATATATCAGGAAGAAGTCAGCCGGCTATTTAATAATTGAATACTTCCTTAATTAAACAATCAAGCTCCTTCCAAGCTGCAGTTTCCTCAAGCTCTGTTAACGATTGGCAAATAGAACGATAATACCACGCATGCATTTGCGGATCGCTTTGATTAAATCGCTCCCACAGCTGATTCCCAATTTGTTCATAGTCCCGTTTGATGGAGCGTATATTCGATAGCTTATCTCCAAGCGTAATCATTTTCGTCTCCAAGCTCGCATGGCGCAAATGATGAATCGTTTCTTCTTTTCTTATCTTCCATGTATCAGCCTTGGGCCTATCATGATATTTATTTTCAGTCTCACTTTCAACAAGCCTTGCTACTTCCTTGCCAAACAGTTCTTCAATTTCTGCCGCGGTATAATCGGTGTCTTCTAAAACATCATGAAGATAAGCCGCTGCAATAACGGTCTTATTATCCGTTAACGTTTTGACGATATCGGCCGTCTCTTCCAGATGTGTCATATAGGGAGTCGCCGTGCCTTTTCGGCAAATTCCTTTATGAGCCATCTCAGCAAATTGACGTGCCTGTTCATCAATATCCTTCTTATCTGCTTCCAACAATGACGCACCTTCTTTCTTGATTGATAAAGCCCTGTCTTGAATCCAGGCTCACATCTTTATGCCATGATTCTGTCGTCCTTTTTAGCAGCTATCCCATTGTGTTCACGATGCTCATTTAATCACGTTATTGTACATGGCAGGTAATCTCCGACTCCAAATATCTGCAGTTAAGCTACTATATTTACAATAATATAAAGTTTCTTTATTTTACAATAATTAATCCCCAAGGTTTTAGCAGAAAATTATACATGTCTCACCACCATACAATAAAAATGCAGGCATGCCAAATTTCTTCGGGTTGCCTGCAGTCTGATCGATTATGTAACGTTTTATAGGACCATTGGTATTATACTCCTTCATTCAGATCCTATATTATTCTCTTCCCTTAAAATCATCTAATGTACGAGGGACATCACTAACTCCGCTCCACTTGTGATATACCTCTTCCCATTGCTCTCCAGATAGCCGGTAGTTCTTCTCCATCAAATCTATATATGTGAACAATGCCTGCTCTACGGCAATATCAGGGATGTCATATTCTTTTGGAAGGTCCATATCCAGCCTTTCACATAGAAGCTCCTGTAATTTCTTGATGTAGCGCAGCTGTTCTGCATCAATTCGCACATTCACGTATTCCGGTATATCCGACATGTATTCTATTCTCCTTTTTCGCCGATGATTTGTTACCGATTAGTATAATCAATTACAGAATAAATATAAAAGGATTGCGACATCAACTCCCTAGGGAGTGAAAAATGCCGCAACTCAATCCCGTTAAAATTAAAATAGTCTATCTACTAGGTGGCCTGGAACATGCTATCCTTTTACACCTTCTATATATCTTGCTTCATCCTGGAGCTTGCGCCAAAGTATCTTCCCGCTCGCCGTCATTGGGAATGCATCCCTGAATTCAATTGAACGCGGATATTTATAGGATGCCATCTGTGTTTTTGCCCACTCGATAATTTCCGTTTCTTTAATCTTTCCCTTCGCTTCAATACTCAGAATAATAAAGGCCTTAACGCTTTCCCCTCGCTTCGGATCAGGTACACCGACAACACATGCTTGCTCGACAGGATGCTTGTACAAAAGACTCTCAACCTCTGTCGGCCATACCTTGTAACCGGACGCATTGATTATTCGCTTTACCCGGTCGACCATAAAGTAATAGCCTTCCTCATCAAAACGTCCAATGTCCCCTGTGCGGAAGAATGCCTTTCCATCCATTTCAATAAAAGCCTGTTCGGTTTCCTCCGGACGATTGTAATAGCCTGTGAACACTTGCGGACCATTCACAATAATCTCCCCCGGCTCATTCGGCCCCAGCTCTCTTAAGGTCGAAGGCTCGACAACTCGTGCATCACCATTAAAAGCAGGTACGCCTAAGCATTGAAGCTTAGACCGATCATTCGGATTAAAATGAGTGTGAGAAATCGTCTATTTGATGGCCATCTGAAGAGTTTAACATTAATGAAAAAAGCGCCCCTCAAAGGGACGCTTTTTCGCCATATCACTCATACTTTATTCATTTATCCTATAAACAAAATAATCAAAGTCCGCAGGCCTCCCCTGCCCGGATGTATCCTGACACTGCATTCCCACGAATGCTCCTGTGAAGAATCCTCCGCCTCTTATATAATCATCAGAAAGCTTGTGCGAGTAAAGCTGAACGGGAATAAGCGTCCATGTCTCTCCGTCAAAAGAATAGGAATACTGGTATGTGGATGTTTGAACTTCACATCGTAAATAGACATATTCCACCTTATCAGGAATAATGATTTCTCTACCTCTCAGTGGCTGGTCAAACGTGAAATTATCACAGGTCGTCAAGTCCAGGACTCGTCCTTTTTCTTCATTCCAAGTAATTTGAAGGGCACTCCAATTCTCTGTATTGTAGTAGTTCACTAGACCAGCAGCTTGCTGGAATGTATCTGGCCGAAATGCTACCCTAGTCTCTGCCGTGAAATTGAAATGCTGCCATCGTCTTGCGACAAACGCTTGTGTGAACTTTGAGGTCAATGACTCTCTTCCATATAGACGAAGATGACCCGGATTGTCCGTCAATGATAATATGTCTTTCCCTAATGGGATTCTTAATGTCTGGAAGTGAAGATTGAGGTTTTGATCATCGAAATCATCCTTTTCGGGATAGTCTTCCTCCCATTGCATCTCAGTCAAATCAGGTCCATCAATTTCAAGGGATGGCTCCCCTCCTCCTTTAACATATGGCCAACCGTCCTCCTTCCAAATCACCCGCTGGATGGCTGTCTCTCTGCCAAGCGGGCAATATCCTCGGGGGTCGAGCAAGGCTTCACTGTTTTTTGGAAGCGGACGACCTGTTAAATGGACTAAAAACCACTCATCTGTATGAGTGTGCACGATTGAAGCATGACCGGCCTTCTGCAGCGGATTTCTCGGGTATGGGAATGATGTGATCAAAGGATTCTCCGGGTGGACTTCATATGGGCCATCAATGGTCTTCGAGCGCGCAATCGTTGCCTGATGATCAAACCTTGTCCCGCCTTCTGCCGTGAGCAAATAATAGTAGTCATTCCACTTATATAAATGGGGCGCTTCCGTCAGCTTTACATCTGTCCCCTTAAAAATGATTTTCTGCTCTCCCACAAGCTTTTGTTTCTCTACATTGTATTCCTGAAGAACGATTCCATAGAAATTATGGTTTCCAATGCGGTGGTCCCACATCATGTTCACTAAGTATTTTCTCCCGTCCTCATCATGGAATAAGGAAGGGTCAAAGCCTGAGCTATTAAGATGGACCGGGTCAGACCATTGACCATCCACTTCTTCACAGGTGACCAAATAATTATGACAATCCTTCCATCGTCCATCTGTCACCTTAACATCCGTATATATTAGCCAGAATTTCCCGTCACTATAGGAAAGAGCCGGTGCCCATACGCCGCCGGAATTAGGATTCCCAGTCATGTTCAACTGGCTCAAACGGTTCAATGGACGCGATATGAGGCGCCAATTCTTCAAGTCCTTAGAATGATAGATTCCCACGCCAGGAAACCACTCAAAGGTGGAAACGGCAATATAATAATCTTCTCCTCTCCTGCATATACATGGATCTGGATTAAAACCAGTCAGAATGGGATTTTGAATCTTCATCATCTTTCCTCCTGTACCGTATTTTAGGGCTATACAATCCTACCACTGCTTTCAAAACTTTGTGGGCACTTCCTATCACTCTAGCTGTTAAGTTTTCCTTGCGTTTAAATATTCAAAATTATTAACCTTATACAAATCGTATCATGAAAAACTTTGTTTATCCAGTAGACAAACAAAGTTTTTCGTGATATCCTTTTTTTGAGATTACTGGTAAATTAAGTATAAAAAATACTCGTTTTTGGAGGTTTAGTTATGCTGAGAAAGAAAGCGTTTTCATTTCTGGTAGGGTTATTTGCTGCTGCTTTAGTCTTATCAGGCTGCTCAGGGTCAGAGGATGCTAGTTCAGATGGGAAGAAAGTAATCAAGTTTATGCACCTTTGGCCAGAAGGAAGCTCTAAGAAGCATCATGATATTGTGGAAAATATCATCACGGATTTTGAAAAGGAGCACAAGGATGTCAAAGTGGAGGTTGAGGTTTTAAGCAATGAGCAATACAAGGATAAGATGAAGGTTCTATCAGCTTCCGGTGAGCTCCCTGATGTTGGGATGACTTGGTCCGCTGGGTATCTTGAACCTTATGCCAATGGCGGCAAGTTTGCCACGCTCGATGATTTGCTCGAAGGCGAACTGAAGGATTCCTTTGTCTCCGGCACAACCGAGGCCTATCAAGTCGATGGTAAAACATACGGACTCCCGCTCGAACTCAACATTGCCTCCGTCTACTATAATAAAGCCATATTCAAGGAAAATGGTGTAGAAGCACCCAAAACATATGATGAACTCATAAAAGTTGTCGAAACACTCGATAAGAAGGGCGTTGAACCGATTGCGCTTGGGAACAAGGATAAATGGACAGGGTCTTTATGGTATATGTATTTAGCTGATCGCATTGGTGGAACTAAGGCACTGAACAGTGCGATTGATCGCTCTGGCTCCTTCGAGGATCCGGCACTCGTTTCAGCCGCTGAGAAGGTACAAGAACTCGTAGATGCTAATGCCTTTGTCGATGGATTCAATGGTTTATCAGATGAAGAGGCCAAGAGCATGTTTATGAATGAGCAGGCTGCTATGTACCTTATCGCTACATGGGATCTGCCGAATTACACCACAAATGAAGATGTTCCTCAGGAATTCAGGGACTCAGTCGGATTTTTCGATTTCCCATCTGTTGATGGAAAAGGCGATATGAACAGCTATGTTGGCGGTCCAGGAGTAGGCTTGTTTGTTTCAGAAAGTTCTGATGTCAAAGAAGAAGCGAAGGAATTCGTCTCCTTCTTCACCCAAGAGTGGGGCGAGAAATCTGTCACAGATGCAGGCGTCATCCCTGCAACGAAGGTAGAGGGAGAATCACTCGACCTTCCGCAAATGTATGTGGATGTATTAGATAAGCTAAACAGCGCAACCAATATTACGTTGTATGCCGACGTCCAGTTAAGTGCTGATGTGGCCCAGGTTCATTTAGATCAAATACAAGCCTTATTCGGAAAGGAAACAACACCAAAGGATTTTGCAAAAACACATGAACAGGCTCTATCTAAATAGGTAGTCCCAAGCCAAGAATTAGGATCTGTCTTGTGTTAGGCGGGTCCTTTTTCTACATACATCGTTATGAGGTGAAAGGTTATGAGCAAAGTAATGTCCAATAAGTGGATAATAGCCATTTATGTGCTTCCAGCACTCCTTTTAATCAGCATCCTGATTTTTATCCCTTTATTGCTTACCGGATACTATGGACTCATGGACTGGGATGGTGTTTCCGCCATGGAGTTCATTGGTCTGGAGAATTATATAACGGCCATACAAGACAGCCTGTTTTGGGATAGCGCATGGCATTCTGTTTTATTGGCTCTCTTTTCAGCATTAAGCTTAGCCATCTATCTTACGATTGCCCTAATTCTTGCTTCCAAAATAAAAGGAGCTAATCTCCTCCGAAAGATTTACCTAATTCCGATGCTTTTATCCTCTGTCGCAATCGCTCAGTTATGGATTAAAGTCTATAATCCTTCTAATGGAATCCTGAGTACGGTCCTAGGTTGGTTCGGCGCTGAAAAAGCTCCGCTATGGCTATCAGATACTTCTATTGTTTTATATGCGATTTTCATCCCGATTCTATGGCAGTATGCAGGGTTTTACATATTGATCTACTATGCAGCGCTCAAAAATATCCCAGAGTCACTTATTGAAGCAGCCAAAATTGATGGAGCTACCCCGCTTCAGATAGCATTAAAGATTAAGCTGCCGCTCATTATGGGTGTGGTTAAAGTGACGATTGTCCTGGCAATTGTCGGCTCCTTAAAGTATTTCGATTTAATCTATGTTATGACAGGCGGCGGTCCTAATGGGGCAAGTGAAGTAATGGCTTCCTATATGTATAAACTGGCTTTTTCCACCTCAAATTTTGGATATGGAAGCGCGATTGGTTTCCTATTATTAATCATTACCCTGATTGTCACATTGGTCATCAATAAGCTGACAGCATCAAAGGATGAAATCCAATACTAGAGGAGGAACAATCACATGGCTCGATTAGGAAAGTCTCTATTATATATTTCCCTGGCGTTAGTTGCCGTTTTTCAAATCTTTCCGATTATTTGGCTCTTTTTATTCTCATTGAAGAGCAATCAGGAAATATTCGGGGGGTCTCCTTTCGCTCTCCCCGCTGAATTCAGATGGGAAAATTATTTGAAGGTATGGGAAGGCGGCATTGGTTTATACTTTTTCAACAGCATTTGGATTACAGGCGTTGCCATAATCCTGACTGTTCTTCTTGCTAGTATGGCGACCTTCGCCATTACACGTATGCAATGGAAATTCAGCAAACTTGTCTTAGGGCTATTTATGATTGGATTGATGATTCCGATTCATTCAGCTCTCATCCCGCTTTTCAACATGTTCTTGAATGTGAACTTAATCGACAATCCATGGTCAATCGTCATCACTTATACCGCCTACAACCTGCCCATTACGATGATGATATTACTCGGTTTTTATACGACATTTCCTAGAGAAATCGAGGAAGCGGCCATTATTGACGGAAGCTCTATTCACCGGATGTTTTTCCGAATCATCCTGCCGATGTCCATGCCGATTCTCTCTACGGCTGTCATTATCAATATGATTTATAACTGGAATGAGTTTGTCTTTGTCAATACCTTCATCAGCTCCGATCAATATAAGACATTAACCGTTGGAATTCAGAACTTTATTGGCCAATATATGACCGATTGGGGAGCAATTGGAGCAACCTTAATTATCAGCTTCCTTCCATTGCTGTTGGCCTTCATCTTCTTTAGCAATAAGGTCATTGAAGGACTTTCCTCAAGTGCGGTGAAAGGATGACAATATAGATAGATAACTAGACTAGAGTTTTTCTGTCGCATTATTAACAAAAACCGGCTCAGGATTTTTGATTGAGCCGGTTTTTTCATCATTTTAACTAGTGCCCCTGTTTGTTAATACCTTTTGCTCAAAAAAAGAATATATTCCCCTCAAAATTTTGACTGATTTTAGTAAATTCTCTTAAATCCTTTTTTAATAAATGGCTCTGTTAAATATAAATGTTGATTTTCGTTACAGGAAGCTGCTTTCCGCGGGGCGGTCGGGGAGCCTCCTCGACGCTTTCAGCGTCTGTGGGGTCTCCCCCTGTCCGCTGGTCCCGCAGGAGTCAGCCACCTGTAACGAAAATCAACGGTGCTAAGATATCAACACTAAACTTTAACAGAGCCTAATAAATAAGAAAAAAGCACCCATTCGGATGCTTTTACATATTTTAAATTTATTCTTCTACTATTAAAGAACCATAATACATTACCTTACTTATTTCCATATTCTTGTTAAACCAGATAAAGGCTGATGATGACTCAAATGCATCCAATCCCTCTGCCATGCTTAGCTTTTTGTACTTAGTATTGACCTTACCATTAATGCTTTCGTAAGAATAATCATAAAACTCTATATCTTCACTCATCATATAAGTATCGAATGCTTCATCAGGATACCCTACATCACCATCATAATTAAAAGGTCCTACAACTAAACCAAGACCCTGTACTTCCATAGTTGTTACATAACTACTATAATCTTTGATGTATTCCTTGTCATAATCAAAATCAAAACTACAACTATATGGTACAAAATCTTTAACTACCCCGTCTATCTTTAACATTAGATGGTAGTCATTATAACTGATAACTTCTATAGTTTTAGTACTGTTATCATAGTTATTATATAACCTAAGTTTCTTTTTATCGTTATCATAATCGAACACTTCATACAGGTCTGAATCACCTATAGGCTCACCACACTCACAACCCCAGTAAAAACCAAAATCTTCAGTGAATGACATTTTCTCATTCTCGTATGTTATAGGATTATAATAATACCAAGCTTCAGTTCCGGTAAGAAACTCTATATCTCTAGGACTTGCAACCCTAGCTGACTTTCCACAGCTTGACAAAGATAATATAAAAACTAAAACTGCGACAATACTAATTACCTTTTTCAACTCAACCACCTACATAAAGTTTCTATATAATATAACTTTAACACACAAGGAACATTGATAATATTCTAATGGAAAATAACAATCCCACAAATGTAATCAAGCTGATTTTATGAAACTTTATTTTTCTGTTTCCTCCATTAGCTTTTATATTCCATGCTTCCCACTCAACTTCAATCCTTCCTCTTTATGAGTAAGATTCGCATGAATTTTTATACTACAAAAGTTTCTACGATAGCCGCTTAAAGGAATAACCGGCCACCCATACGGAAACAAAGGCATATAAGCTGATTCCAAAGATAAATCCGATTGCCGGGAAGAACCAGGCTATGACGGTAATTGCCAACAAACAGATCATCAGCACAAAAATTTGAATCGGGCTAATGAGCATGAGAAGAAAAGCCGTTCTAATCGTCATAAGGACTGATTGGTCAAATTGGACAAACACGGGAAAGATATACAGCAGCAAGAAAGAGAAAAAAAGCATGCCTGCAAGCAGCGGAACAGACATCCAGCTGAAGGAGCTCTCCGCCATGCTGGTTATGTAAAATAGATCAACCAAAATGACGAACAAAATAATAGTTATATAAAGTCCTAAATGATTACTCTTCCAAAAATCCCTTCTAAAATTAATCCAGAACGTCTTGAATACTGGCAAATCAGACTCGCCATGGAGCCATTTTCTCATAATGGCGAACGCCGCTGTTGTAGAGGGATATATCCCGAGTATCACAGCACCTGCCAGAGTAAATAGAACCCATAATAAATGCAAGTAGGCAAATCTCGTAATCCATTCCAGCCATATATAGAGACTGCTTCCTAGCTCTCGCAAAACCATCCCTCCCATCCCCTATACTTCCTCTTAAATAGTATACTGTAATTATAAGGAAAAGGATAAAGGAACAAACGCAAATAGGATTCTTACTGATCTGGTATGCAGCGAATGTTGTTAACCTATTCGAACACATTCATTTGAATATTCTGAAAAATTATTGCTTTTCCCCTTCATGCTAACTATAATGTTCTTTAAGCAGAAGAATAAAAATTTTGAACGCCCATCCTTACTGGTACGGACGTTAGGATGAGTAATCAGGAATAGGTGGTGATGCCAATCGTTAGCGTAAATAATCCCCTCCCTCTTCACACTCAAATTAGAGAGATACTGAAGCAAGAAATCAGCGCTAACCTATATACTGACAAGATTCCAAGCGAGCGGGAATTGATGAACCGCTTTTCTGTAAGCAGATCAACGATCCGAGAGGCCGTCATTCATCTAGTACATGAAGGCATTCTCGAAAAAATTCACGGTAAAGGAACCTATATATCCAGGAGGAATATACAGGATTCACTCAATACCTTGCATAGTCTGACGGACACTATCAAAAGAACGGGGATGTCACCAGGGTCGAAACTGCTCTTTACTGAGCTTATCAATGAGCCTGATAAGCCAGGTAATATTCTGCTGGCTCGCCCCTTTCATTTAATCACCCGGTTACGTACAGCTAACGGGATGCCAATTGCCGTAGAAAGACATTACTATACTAAAGACATCGGAGACAAACTGCTTGAATACGACTTAAATCAAGCCGTCATTTATGACTTGCTTGAACAGGAGCTTGGACTTGATTTTTATCAAGCTGAACAGATTATTTCCTGTAAACCGGTCTCCAATTATGATTCAAACCAGCTCCATATTCCTTGTGGAACCAATGCTTTGTTTGTTGAACGAACAAGCATGAATTCCTTTGGGCAGGTGCTAGAGTATTATACAGGCACCTATAAACCAGATACATACAGCTTTCATATCCACACAAAACGGCATAATGTAAGCGGATACAAAATTAATGAGGAGTGATTGCTATCGAATCTATACTAAAACCGGCTGTCATCATGACTGGCGGAAATAGCAGCTTACAGTTAACAGAGGCAATTCGCAGCCTAGAAATCAAGAAAGCCTTTATCATGATTTCTGACAAGCTTTTCAAGGATGCGGAAAAATATCTCTTCCCATCGCTTGAAAAAGAGCAAATTTCGTTTCATCTCTATGTTTGCGATAAAGGGGAGCCGACTATTGAACAGGTTATGAGGGCCGTCTATACAGCACGGACAGAATATTGCGATGGGATTGCTGCCATTGGCGGCGGAAGTGTAATCGATCGTGCTAAAGCTGTTTCCGTCTTTGCTGCCAATCCGAATGATACCTTGCATACAATTCATGAAAACCCTGATCTCGAACGCCTTCCCTTGATTGCCATTCCATCCACAGCAGGTTCAGGATCGGAGGCCACAAAAGTAATGGTCATCACGGATAATGAGACAGGCATTAAGCATAACCCCTCTCACCCAGCCTTTGTTCCAGATGTGGCCATACTAGATTCCTATTGGACCAAGAAATTACCTCCAGCCATTACTGCCTACACAGGTTTAGATGCACTAACACACGCTATTGAAGCCTATGTATCTACAAAAGCCAATGATTTCACAGACTTCTATGCTCTTGAAGCTATCAAGAAAATCACCAATGCCCTTCCAGATGCTTATTCTAGAACAATTGATCAGCAAGCCTATGATGAAATGCTTCTCGGAAGCTTGTACGCTGGAATAGCCTTCTCCAACTCATCAACGAATTTAGCTCATGCAACAGGACGAGCCTTGGGAGCTATCTATAAAATGCCACACGGCTTAAGCGTCGCACTTTTGCACCCTCTTGTTATTGAATTCAGTCTCATCGAAGCGGAGGAACGTTATGCAGAAATTGCCATTGCGCTGGGACATAGTCCGAACGCAAGCAAGGCATCATTAGCTAAGCGAATTCTTATGCTCGTCCAGCAATATAATCGGCGCTTTCATATTTGGGAGGCTGGCGGAGCCTACATACAAACAGACGAGGACCATCTTGTAAACATACCAGTTTTAGTTGAGCGGAGTCTTAGCGGCAATGGCATTAACACAAATCGCAAAATCCCGACGCAGGAGGAAATTGAGCAGATTTTCCTTCAATTACATCAAGAATTGGACAACCATTTCATACATCGCTAAAAAATAGGAATATCAAGGAGGAATACTATGGCTGAAATGAGCGGTGGCGAAGTAATCGCCAAGATGTTAGGCCTAGAGACGGTTGAGAAAGTATTTGGTATTATTGACGGAACTTATTTTGGGTTTTATTCAAATTTGCAGAGCCATGGCATTGAATTGATATCTCCGCGCCATGAAACGAGCGCTGCCCATATGGCTGGTGCCTATGCCCGTCTAACTGGGAAACTCGGCGTCTGCATGGCCAGCAATGGACCAGGTGTGGCGAACATCCTTCCCGGATTGGTCGTTGAACAAGCAGAAGGCAACCGTGTACTTGTCATCACAAGCGCACGGCGCACTGGTATCATGTATCCTGACCGAGGGGGTACCTACCAATGCTTCGACCAGACAGGTGTGATTGGCCAGTTTGCGAAGTGGAGCGAATCCGTCCCTTCGTTCGAAAGGATTCCTGAAATGCTCCGCACCGCCATCAGGAAATGCTATGAGGGGCGGCCTGGGGTGGTCCATCTCGATATACCGGAAAACATCTTAAACACAAAAGTGAAATGCGACCTCTCATTCTGGGAGCCGAGTCAATACCGAGTGACCGAGCCGCCAGGACCAAGCGAACAGCAATTAGATAAAGCGGTAGAACTGCTGCTCTCGGCCAAATTCCCGATTATCCATGCGGGCAGCGGCGTCATTCATGCTCGCGCCTTCAACGAGCTTGAAAGAATCGCTGAATTACTGCAATCTATGGTTACAACCAGCTGGGCCGGACGGGGTGCCATCTCAGAGAATAACCGCTTAATGCTGCCGATGGTGCATATCCAAACCAATAATAAGGTCCGCAATGAGGCGGATGTCCTTTTGGTGCTTGGTTCTAGGCTCGGTGAAACGGACTGGTGGGGAAAGGCCCCATATTGGAACCCGAACCAACAGATGATTCAAGTGGACTTGGACCCATCCATCCTCGGAGCCAACAAGCCTGCTGCAGTCGCTATTCATTCCGATGTAAAAATCTTCTTAGAGAAGCTTTATGAACGGCTTCTGCCACTTAAAGATCAATTATCCGCCCTATCTCGTGAAGCCACTATATCCAAATACCTCGAAGATAAACAGAAGCATCGGAATAAGCTTGATGAGCAATTAAATGACCTCGAAGCCCCTATGAATTCAGCACATGTCCCCTCTATTTGCAATGAGGTCTTTCCTGCTGAATCCCCTCTCGTCATTGATGGAGGAAATACAGCTATTTGGACAAATTTCTATTACAAAGTAAGAGATCCAGGAACAGTCGTCTCCACCTTTAAATTCGGCATGCTTGGGGCAGGTGTCGGCCAGGCGCTCGGGGCAGCGGCCGCACGACCAGATGTGCCAGTCTGCTGCGTGATTGGCGATGGCGCAATGGGATTTCATCCACAGGATATCGAGACAGCCGTGCGTAATGGACTCCACGTCATTTACATTGTCATGTGCGACCGCCAATGGGGAATGGTGAAAATCAATCAGCACATTGCCATGAAGCCGATCAAGACCTTACTGAAGAAAACGCTCAGTCCTGAGGAAAGCATTAATACAGACCTTGGGAATATTGAATTTCATAAGCTTGCTGAAAGCATGGGTGCTCATGGTGAATATGCCAATAACCCTGCTGATTTCCGCGAGGCGCTTGAACGCTCAATCCGCAGCGGAATTTGTTCCGTCATACATGTCGATGTGGACCCAGTCAAACATATGTGGGCACCTGGCTTGAAATATTTCAAAGAAATGCACGCTGAACCAAGGGGAAGATGAGATGAATATTGATGATATCCACTTAAATTTCAATGCTGCCTCCCTGACAATCATGAACGTCCTGATTGGTTTCATAATGTTTGGAGTGGCTCTGGATTTACAATCATCTGATTTCAAACGGAGCTTGAAAACGCCAAAGCCCGCCATCATCGGGCTAGTTTGCCAATTTATCTTGCTCCCAGCCTTCACTTATTTACTCGTTCTGATCATACAGCCAAGACCAAGCATAGCACTCGGTTTATTTCTGGTTGCGGCCTGCCCTGGTGGGAATCTGTCTAACTTCTTGACGTACTTAGCGAAGGGAAACACCCCCCTATCCATCAGCATGTCGGCCATATCAACTGTACTTGCCATCTTCATGACGCCCTTTAATACATTGCTCTGGGGTTCTTTATATGGACCGACCAACAGTCTGCTGAAGTCCTTTACCATCAGCCCACAGGACATGCTCATCACGATTTTCCTGATGCTCGGATTGCCGCTCGCCGTTGGCATGTATATAAGGCATAAATACCCGGCAACAGCACAGCAGATTAATAAATGGGCTAAAAAGGCCTCCATTGCCTTCTTCTTGCTCTTTGTCCTTGTATCTTTAGCGGCAAACTTCAACTACTTCATTGAATTCATTGGCATGGTGGCCATCATTGTCTTCATCCATAATCTGCTGGCCATCACGATTGGTTACACGACATCCTCTCTTCTGAGACTCCCGGTTGCGGACCGGCGAGCCATCTCGATTGAGGTCGGAATTCAAAACTCCGGACTGGGGCTCATCTTGATTTTCAATTTCTTTGATGGCTTAGGAGGGATGGCAATTGTTGCTGCATGGTGGGCGATTTGGCATATCATCTCCGGACTTACCATCGCCACCTATTGGTCAAGAAGGCCTCCCCTTCAGGAGACCGCCCAAAATCCAGTCGGGAGCGTGAAAACATGAATGTCCTTATAACAGGTGCAGCGGGGTATTTAGGAAGCCTCCTCGTCCGCCGCTTATCTGGCGCCTTAAAAAATGGAGAGGCCATTCGCGTCATTGCGACCGATATACAAGAGCGGCCCCGATCCTCCTTTGATGACGACGTTGATTATGTCCAGCTTGATATTCGTTCAGAGCGTGTTCACGAGGTAATGGCCAACTATCAGATAGATACCGTCGTTCATCTAGCCTCCATCGTCACACCCGGGAAAAAGAGCAATCGCGAACTCGAGTATTCTGTCGATGTGCTTGGTACGGAAAATATTCTAAAGGGATGCATCAACAGCGGAGTGAAACGCTTAATCATCTCATCAAGCGGTGCCGCCTATGGTTATCATCCCGACAATCCGGAATGGATTAAGGAAGATGAGGTGCTCCGGGGTAACGAGGAGTTTGCCTATTCGCATCACAAGCGGCTCGTTGAACAGTTATTAGCCGAATATCGCCAAGCCCATCCTGAGCTTGAGCAGGTTATCTTTCGAATCGGTACGATTCTGGGTGAGACAGTCAATAACCAAATCACCGCGCTATTCGAAAAGAAAGCGTTGATTGGCATCTCGGGGTCTGATAGTCCGTTCGTTTTTGTCTGGGACGAGGACGTAGCAAGCTGTCTCGAGAAAGCTGTCACTGGTGAGGTAACCGGAATCTTCAATGTAGCCGGTGATGGCAAGCTAACCATCGATGACCTTGCCCATATTCTGCACAAACCAGTCATCCGGATTCCCGCATCAATCGTCAAGGGTGCCCTGTACATTCTAAAACGCTTGTCCCTAACCCAATATGGTGAAGAGCAAGTTAACTTCCTTCGCTATCGCCCGGTCCTAGATAACACCAAGCTAAAAACAGTTTTTGGTTTCACGCCAACCTATACATCAAAGGAAGTCTTCGAATTCTACTTAACTCACAACAAGAAAATGAAACAAAATCTGAACCAATATCGGATTGATGAAAAGTCCCTAATTAGCAGACAGCATTAGGAAGACCTAGTTCAAGATTCTCTTATGAATAAAGGATTCCACTTTCCAGCTTCCCTCATGATACTATTAAACTATAATCCCATGAGGAGGCATCAACGATGAGAATCAATCATGCAGCTGTATTTGTGGAAGATTTAGAACGTGCGAAGGAATTCTACAAGCGTTATTTCGGAGCGAAAGAAAATAAGAAATACCATAATCCAAATACCGGCCTTGAGACTTACTTTTTATCCTTTGAAGGCGATGTACGGCTAGAGATCATGAAGAGGCCTGACACTAAGGAAAACGAAAAAAGCCTGTTTCAGCTCGGGTATGCACATCTAGCCTTCAGTGTCGGAAGCAAGAATAAGGTGGATGAGCTGACAAACCGCCTCGAGCAAGACGGATACACGGTTTTAAGTGGGCCTAGAACAACTGGTGACGGGTATTACGAAAGCTTGATTCTCGACTCAGAGAACAATCAAATCGAAATAGTAGAATAAGAGTCTCACCGCTACATAGTCAAAGACGAGCCTCCTCTCCAACAGGAGCTCGTCTTTTTTCACGGACCAGCTGCACTAATTGCCCTTAATCTATATAAAGCAATGTTTCAAATCACAGAACGTAAGACTTAATGCAATAATGCGTCGTTTTTAAGCAAACAGGCATTTTATAGACAAAAAACTCCTCATTTTTGCAAATGAGAAGTTAATTAACCGTTCCTTATTTAGTGAAACCCTCGACAACTTTATATCGTCTCGTTGACTTCTTTTCTCTTATTTATTTTAGTATACTAATTTCCCGCAAAGAGAGGCCAAATTGAATAGCTTTAAGCTAGCTTACTTCCATCCAGCTGTTTTTACATCCTTTTTCAACCATCTTTCCCACATGGAATCTTCTATTTTCAGCAAGCTCAATGAGATTCCTTTCATATCCAGGGAAGTAAGCTGACTTCCAACCTTTACGAAACGTATGTTCAATCCCTCCAACTCACAGAGACGTCGAATGTCATTGGCAAAGACATATTGTTCCATCAAGGGCACTGCCCCTAACCCATTCACCAGCACGGCAAACGCATCCCCTCTCTTCCATCGATAATGACTCTTGAGCTTATTCATCAGCTCAATCGCCAGCATCTCTGAGGAATGGAAGGTCTCTTTTCGGTATCCCCTCTCTCCATGAATACCGATGCCATAGAATACTTCATCCTCCCCTAGCGTGAACGCCGTTTCCTTACTCGCTGGATTACTTGCCGGTGAAAGAGCGACCCCAAGTGTATGAAGATTGCTGACGACAACTTCCCCCAGCTCCTTCAATTGTTGCAATGTGTACCCATCCATAGCAGCAGCGCCAAGGATTTTATGAACGAGAACCGTACCTGCCACGCCCCTCCTTCTTTTCTCGAAGGAGTTATCATCCTCGACAGATACGTCATCATTGACGATAAGATGGTCGACCTCCCATCCCTCTTCCTTCATCCTCGTCTCTGCCATTAAGAAGCTGTTAATATCCGCCTGAAAATTCTTGATAATAAGGAGAATGCCCTTACTTTTATCAACCTTTCGGATTGCGGCCTCAATTTGTCCAGCCGTTGGCGGCACAAAGATATGACCACATACCGCCATCGATAGCATCCCTTCCCCTACATAACCAAAATGAGCGGGCTCATGGCCGCTGCCCCCGCCACTGATAAGGATGACCTCTTTCAATTCCTCCAGGTCCTTCCGGTAGATAATTTCATTTTCTTGGTCATAGCCAATCCTGTCTTTATGTTCAAAATAAAAGCCTTGCAGCATATCCTTCACAGCTCCAAGCACATCATTAAGTATCTTCTTCATTGCTTCTCCCTCTCATCGCTGTATGAGCATATCCTTCATCATCTTCTTCAACAGTGACAACATGACCGCCTGATCTGTCTCACAATCTCGTTCAATCCAATCCTGTATCATCCCAACAAACCCATGGCTGTAAAAGGAGGCTAGCAGCTCCTTCTCCTCAGCGCCCATAGGCAGCTCTTCTCTCATCTTCGGTTTATTGATTATTTCGAGAGACAAATTCTTCGTATGCTCAAATAAATATTCATTAAAGGAATTCTGTTCTACCACCTTGAACGCATTGCGGTAGAATAGCCGGTTGTGCCTGAAATAGGAAAGCAGCAGTTCGAGAATATTTTCCCATTTTTCATAACCTATAAAGTCGGTAATGTTCTCCCTCGTCTCTTCCTTATAAATCCAGCCTAGCAATTCATATTTATCCTGAAAATGATAATAAAATGTCTGCCTTCGCATTTGGCAGTTCATCATGATATCACTGACTGAAATCTTGTGAAAGGACTCGGTCTCCATCAAATCCTTTAATGACTTGGCAATAATCTTCTTCGTAATAATCGATGCGGTCATAGACTACCATCCCTGCTAGTATAGTCCTTTTATTATACAAAAATATTATAAAACAAACCAATTTTGACAAATGAAGGTTTTTGTCCGTTTACCATAAAACGCTTTCATTCTATGATAGGAAGTATACGGTAATCTAGTAAATCTGTGGATTTAGCATCATGTATTAGGAGGCGGAAATAAATGAAGAAGATTATCAACAAACCTGAGAATCTTGTCACAGAAATGGGCTATGGACTTGTTTTGGCACATCCAGAACTGGAGTTTCTCAAAAAGGATAAAATCATTAAGAAGAAAGCCATCAATGAAAATAAGGTCAGCCTCATTAGCGGCGGGGGCAGCGGGCATGAACCAGCCCATGCTGGCTTTGTCGGCAAGGGCATGCTTGATGCAGCCATTTGCGGAGATGTCTTTGCTTCACCTTCCCAAATCCAGGTATACCAAGGAATTAAGGCAGCAGCCGGCCAAAAAGGCGTACTGATGATCATCAAGAATTACAGTGGTGACATGATGAATTTCAAAAACGGAGCAGCCTTGGCTGAAGAGGATGGCATCCAGGTGGAGTACGTCAAAGTGGCGGATGATATGGCTGTAGAGGATAGCCTCTATTCTGTTGGCCGTCGCGGTGTGGCTGGTACCGTTCTCGTTCATAAGATTGCCGGTGCGGCGGCAGAGGAAGGCAGAGACCTTATGCAAGTGAAGGAAGTTGCCGAGAAAGCTGCCGAAAATGTACGAAGCATCGGGGTTGCCCTTACATCCTGCACGGTCCCCGCGAAAGGAACCCCTACCTTCAGACTCGGTGAAGATGAAATAGAATATGGTGTCGGTATCCACGGCGAACCTGGAATCAAAAGAGATAAGATGATCTCAGCAGATGCCTTGGCTGAAAGAATGACCAATGACCTTTTGCGCGATTTAGGGATTGACGGAGACACAGATGAGCTTGCCATTCTCGTCAACGGATTTGGTGCAACTCCTCTGCAGGAGCTATACTTGCTCAACCATTCTGTCATTCGGGAATTGCATAAGCGCAATATCCAAGTGTACCGCACCTTTGTCGGCAACTATATGACAAGCATTGATATGGCAGGCGCATCGCTTACATTCATGAAACTGGATGATGAACTGAAGAGCTTGCTATCTAGCGAGTGTTCTGCCCCAGCCTTTAAAGTGGATGGTCCTGTTGAACCTGTTGTTTACGTAGAAGACAATGATTCTTCTGATGAAACACTGGTATCTTTTGAGGCAATGACAAGTGAGGAACACGCGAAAATAAAGGCTGATGCGCTAAATCTTGATAATATGATTTACCTCATCGACAAAATGAGTGAGGTAATCATCAAAAACGAGGTACCATTCTGTGAGCTGGACTCACACGCTGGTGATGGTGACTTCGGCATGAGTGTTGCCAAAGGCTTCAAGCAGCTTAAGCGCGAATGGAACACTATCCTTAACCAAGAGGATTTAACCATCGGATCCTTCTTAGATGCATGCTCCATCATCATTATGGAATATTGCGGCGGCGCATCTGGCCCAATCTGGGGTTCAGCCTTCCGCGCGGCAGGCAAAGCGGCAGCTGGCAAGGAGCAATTAACAGTAGCGGAATTTGCCAATATGCTGCAGGCTGCCTTGAAGGGCATTCAGGCCACCGGGGAGCGCTCCTTTGGAAGAGGTGCAGTCGTTGGCGATAAAACTCTTGTCGATGCATTCGCTCCATGTGTCGATTCATGGATGGATTGTGCTGCAGCAAAAGAAGACTTCAAGACTGCTTTTGAAAAAGGTGCCGAGGCCGCAGTGAAAGGTGCCGAGGATACGAAGGATATTGTCGCCCGCATGGGACGCGCTGGCACGGTTGGAGACCGCAGCATCGGCCATCCCGATGCAGGTGCTCACGCCCTTGGGGTCATCTTCACGGAGCTGGCACGCAATTTACGATAAATAAATGGAGAAAGACCGCTTATATTTGGCGGTCTTTTTACTTGATATCTCAATCACCGCCGGGAAAGGAACCCTTAGAAGCAGGAAACATGGCATATAAAAGAGAATCTATTAAATGGATTTTAACAATTTCTACAAGGAGAGATACCATGTTCCAGCAATGGCTAGGCAATCAGCTAAAACATCCTAAAGGCCCTCTTTCTAAATGGGTAGGAAAGTATATGCAAAAAGGCAATGATGAGATTAATCTCTGGACTATAGATTTATTGGACCCAGGCGTTGATGAGGCGCTTTTAGAAGTTGGCATCGGGAATGGTGCTACTTTAAATCGAATTGCCTCAAGCAAAAAAGTCAGGAAGATATATGGAATAGATTTGTCAGAGGACATGATCAAGGAAGCAGTAAAGCTAAATAAAAAATTTATTGAGGATGGGATTATGGAATTACAGCAAGGAAACGTCCTGTTCTTGCCTTATAAAGAATCCACCTTTGATACGGTCTTCTCCGTCCATACTATTTACTTTTGGACTGACATTGATCGAGGCCTTTCAGAAATTCATAGAGTATTAAAATCAGGCGGAAAACTCTTTTTATCTATCACTGATAAATCCCAAATGGAACAGATGGAAAGAACGAAAGACTTCCATTTAATCCATATAGAAGAGATTGAAAAACGGTTATCCAATCATTTGTTTCAACCAATCGAACTCCATCAAAAAGGGATGCATTGGTGCATAGAAGCTACTAAGTAATAAAGAAAAGAGGCGCTAAAATGAATGAATGGCTGATTAGAAAGGCCGGACTGAATGATGTTAATGCCCTGACTGAGTTAAGGATTGAACTACTTACCGCAGGAGGCGATGTAAATAGTCAAAATCATTCTAAGGTTTTTCAGGCAAACCAGCATTATTTCAAGAAGAAATTAGCTAATGGCGGTTTTTCTGCCTGGATAGCTGAGGTTCAGGGCAAAATGGCAGCCATGAGCGGTCTTGTCTTTTTCGAGAGACCTCCTCAAGGAGAAAATATCAGTGGATTAGAAGCCTACATAATGAATATGTATACCCTCCCAGAATATAGAGGACACGGTATTGCTCGGTCCTTATTAGAAAAATGTATTTCAGATTGCCGTATGCTAGGTGTAGGACGTATTTGGCTGCATTCAACACAAGATGGCTATCATCTATATAAGAAAATGGGTTTTAAGGACAAGGATTCAGAGATGGAGTTATTCTTATAAAAAGACCACAATAGCAGCTCTCCAATATCTCTTCGTAAAATACAGAAAATTCAATTGACTTTTCCTCCCCACTGCGGTTTAATTATTGTTAATATCTGCATAACGAAGATTTGTTATTACATATCGGAGTATAAGAGTAAAAGCGTTGAAGAGAACGAGTAACTCTAAAAGGAACTTACAGAAAGCAGCCGGTTGCTGAGAGGCGCAAGGAAAAGTTAGAGTGAATACATCTCGGAGCTGCGTACCGAACGAACAGTAGGCTACGCCGGGGAAAGCATCCGTCATCATGGCAAGGGTATCGCATTTTGGCCGTACCTATGGAGAAGAGTTGTGTGAGCAGCTCTTGAATAAAGGTGGTAACGCGTTTAGACACGCCCTTTAGGCTTTTTAGCCTAGAGGGCGTTTTTATTTTACTCTTATAGAGCTTGCTATATTAATTCAATTAATATTACAAGGAGATGTTCGTATGTTTTTAAAACCTGAGGAACAACTGGAAATCATCCAAAAAGGCGCAGAGACCATTGTCGACACAGCAGAGCTGCTCGCCAAGCTTGAGAAATCTTATAAGGAGCAGAAACCGCTGGTCATCAAGCTCGGCCTTGATCCCTCTGCTCCAGACATTCATCTGGGGCACGCCGTCGTGCTCCGTAAAATCAAGCAAATGCAGGATTTAGGCCATCATGCCATTATCCTCATTGGCGATTTCACCGGCCGAATTGGTGACCCGACCGGGAAGGCAAAGGGCCGTGTCGCTCTCAGTGATGAAGTTGTGAAGGAGAATGCGGAAACATATTGCGAGCAAATTTTTAAGGTGCTTGATGAAAAGATGACAAGCGTGCAATTTAACAGTAAATGGCTGTCTAAACTGACCTTTGAAGAAGTGATTAAATTAGCCGCGACGACATCTGTTGCCCGCATTTTGGAAAGGGATGATTTTCAAAATCGCTACCAAAACCAAGTACCTATCGGCATCCATGAATTTTTCTACCCGCTCATGCAGGCGTACGATTCCGTTGAATTGAACGCCGATATTGAACTTGGCGGCACAGACCAGACATTTAATATCCTCATGGGACGGACATTGCAAAAACATTTCGGCCAGGAAAAACAAATCGCCATCTTCATGCCGCTTTTAGAAGGATTAGACGGCAAGGAGAAAATGAGCAAGAGCCTGGGAAATTACATCGGGGTCAACGAAGCACCAGAAGTAATGTTCAAGAAGATCATGGAGGTCCCGGATGAACTCATTATCAAATACTTCGAATTAGCGACTGATGAGCTTCCGAAACAAATTGAGGCCATAAAGCTCCGCTTGGCGGAAGGCGAAAATCCTCGTGACATTAAAGTCGAACTTGCTGAAATTATCACTACCCTCTACCATGGCGAGCAAGAAATGAGGAACGCGAAGCAATACTTCGAAACCGTCTTTCGCAAGAAACAGCTGCCAGACCAGGTTCCAAGCATTCAGCTGACAGATACCCAGGAATCCATAAGCCATATTATCCCGCTCCTGATTAAGCATGAGCTGGTCAAAAGCAAGAGCGAATTCATCCGCTTGGTTAAACAAAACGGCGTCTCCCTTAATGGTGAAAAGCTGACAACTGAGTGCCTGGATGATTCAATTAATAATGGCGATGTTATCCAGATCGGAAAGAAGAGGTTCGCGAAGCTAGTCAGATAAGTCATATACAAGAGGCAAAAAAACACACAGTTTTCTGCCTCTTCTTTTGAATAGAAATGAAACAATCAAACCGTTTTATTCGCTTGTAACAACCAAATTTTGTATAATTAAATCGTACACGATATAATTTAATAGGAGGATTTGCATGAAAACAGTCTATGATTTCCAAGTGAAGAAAACAGACGGATCGATGCAGCCACTGGATTTGTATGCAGGAAAACCACTTTTAATTGTTAACACTGCCAGCAAATGCGGCTTGGCTCCCCAATTCAAAGGGCTGCAAGAATTGTATGAGAAATATCATGAAGACGGTTTTGAGGTCCTCGGATTTCCATGTGATCAGTTTAATAATCAAGAATACGACAATATTGAGGAGACCACACAGTTTTGCCAACTGAACTATGGGGTCAGCTTTCCCATGTTCGCGAAAATCAAGGTCAATGGAGATGAAGCGGACCCCCTCTTCCGTTACCTAACCCAGCAGCAAAAAGGCCTGCTCGGAAAGCAAATTAAATGGAATTTCACGAAATTCCTTATTAATGAAAAAGGTGAGGTTATCGAACGCTATGCTCCGACTACTGAGCCACAAAAGATTGAAGAAGATATTCGCAGCATCCTCGAGAAAACAAAAACCAGGTGAATGACATGAAAGATTTTTCAACATTACAGAAACAATTATGCTTCTCTCTTTATGAGGTCTCCGGGGAATTCACGAAACTGTATTCCAAAGCCTTAAAGGAATTTGACCTAACCTACCCCCAATACTTAGTGCTGCTGAGCTTATGGGAAAAGGATCACGTCACGATGAAGGACCTTGGTGAACAGCTGAACCTTGGTACAGGCACGTTGACTCCGATGATTTCACGGATGGAAGCGAGCGGATGGCTAAGAAGAGAGCGCTCGAGCTTAGACGAGCGCAAAGTGTTCATCTCCCTGGAGAGAAAAGCGAAGGACCAAAAACCGCTAATCTCCTCAAAGATTGAGACTATGATTGGCCATTGCCAAATTGATTTTGCGGAATATGAGATGCTTATGCAGCAGCTGGCCCAATTAAAGAAAAAGCTTGTGAAACAAACCTCTTGATGAAAAAAGGAGGCTGATAATATAGTCAGCCTCCCTTTCTTTTATTCAGCACCTGTCACTTTTTCCTCCGGCAATACTTTCACGATAATAGTATCTTTCACAATAAAGGCGACTTCACCTGCGCATTCCTCATCGAAGGTGTCATAGATTCTCCCTGCGCTCTGTGTGCCTTTGGCAACCGTCTGATAATTATTGGCGACATAGCCTACCTTGCCAATGGTCTCAAGCTCAGCTTGGATGGCTTCATCATCCTGCTTGTTATCATGATCTTTTCTGAGGATAATCCTTTGTCCGACTTTAAAAATCTCCGGACCAAAATAGTGGCCTACCCCGACGATGGAGATATATTTTTCAGCCATCTCACTCTCTCCCATCACTTTCTTTTGTCACTTTCTCTACTATATATATACGTTTTTCACTTATAAATTGTTTCAGGAACCTTGATTGGATTTCAGCCACATTGTCGCAGAATGGGCATGCATGGCTGCGCCCGTTGGCAAGATAGCCTCATTGAATTCTACCTGAGGATGATGCATCGGATATCCATAATGAGAATCTTCTTCCTTTGTACCTGCTCCCAATAAAAAATAGACACTTGGGACCTTATATCCATATGAAGCAAAATCCTCAGAGCCCATTCCCCCGCCTTCAAAGGAAATAACGGCTTTTTCACCGACGACCTCCTTCACATAGGAGGACAATTGATCAGCAAGTGCATCATCATTTTTCAATGGTGGAACAGCGGCTACCACTTCAATCGCAGCTTCCCCTCTGAACATCTTTGCGGTTGTCGTAACAATATCCTCTAGTCTTTTATAAATAAAGTCCCCAAGCTCCACGTCCAGGAAGCGAATCGTTCCCTCTAATACCGCCTGATCCGGTATCACATTATGTGTGCTGCCAGCCTGAAATTTGCCAACTGTAATGACGACAGATTGAGTCGCGGCTATCTCTCTTGCCATAATTTCATGCGTTGCGAGATAAATATGGGAAGCAATATTGATAGGATCCACACCTGTTTCTGGCATCGCTCCGTGACACCCTACCCCCTTTACGGTAATCCGGAAAATGGTGCAGCCTGCAATGCTTGTCCCATGGCCGTAGAGCACTGTATTGGTAGGTGTTCCCGAATGAACGTGCAAGGCCATGGCTGCATCCACCTTTGGATTTTCAAGCACACCTGATTGAATCATTCGTTTGGCTCCTTTGAACCCTTCTTCATTTGGCTGGAAAATAATCTTTACCGTTCCTTCAAGCTCATTTTCGTTCTCTTTTAACAGCTTTGCGGCCCCTAACAGCATGGCCGTATGGACATCATGGCCGCATGCATGCATCCTTCCATTTGTAGCTTTAAAGGAATAATCCGTCTCCTCGGTAATCGGGAGAGCATCCATGTCCGCGCGCAGTAAAAATGTCTTTCCTCCATCCTTTTTACCTGCTAAAGCAACAATTCCGCTATCACATATCTCCTGTGGGTCATAGCCAAATTCTCGTAACCGGTCCATCACGTATTTTGTCGTTTGCGGGAGATGATCACCAACCTCTGGATTTTGGTGAATATCCCTCCTGTATTTGATTATCTCTTCTTTCATGGCTTGTGCCTGCTCTAAATAATGATTCATATATACCTCCCAGTTGTTTTTGCTCCTTCTCATAATTTTTACTTCACAGCGTTAGTTTATCCATCATTCGGTTGCGAACTTTGTCATATACGCCAATTACTGTTTGCTGTTAAGAACAAGGACTTTCAATCCTAACTGAGTCTTTCTTACTCACATTTTCAGCCAACGATTAATATTTTGCTTGCTTCCTAATTCGTTTGTTCTCATCCTAAGCTCTCTTTTTGCACCTTCTTCATGTATGATTCACCATCCAGCATGTCAGATTGCTCATTTTACTTCAGTTTCCACTTTTTACATTATATGGAACAAGACTTTCTACCGCTCCTATGAACTTACGCATGCCACAGGCGAATATACAGTAAGAGCTGAAGCATACGGTTATCAATCACGTTCACAAACCGTGAATGTTGAGGATGAAGGTACGGCAATAGCCAACTTTACCCTCGAAGAGACACCACAAGGAACCGTCAGCGGCGTGGTTACTAATAGCAGCACGGGTGAACCAGTCGAAGGTGCCACCATCTATGTAGTTGAAGATGCTGCCATCACTCCGGTTACCACGAATGAGGACGGAGAATATACACTAACGGCTTATGAAGGAACCTATACACTGAAAATTACTGCTCCTTCCTATTACAGCACGCAAACAACCGTCACGATTGAAGAAGGAGAACCAGCAACAGTGAACATTGACTTGCGCCCATTCATCGGATATGCCGGAGAAATCGGCTATGATGATGGTACAGCGGAAAATGCAAGAGCCTTCTATGATGCCGGAAACGGCTGGGCTGTGAAGATGTCCTTGAAAGAAGGGGAAGAACAAGCCATGGTAACAGGCGCCCTCCTCCGTTTCTGGGATACCACTTGGCCAGTTCCTGGAGGCACCGCATTTGATGTATCCGTTTATGATGCAAGCGGTACAGATGGCGCCCCTGGCAACAAACTTGCCGGTCCATTCAGCCATACAGCGCTTCGTGACGGCACTTGGACACATGTTGACCTTACAGAGCATGGTATCATGGTTGAGGGTGACTTCTACATCCTGTACACGCAAACCTCGCCAAATCCAAACACTCCAGGACTTGGCACAGATGAAGATGGACCAAATGCAGGCCGAAGCTGGCAATATGTAGGCGGTGCCTGGTCCAAAGCGCCTGAAGCAGAAGGAAACTATATGATCCGCGCTACAGTCAATTATGAACTGCAAGTACCGGTGATTACCTCTCCTGCTGATGGTTCTTATACAAACAAGGATAAAGTCACAGTCGAAGGTACCTCCTCCCCTGATACAACTATTGAGCTGTATAACAATGGCGAAGAGGCTACTGAAACTGAAACGAATGCGAGCGGAGTTTTCAGCGCAGAAGTAGAGCTTGAGGATGGGGCGAATGAACTGACAGCCAAAGCAACAACGGATGTTGGTTCAACCGATGAATCGGAGCCAGTTACCGTCATTCTCGATCAGGCAAAACCTGAGCTTGAGATCACTTCACCTGAAAATGGCTCAAAATATAATAAAGAAACCGTCACCGTGACAGGTACAGTTGCCGACGAGAATCTTGACTGGGTCAAGGTTAATGGCCAAACAGCCACAGTGAAGGATGGAACCTTCAGCAAGCGTATCATCCTTGATGAAGGCAGCAACCAAATCACGGTTCAAGCGAAAGACAAGGCAGGCAACAGCATTAAGAAAACCGTCACAATTGATGTGAAATACACGGCTCCAACATTTGAGAACTTGATGCCTAATGAGGATAAAGAGCTTGAAAGCGGAGAATCAGTTAAAGTGGAATTTGATAGTGAAGAAGGACTTGACGCTACTTTCTCTATCCTCCTTCCGCTTACGAATACAAGACAATCTGCCAATGCCATCGAATTGCCAATGCGCGAAACATCTCCAGGCCATTACGTCGGCTACTACACAGCCACGAAGAATGTAACGGCAAATGGAGCGGCTGTTCAAGTAACGGCAACCGATGATTATGGCAATAAAACTGTCGAACGTGCTGAAGGTCTCCTTTACATCAACGCGGCGAAATAACGAAAAGAGGAGCGGGCGCCAGCGCCCGCTCCTTTGCTTTTTCATGAAGATATCATCATGAAAAAACTAATAAAATATCGTATAGGCTACTATGCCAAAATAAATAATCAATCCAATAACCGCAGAAGTGATAGCAATCACTAAAAACCCATAGAAAAAGCCATGGACAGCAGCCCCGATATCCAAGAAGAAATTTTTCACGCCTTCTAGTACTCTCAAATTCCCCTCATCCCTTTTTCTTCCACTATAACACACGAACATCCATTTATCGGAAATAAAAAAATAGAGCTGAACATATCAGCTCTTGATACTTTGCTTCTGTCTATTTGATTAAGACTCCAGCTTTTTATCCATCTCTTTAGCGATTTGCTCTGACTTCGGATTGCTCTTCTCAAAGCGAAGCTGTTCAATAATATTTCTAAAATCCTTTTCGTTTCGGTTTTGACTTAATTTATAGGCTGCTTGAATTTCGTTTACCTTTATCTTAAACCCGACAATTCCCTTAAGCTCCTTTTCAAGAAGCTCCGATGGAAGGGTTTCCCATAATACTGGGTGCTCCCGGTTTTCTTCATATTTTTTAAGCATAAGGGTAAGATCCTCGATTAATTCCTTCTTCTCGATGATCGTTGCCTGCCCATACACATGCACGGCTTGGTAATTCCATGTCGGCACTTCCTCCTGTTCATACCAGGAAGAAGAGATATAGGCATCTGGCCCTTGAAAGATGGCGAGTACCTCTGTTTCGAAAGTTCTCCACTGACGATTACCGTAAGCAAGATGCCCTGTAAGATAATAATCCTCGCCCTGCTTCTTTATTTCCAATGGCAAGTGCGTCGCGATCGGTCTTCCCTTTTCTGTCGTGACAAGTGTTGCAAAGGAATTTGCTTCAATAAAGGCATGAATCTCGTCTAGATCAGTAACGTTAAACATTTTCGGTACATACATCCTAAACCACCACCTAATCAATTTATAAACGCTCGTTCACCATAATATAATTAGTTTGTTGTTCATCTCCCATGATAAAGGATTGAGACCCTGTGAAAGCCCCCTTTTCGTAATAGCAGGCATGATTGTGGGCATGTCGTGGGGCCAAATTCAGTAAATACTTAGCCGAGCTTTTGAATCATAAATGCACAACCAGCTCAATTTTAAGCATATTCCACCAACCAAACAGGACAGCCGGTTCTTTAAATTCCTTATCGGAAGGAATAGATGTTTTCCTCCATTATTGAAATGGATAGTCACGGAAAAACGGCATCAACCCGGTTGGATTCATGCCTTTCCTCTTACCTATATCTCTTCGATTTAGAATGAAACTGACTTTACTTCTCTCTGTGCCTTTTGCTGCTTATGTTGTGTATGCTTCATTCCCCACTCATGCATGTCCGCCAAGATGGGTTCAATCGTTTTCCCATATTCTGTGATAGAATATTCTACTTTTGGAGGAACCTGCGGATAAACAACACGTTTAATGATATCTTCATCCTCTAGTTCACGGAGTTGCTTTGTGAGCATTTTTTGGGTAATACCCGGGAGATTCCTCTGCAATTCACTAAATCGTTGGGTTCCCTCTTTCATTAAGTTCAATAGAATAATTGGCTTCCATTTCCCGACAAGTATTCCAAGAGCATCTTCTACCTTGCATAACTTAGGCTCAATCTCCATGAAGACTGTCATCTCCCTTAGTATCATTTTGGATAGTATAACACTTTAAAGTGCGTACTTCCATTATTCTAATCTGCCCTTCATACTGAATATATTAGAAGATTTAGATTAAAATCTGAAAATCTAAAAGAAGGTGAGATTTGAATGAAACAATACAGAATAGATCCGTCTAAAGGATTAGAGTTTGGCATTTATACATTGGGCGATCATCTTCCTAATCCGCTAACAGGCGAAAGGATTTCTGCTCAAGAACGTGTACAAGAAATCATTGAATATGCGAAGCTAGCCGATGAAGCCGGAATTGACTTTTTCAGTGTCGGAGAAAGCCACCAGGAATATTTTGCATCACAGGCTCATTCGGTTATTCTCGGTGCCATTGCGCAGGCGACAAAAAATATTAAAATTGCCAGTTCTTCGACCATTATCAGCACCTCTGACCCTGTACGGGTATATGAAGATTTCGCAACAATCGATTTAATATCCAACGGTCGAGCAGAAATTGTTGCTGGTCGCGCCTCCAGGGTAGGATTATTCGATTTATTGGGTTACGATATCCGGGATTATGAGGAATTATTTGAGGAGAAATTCGAGCTTCTTCTTCAAATCAATAAAGAAGAAATGGTTAACTGGAGTGGGAACTACCGTGCTCCACTAAGACATGCACAAGTCCTCCCGCGACCGAAGGATGGAAAAATACCGATTTGGCGCGCTGTTGGCGGTACACCAGCGAGTGCCATTAAAGCTGGGTATGCAGGTGTACCGATGTTCATGGCTCATTTAGGAGGACCCGCATCCATATTCAAGAATACTATTGATGCCTACCGCGAGGCAGCAAGAAGCAATGGATTCAATCCGGACGAACTGCCGGTGGCGACGGCTGGTTTCTTCTATGCAGCAGAATCATCCCAGCAAGCCTTAAGAGAATTATATCCACATATTAACGAAGGAATGAAGAAAACAAATGGCAGAGGGTTTGCGAAGCAGTTATTTGCCCAAGGAGCTGATCCGCACAATATCATGAATATTGGCAGCCCAGAAGAAATTATCGAGAAAATTCTCTATCAGCATGAAGTATTTGGACATCAACGCTATATTGCCCAAATTGACTTCGGGGGAATGCCATTCGATCAGATTAAGAAAAACCTTGACTTGATTGGCACTAAAATTTTGCCAGCCATCCGGAAGTATACAGCGCAGAAGTAAGGAGGAATCAAAATGAAGGCAGTTGCATTATCCGGTTCTCGAATCGGTTCAAAAACACTGACAGCATTAAATACAGCAATAGACCTCTTAAAGAAACAATATCCTGATGTCGATGTAACATTAATTGACCTAGCAAAATACGACATACAGTTCAGCGACGGCCGGAATTACCTAGATTATGAAGGTGACACAGGCTTTGTTACCAAAACGATAATGGAGGCAGATGTACTCATTATTGGCACGCCAATCTTCCAGGCGTCATTACCTGCCACACTCAAAAACATTTTTGACTTGCTGCCAGTTCAAGCTTTTCGGGACAAGGTAGTCAGCATGATTGTGACTGCTGGCTCACCAAAGCATTATCTTGTTGCAGAGCAGCAGCTAAAACCAATCCTCGCTTATATGAAAGCGGAAATAGTACAGACATATGTATTCATTGAAGAGAAAGACTTTCATCGAAAGGAAATAACCAATGATGATGTATTATTTCGGATAGAACGATTAGTGGAAGATACGATTGTCCTGTCAAAAACCTTCGCAAAGATTCGTGAGGAACAAGAAGCTCAATATGATTTTTGACGAATTTCCTGCAGTTTTATGAGAAAGGGATGCCCTGTATGATTATTGACAGAGCATCCCTTTCTTTAACCTATTACAATTGTAGCTTCAATCGAATTTCCCTGTATGTTCTGCCACCAGACTCATACCCAAACACTTCCTGCCTCTCGAAACCATATTTCTCATACAAGGTAATGGCGACAGTATTGTCTACTTCCGCACTCGTATAGAGCGGCAGGCGGCCATGTTTACAGGTGAAAAAATCGACGAATGCCTTCAAAGCCGCATTCCCAATCCCTTTGTTCTGGTATTTCTCATCAACCATGAAGCGGCTCATGGACCAGCCATTTAATTCATAATCAAAATCATATAAAATAAATCCGACCATCTTCCCTCCCTCATAGATACCTATTGGATAGAAATCCGGCTCATAAGCTGCTTGGACGAGGGAATCTATATTGGGCGCGACAAAGTTCTTCTGCTCCTCAGCTACTTTTAATTCCAGACACTCATTGTAATTGGTTCGGTCAATTGGCTTAAATTCAATCATCTTGCTATCCCCCATCTGGTTAGTTCCTCCATTTGTTATCTAAAAATACGCTAGTGAACTGAAATCTTCTATCATACTCGCAAATTTCTCCTTCTCCTCTAAATAGGGAACATGATTGCTCTCCTCAAACACAAACAGCCTTGCATTTCTGATGCCTTCATATATTTCCTCTGAAAATACAAAGGGACACTGGGCATCATACCTTCCGCCATATACAATGGTTGGTGTGGAAATAAGTCCGAGATTCTCTTCAATATCAAAATTCGGCAATTCCTTAAAGGAATAATAATCTAGCCTCTTCCACACAACCCTGCCGCTAGAAGGCTTGTTAAAATACTCATCCCTTTTTGACGGATGATAAAGCGACATATCGGTCCATTCTTGGTTTGCCGCCCTTTTCTCCTCAAAGGTGGCATCCGGCGAATCCAATATCGCAAAGATCTCTTTCAATCTTCTATTAAGCGGGTTTTTGGGGCAATACATGCTAGCTTCATGTTCCATGTACCTCCTTGAAGCAGCCGCTCCTCCTATCATTAGCTTGGAAATAGAATCCTGGAACAAAATGGCGTAAACCAAACCCAGCATACCGCCAGTAGAATGACCGGCAAATCCCCACTGCTCCAAACCAAGCGCAATCCTGATAGCCTCTAAATCCATTGCCGTCTCTGTCATACTTAATTCGGCTGCAGTATCCGCTTTGCATGAATTGCCCGCTTCCTTTAAATTGACCAAATACACAGTGAAATTCTCCGTAAAGGCATCTGCAAAATAATAGCCTCGCTCATTAAATTCACTGTATAAGTGTGTGACACAAAGAGCCTCCCCGCTCCCGCTTATAAAGATTTCGAAGCAGCCCCTCGAAGTCTCAATTAATCTCTGTTTCCACATAGAATACTACTCTCCTTCAGCAATGCTAAAGCCCATAATGTGATCTGTATAAAGAGCATAGGAATCAATTTCGATGATCTTGTCAGGTGCGGCAAACGGAATGATTTTCACATTTCTAAGCAGAATCATTCCACTTAGATTGGTCACATTCCCCTCATTAATAATGGGGAATAAGGAATCCTCTGCTTCCCAAACAGACCGTTCCAATAAGGTCAGATCATCCGCATCTGGTTCGTTCATATGTAATTTATCTGCGATAATCAAGCAGTGAGAGGTCGTTATTTGAATCTTCTTATCTCCCTCTTTCTGCAGCTCATCCAAGCATGCCTGAGACAACATCAACATCAATTTTTTCATATCATGAATCTTGCTCAATTCATGGCCTTTAAGCGTAAATCTCAATTCTCAATCCCCCTAAATTTGCTATTTTTCTTTGACCTCAGAATTCCTTTCATTTTGAAGATATATTTTCTTAAGAGTCGTATGGATATTGGTCAGGCTCAGAAGGATGAATCCCAGCATGACAAAGGTGACAATCTCTCCGGTTATAAAAGCTAAAACACCTAATAATATGGCATATAATATGTAGAGTGCATTGCTCATTTTATTGCAGCCCCCCTCTCCTGCCCCTTAATCATGTTTAATAACATCATACTCAATCGAAAAATAGCGGGATTCTAGCAGATTTCCGTTTCAGTTTCCTTCTCGAATAAGGGTTTCTGCTAATATAGATATCTCCTATCGAAAATAGAGGTTATCATGAATGTTCATGATAAAGTGAGTATCTATGGCTTAAACACCTATATATCACCTACAAGCTCATATTCAAACCTTTCATACTGACATTCGACAAAGAATGACGATATTCCTTTTAAACTGGTATTTCTTATCATTAGAAAATCATATCAAGAACAACGAAGACGAATATTGAAATGAAGACATACAAGTTCCTCCTTTTGCCCTGTTACCATAGGAGGATAAAGCAATTGATCCGCACGAAAGCTTTTATTATGATGACAGCCCTTTGAGAAGAACAAAAATAAGGAGCGGCATTAAGCCCGCTCCTCTATCTTTTTCTCCTTCGGTCTCTTCGGTTTAAAGTATAAGCCCAGGTCTTTTTTCTCCTGCGCCAACGATCGATAGAGTGATAACATCATCAGCAGGAGAATGATTGAAAATGGCAAAGCTGCTACTATCAATGAATTCTGCAAGGCCTGCAGCCCGCCGCTATACAAAAGAATCAACGCGATGGCAGATTGAGCAATCCCCCATACGACTTTAACAGAATTTGGCGGCGTAAGAGATCCATAGGTCGATTGCATGCCCAGCACAAAGGTCGCTGAATCGGCTGATGTAATGAAAAATGTCGAAACAAGGGTAATGACCACTATCGATAGAATGGTTGACCATGGGAACTCCCCTAGTATCGCGAACAAGACCTCTTCTGTTGCGATGCTTGACAAATCAATATTTCCTGCCTTCTGTACCTCAATCGCTGAAGTACCAAAAACAGAAAACCATAAAAAGCTGACAAGAGATGGCATCAATAAGACACCAATCATAAATTCACGGATAGTCCGGCCTCTTGATACACGCGCGATGAATATCCCGACAAAAGGGGACCACGAGATCCACCATGCCCAATAAAAGATGGTCCAATTATTAATCCATGTACGATGTTCTCCATTCAAAGGGGCAATCCGAAAACTCATTTGGACAATGTTTTGGATATATCCTCCGAGTGAGTCCGTGAACATATTCATAATGAGCACGGCAGGGCCAAGAATGAACATTAAAACAAAGAGTATGATAGCCAAAATCATATTTGTATTGCTCAAATATTTGATGCCCTTCCCTAGTCCGGACCAGGCAGAAAGGATAAACAATACAGTCACGACTGCAACAATAATAGATTGGACAGTAAAGTTATTCGGAATATCAAACAAATAAGATAATCCGCCATTAATTTGTGCAGCCCCAAACCCTAATGTAGTCGCAACCCCAATGACAGTTGCAAAGACGGCTAATACATCAACCAGCGTTCCTAAAGGTCCATTCATGCTCTTTCCCAGGATTGGCTTTAGAGTAGAAGAAATTAAACCCGGCTCATTTTTTCGGAACTGAAAATAGGCCAGAGCAAGCGCTACTAATGCATAAATCCCCCACCCATGTAAGCCCCAATGGAAGAAGGTATATCGCAATGCTTCTTTTTGTGCCTCCGGTGTTCCACCCTCTGCCAAAGGAGGAGTCATAAAATGAGATAGGGGCTCAGCTGCTCCCCAAAACACAAGACCAATTCCCATACCGGCACTGAACAACATCGCAAACCAGGAAGCGTTTGAAAACTCCGGCTTCTCATCAGCCTTACCAAGCTTAATGGTGCCAACTGGGCTAAAAATAAGAAATACGCAAAACATAACTATAATCGTCACTAAAAGAAGATAATACCAGCCAAAGGAACTGGTCAGAAATGCTTGTAAATTTGCCGTAGCTTCCTCAAAGCTAGCCGGTGCTGCAACACCAAACACCACGGCTGCCAGTACAAGAGCAACAGTAATCCAAAATACGTTTGATACGTTCTTCATCAAATGTTCCTTTCTGTCAATTACATAAAGTCTTTCTCTCAGTAGCTTGCTAACTAGAAAAAGCGATAAATAACATTACCCTTATTTGGTAAATAGTAAACTTTTTAGCATTTTACGTCCTTTTGAGCATAAAAAAAAGACCCTGATGTACTATCAGAGCCAATCTTTCATACCTTTAATAGGCCTCTAAATCCTCTGGCAGCATAATAAGAATCTGCCCCATTATGATACATAAAGACAGTATCATAGCGCCGGTCACAGAAAATGGCCCCGCCGCGTTGACGAATGAACGGCGGCGTCTTCACCCAGCTCGATGTTTTCAAATCGAACTCCCCAAGCCTCTGCAGCTGGCGATACTGTCCTTCTGTAAGAATTTCAATCCCCATGTCAGCAGCCATATCCATGGCACTTGTTTCAGGTTTATTTTTCTTTCTCGCATTTAACGCTTCGCGATCATAGCATACACTTCTCCGGCCTTTAGGGCTCTCTGCTGAACAATCACAAAAGATATATTCTCCTGCCTGCTGATCATTTGCAATGATATCCGGTTCTCCGCCGCTTTCTTCCATCCTGTACAGGGACCAAAGCTTGTCCGAATTTGCTTCAAGCTTCTCTCGGACGACCGTCCATTCGGCCCCTTCATGCCGGTGCATGTTTTTCTTGAAACGTTCTTCTAAGATGGCTAGCAGGTCTTGAGATTGTATTATTGATAGCTTATTACTCATGTAAATCCTCCCCTTCATTCATTAAAGGACACCTCAATGAGCTATGAATCCGTACTCACTCCGCCTTAACCATTATGATTTCAATTATGCAACCAAATCTTCCGTAACCCTATCCTCTGCTTTTACAGCATCTCGGCAAAGGATCCTGAACTAATTCGGCAAAAAATACTTTCTTAAAGTATATTGAATACCCGTATTTACAGAATAATTATAACCCTTTTCTTAATTGGGATAAATACCCAACAAAGTATCTTATTATCTGCTTTGCTTTCTATACAGCCGGAATTTCTCGATTACCCCATCTATCTTTCCATCAAAAACTTTATTCAGGAGACCTGTTCGATAGGCTAAATAACCATACAGGCCCGCTCCTATTCCCGCACATATGATCACAGTTAGAATCGAACCGAAACGTTTTTCCGGGTTGATGGCTATACCTAATAAATTTTCTAGTGCCAGCACAGCCACATACATAATGCAAGATAAAATCAATATGCCCACACCGCGCTTCACCAAAAGGTGATAACGATATCCAGTAAAATAACGGATAAAATACAAATTAAGAAAGCATGTAACCAAATAGCCGAAAGCCGTTGCATAAACTGCTCCCCTTGTCTCAAACAGCTGAATAAGCGGAATATTGAAGGTAAGCTTGCATAAAAAGCCGGTCAGTAAGCTCAGTACCGTGTACTTTTGATAGTTCGTACCTTGCAGAACGGCTGCTGTCACCGAAAATAAAGCGAAAAGAATGGCGACTGGCGCGTATGCTGCCAGTACCTCAGTGCCTAATTCACTGAAACCGTAAAAGGCCGTGTAGAGCGGGCTCGCCAACACGCTCATGCCCATCACAGCAGGAATTATGATGAAGAACAGCCCCTGAAAGGATTGAGTTAAATGCCTCTGGAACAAGCTTGAGTCTCTCTTCATGTACGCACTCGTTATGACTGGAATTAAAGCAATGGATAAAGAAGTCGCTAATGTGTTAGGAATCAAGACCAGCTTCTGAGTGGTAAAGATCAAGATTCCAACTGCGGATTGAATGGCTTCTTTTCCTTGTCCGATGGAAGCCATTGCTCTTGTAAAGGTGAGGTTATCAACCAGCTGGTACATCGACATAGATATCCCAACCATGACGAAGGGAAATGAACTTACGAGTATTTCCTTGAACAATGGAAGTGTTTTAATTTGAAAGGTTCCCCGGTCTCTTCTCAATCGTTCTGCCCTAATACCCTGATCTTTCTTCCAATACCTCCATAGCACAAAGGAGCCTCCTGCAGCACCAACCGCTGCAGCAAAGGTCGCCACACTTACAGCCGTCACAATACTCCCACCCAATACCTTAATGACAACATAAGCCCCAGCCAAGAGGAAGCCAATTCGGACAAGCTGCTCTATAACCTGTGATATAGCCGTAGGTTTCATGTCAGAATGACCTTGAAAGTAACCTCTAAAGACACTCATGCAAGGGATGATGATGAGCGCAAAGCTGACCGCCCTCATGACTGTCGTTATATCCTCTGCGGCAAATCCCCTTCCGCCATAGCTGCTGATGCTAGCAAGGAATGGGGCTAAGCTGTACATCGCTAGAAAGGAAAGGATTCCAGTGATAAGCATTAATTTCACGCTGGCACGAAATAATTGCTGACTAACCCTATATTCCTCTAAGTAATTATATTTCGAGATGCTTTTAGACAGGGCCAGCGGGATTCCTGCTGTCGAAATGCTGATAAAAATCGAATAAGGGACATATGAATAGGAATACAAGCCTGCCCCCTCTGCCCCAAGCAGCATATTAAACGGAATCACATACAAAACCCCAAGAACCTTTGAAAGCACTGAACCAACTGTCAAAATAAAAGCTCCCTGCATGAGCCTGCTTGACATATCCCCCAACTCTTTTCCTGCAAACAATTATGAATATTAATACAATACCATAATTTAGGCAGATAAGGCCTTATAAATAAAAAAACCACTCGCTGTGGAGTGGTTTACTAATATATTCCCAAGATCTATTTGCACGCTCTGATGGGTTCCTCTTCATCACTTCAGCGGGCTGGCCTTAAAGCAGCTTCCTTTCGAACAACCTATAAAAAAAGAAGATAGCTAAACATTTCTTAGCTATCTTGGATTGTCCACACTAAACTGGACAAAAATTATAAGGTCTGCTGTTTAAATTCTACAGGTGTTAGATAGCCCAGTGT